>NZ_SOFT01000043.1:0-1241 GCF_004402645.1 Cryobacterium sp. TMT2-42-4
CAACACTCCACCAAGATTTGGAGTGTGAAGATGGCCAGACGTGGGCGCAAGAGAAACCTCAACCGCGAAGACGAGTATTGGAAACTCATCCTTGCCGGGATCGGACCGATCGCCGCCGCGAAGCGCGTCGGGATCGGACGCACGACCGGCCACCGTTGGCGATCTCAACGTGGTGGGATCGCGCCGCTACGACTTGCTGAGGCGGACAGACACGAACGGTACCTGAGCCTGATCGAACGTGAGCGGATCGCTTTGTTCACACGAGAAGGATTCTCCATCCGGGAGATCTCCCGGCGACTTGGCCGGTCACCGTCGACGATCAGCCGCGAGCTTCGCCGCAACATGCGAAAACACGACCGCGGCCAGTACGACGCTGTCCTGGCCCACGCTCGAGCTCGAGAGAAGGCCCGACGGGCGCGAACAGGGCGCATCGGGCAAGACCTCCAGCTCCGAGACCTGGTTCAAGACAAACTGAAACTTGACTGGAGCCCCGAACAGATCAGCTACTGGCTACGAGACACTCACCCACAGAAACGATCGTGGCACGTGTGCCACGAAACGATCTACCAGGCCCTGTACTGGCCGGGTAACAGCGGTTTGACCAGGAAATTGATACCACACCTAAGAACGGGCAGGGCACTGCGCAAGCGTCGACGGCGCCCCGACGTACGCGCCCCACGCTTCATCGCACCAGCGACCCTGATCGACCACCGCCCCCAGGTCGTAAACGACAGGTCTCGGTTCGGAGACTGGGAAGGCGACCTCATCATCGGCACGCGCACCCGTTCGGCGATCGGCACCCTGGTAGACCGCAAGAGCGGCTACGCCGTCCTCCTCCACCTCCCCGGCGGGCACACCGCAGCTGAAGTCAACGCATCGCTCATCACCGCGATGTCTGCCCTACCTCAGGAACTCCGGCGCACTTTGACCTGGGACCAGGGCGCCGAAATGGCCAGCCACGACAAGATCGCCTCCCTCTTCACCGACGGCGTGTTCTTCGCTCACGCCGGCAAGCCCTGGCAACGCGGATCCAACGAGAACATGAACGGACTGCTGCGGCAATACTTCCCCAAGCACACCGACCTCGCCATCCACAGCGCCGATGACCTCGCCGCTGTCGCGATCAAGATCAACAACAGGCCCCGGAAGCGACTCGGTTGGACAACACCAGCCCAGCTCCTCGCCGACGCACTGCGATCCAGCTAACCAATCAGTGTTGCGACGACCGCTGGAATTCGCCC
>NZ_SOFT01000039.1:0-1470 GCF_004402645.1 Cryobacterium sp. TMT2-42-4
CGGCCGCTTCCCCGGTGGGCGGATGATCGTGGCTGGCTCACTGATGAACGTGCGCCCGGTCGGCGAGGTCCACTTCAGGGTTCCGTCCGGGAGGTGCGTGTAGGTCCACCGGGTCTCTGACTTCAGTGCATGGTCGGCTGGACACAGATGCGCGAGGTTGTCGTGCTCCGTCAGCCCGTCGTACTGCCAGTCGAGGGTGTGGTCGATGTCGCACTGGGTCGCCGCCCGGCGGCAGCCCGGCCACCGGCAGGTTTCGTCTCGCACCCGGAGGTACCGTCGCAGTTCTTTCGGCACCTTGTAGCGGGTGCGCCCGACCGAGAGCACCGCTCCCGTGTCCGGGTGGGTCAGGATCCGGATGAAGCCGGGTGCCCGAGCCGCGATCTCGCGTGCGGTGTCGGGGTCGATCGGTCCGTATCCCTCGAGGTGCCCGGGGGCCTCGGAGTGGCCGAGGAGCGTCATCACCGGGACGGTCACGTGCACCGACCCGCGAACACCCTGGCCCAGCCCTGACGCGGTGACCCCGTCGAGGATCAGGTCTTCGAACACGTCTGCCCGCAGCTGGGTGAGTGTGCGGGTCTCGTTCGGGCCCTGCAGGCTCATCCCCATCACGGTGAGGCGGTCGTACCCGGCTGTCACCTTCTCGGCCGAGTCGAGCCAGTGTAGCGAGGCCATCCCGTCGGCCTCGGGCTCGAAGATCACCTTGCGGTCGGCCACCGATTTTTGGTGCCGGGCTGTGATCGACTCCGGGTGCTGCCGTTCCCGCATGATCCGGGCCTTGTACTTGAGGTTGGCCACGGTCAGGTGCGGAGCGGATTTCAGCAGGGCCTCTTCGAAACCGGCCAGTGCCTCGGCGGGGAGGAACCAGGCCTGGTTCATGATGACCTGCGCATGCCGGTAGGTGATCGACCCGTCCTGCAGCGCGGCCAAGGTGGCGGGCAGCTCGTTCATCAGGGTCTGGCTTTCGGCGATCAGGGTCTCGGTCGAGCGCACCGGCATTCGCAGGGTGCACGCCAGTTCGGTGACGAACTCCCGTTCGGCGACCATCGCGGCATCCCACCGGGCCTGCGGCACCCCGGCCAGTGTCAGTGATCCCTCCCTGGCCTTGTCTTTGGCTGCCTGGGCCGCGTTCCGGGCCAGGGCTTCGGCGAACCGGCGGGCCTGATCGACCTGTTCGGTCAGGCGGGCGTCGACCCGGGCGGACTCCGCCTGCGTCTCCCGGATCGCATCGAAGTGACGACCCAGGCTCTCTAGCTGCTCACAATAGGAGGGCTTCATGAGACACACGTTACGGGTGACCACTGACATTCGAGGCCCCAGATCGGCACTCGCCAGCGCCCTGTGGATAACCTGATCACACCCGCATTGTGGAGGAGCAGAGCAACGCGCCCTGGGCCCGCTGCGGGCATCCGCTACTGGGCCGGCGGCACGCATCCGTCGTCACGTAGACGCGGCAATTTTTCGGTAAACGCC
>NZ_SOFT01000038.1:0-1499 GCF_004402645.1 Cryobacterium sp. TMT2-42-4
GAGCCGCAGGGGCTGCCGGGGCTGCCGGCTGGGCCGCCTGGGCCGGGGTGACCGGCCGTGACGCGGGCTGCTGTGCTGCGGGCTGGGGCGCGGGCTGCCGGGGCGTGCTCTTGCCGCCCGCGGCCTTCTGGGCGTCGGCTGCGGTCTTTTGGGCGGCCGCCGCCTGCGACCGGGCGAGGGCCTCCGTCGCCGCCTCGGCATCCTGACCGGCTCGGTAGGCGCGTTCGGCCTCGGCCGTGGTGTCCTTCAACAGGGCCAGCTGCGCGAACAGCTCGGTGGAGCGCCGTTGCTCGGTCTCGTAGGCCGTCGCGGCGGCCTGCGCGGCCACATTCGCCGCCTCGTACCTGGCCAGCGATTCCGCGCTGAGCCGGGTGCGTTCCTCGGCAGCGGATGCCGCCTGCTCCCCGAGCGACTCGGAGGTGTTCTTATCCTGCAGCGCTTCGCGGTAGATCGTGTCCGACTGCTCACTCAGCTTGCTCGCGGTGCCGAGCCGCCCAAGCAACTCATCGGAGTTGTCGCCGTTGAGAAACAGGCTCAGCGACAGATCCTGGGCGCCGGTCTTCGCCAGGTGGGCTGCGATCAGGCCAGCCCGCAGCTTCGAGGTCGCGGCACGGGCCTCCGCCGTCTGGGCCTGCTTCGCCAGGCTCGCTTCACGGGCCGTGGCCGCTTCGAGGTCGTCCAGCGCGACCCGGTAGGCCTCCGCCGCGATCAGCGAGGCTTTGGTGGCCGCCGTCGCCGAAACCTGCAGGCCCTGGAGAAGCTCGGTGATCGATTCGATCTCGGCCTGCTTGGTTGCTTCGCTGAGCTTGGCCTTCGCCACCTCGTCCCAGCTGGGGTAGCCGGGCTCGGCGAACGCCGCCGGCGCCGCGACGCCCACGGATGCCGAGACCGCTCCTAGGGCGACCGCCGCGAACAGACGGGAGGGCTTCTTGCGCCACCCCCGTCGGTCGGTGTCCCTAGCCAAGGGACGCGCCCCGGTCCGACATGAACGGAACCGGGTTGATCTGGCTGCCGTTGGTGCGCACCTCGAAGTGGAGGTGGCAGCCGCTGGCCGCACCGGTCTCCCCAACGCTGGCAATGTTCTCCCCCGCGGAGACGCTCTCGCCGTTGGAGACGAAGATGCCGCCCGAGCGAATATGGGCATACCCGGTGGAGATGCCGTTCGCGTGCTGGATCAAAATGAAGTTGCCGTAGGTTCCGTAGAGACCGGCGTAGACGACGGTGCCGCTGCTGGCCGCGTAGATTCCCGAACCGCAGCCGGCGCCGAGGTCCGTGCCGCTGTGGAAGCCCTTGCTGCAGCCGTCGTTGCCGCAGATCTGCGCACGCGGGCCGTAGCCGTCCGTGATTCGCCCGCCGGAGGGGACCGCCCAGCCACCGCCGCCGACGGAGCCGCCGGAGCCGCCGGAGCTGCTGGACGAGCCTCCCCCGTTGCTCGGCCTCGCGGCCGCTGCAGCCGCGGCCGCTGCGGCCGCCCGCGCGCTGGCCGCAGCGCGCTCGAC
>NZ_SOFT01000029.1:0-1609 GCF_004402645.1 Cryobacterium sp. TMT2-42-4
AACCATTCCAACCGACGTGCTGTAAACAGCTCGCGGCGTACCGGGTTCACCAGTGTCCTCCACGCATCAATGTCAATGTTCCACCCATGAGCGCCACCGGAGAACGTATGTCTCCGTAATGGCTTGGCACCATGATCTCCCTGTATACAGAGGAGAGGTGCTGTGCTCCTTAGAAAGGAGGTGATCCAGCCGCACCTTCCGGTACGGCTACCTTGTTACGACTTAGTCCTAATCACCGATCCCACCTTCGACAGCTCCTCCCCTTGCGGGTTAGGCCACTGGCTTCGGGTGTTACCGACTTTCATGACTTGACGGGCGGTGTGTACAAGGCCCGGGAACGTATTCACCGCAGCGTTGCTGATCTGCGATTACTAGCGACTCCGACTTCATGAGGTCGAGTTGCAGACCTCAATCCGAACTGAGACCGGCTTTTTGGGATTCGCTCCACCTTGCGGTATTGCAGCCCTTTGTACCGGCCATTGTAGCATGCGTGAAGCCCAAGACATAAGGGGCATGATGATTTGACGTCATCCCCACCTTCCTCCGAGTTGACCCCGGCAGTATCCCATGAGTTCCCACCATTACGTGCTGGCAACATAGGACGAGGGTTGCGCTCGTTGCGGGACTTAACCCAACATCTCACGACACGAGCTGACGACAACCATGCACCACCTGTATAGAGACCTTGCGGGGCGACTGTTTCCAGACGTTTCCTCTATATGTCAAGCCTTGGTAAGGTTCTTCGCGTTGCATCGAATTAATCCGCATGCTCCGCCGCTTGTGCGGGCCCCCGTCAATTCCTTTGAGTTTTAGCCTTGCGGCCGTACTCCCCAGGCGGGGAACTTAATGCGTTAGCTGCGACACGGAGACCGTGGAATGGTCCCCACATCTAGTTCCCAACGTTTACGGCATGGACTACCAGGGTATCTAATCCTGTTCGCTCCCCATGCTTTCGCTCCTCAGCGTCAGTTACGGCCCAGAGATCTGCCTTCGCCATTGGTGTTCCTCCTGATATCTGCGCATTCCACCGCTACACCAGGAATTCCAATCTCCCCTACCGCACTCTAGTCTGCCCGTACCCACTGCAGGCCCGAGGTTGAGCCTCGGGTTTTCACAGCAGACGCGACAAACCGCCTACGAGCTCTTTACGCCCAATAATTCCGGACAACGCTTGCACCCTACGTATTACCGCGGCTGCTGGCACGTAGTTAGCCGGTGCTTTTTCTGCAGGTACCGTCACTTTTACGCTTCTTCCCTACTAAAAGAGGTTTACAACCCGAAGGCCGTCGTCCCTCACGCGGCGTTGCTGCATCAGGCTTTCGCCCATTGTGCAATATTCCCCACTGCTGCCTCCCGTAGGAGTCTGGGCCGTGTCTCAGTCCCAGTGTGGCCGGTCACCCTCTCAGGCCGGCTACCCGTCGTCGCCTTGGTGAGCCATTACCTCACCAACTAGCTGATAGGCCGCGAGCTCATCCTTGACCAAAATTCTTTCCACCCCAGAAGATGCCTTCCAAGGTCGTATCCGGTATTAGACGTCGTTTCCAACGCTTATCCCAGAGTCAAGGGCAGATTGCTCACGTGTTACTCACCCGTTCGCCACTGATCAGAG
>NZ_SOFT01000049.1:0-3165 GCF_004402645.1 Cryobacterium sp. TMT2-42-4
ACGACGCTACTTCTCCGAAGCATCCATGCTCGAGCTGGCCACCATGAACAACCCCATCGAGGTCCTCGACGAGGCGGTGATACTCCCCGAACTCGCCGCCGCCTAAACTGGAACCACTGACCCGCACGGTGTCGAGAAACTCCACCACTCCGCGGGACGTGACCCGCCGATGAAGCAGTCCGAGCCCAGCGCGCCACGTCCGACGTCGCGAAAGTCCGGGACGAACAGGGTCACGCCCGCACTGTCCACGACACCATTCGGGAGGAAGCCAGCTTGCTGCGCAGGAATCTGGCCACCGCAATCGTTGAACGTGACGCAGCACGGGCAAGCGTCGAACGTGAGCGAACCCACGGCGACCAACGCATCAGCGATCTCCGCACCACAGAAAACCACCACATCACCCAACTTCGGGACGAGGCCGCTGAGCTGCGGCAGGAACTGCGCGAACAGCGCAGCCGCGCCGATCGCGCCGAAGACCGCCCAACCGAGCAAACGGATTCTCCCGCCGCGAAGCTGGCAACATAGAGCGGAGCAACACCTCAGCGTCGTCAACCAGAAGCCTGGGCGACGCTGGAAGAACTACGCCTCGCGCTGCTCATCTGAGAAGGTATCTCGGACTTGTGGATGATGGCCGCGCTGGCCTGATTGGGCTGTACAGGCGGAATGTGTGTGTCTCGAATCCATGGAAGTTGAGACGCTACGTACAGTTAGGAATCGTGTTTCTTGGAACACGAAAAGATAGCGTTTGATACATGTATCAAAAGAATCATCACGGACATAGAAGCGATACGGTGAACCGATGATAAAGAAAAACGGCATCGAGCCGGCCCCGGAACACTACGCCTTCGGCTACCGGCGAGTGTCGAGTGTGAAACAGTCATACGAACGGCAGACCAAGGCGCTGCATGATTTTGGGATTCCCGATGACCGGATCTACGAAGACAAGATCAGTGGCAAGTTCAAGACCCGTCCCGGACTTGATGCCCTGCTGAAAACAGCTCGGCGCGGCGACACCATCACGGTCTCTTCCCTCGATCGTCTCGGCCGTACGGTGCTGCACATCCTCCAAACGATCGAGGAGCTCGAACACCGTGGCATCTCCGTCCACTCATTGAAGCCCGGGGAACAGTTCGGGGGCGTCACCGGCAAGCTGGTGCGCAACATCATGGCGTCGATCGCGGAATGGGAACGCGAGAACATCAACGAACGCGCCGCCGAAGCCCGAGTAGCACGAGAAGCCAGGGGGCTCACAACGGGGCGTGCCAAGTCAGTTCTGATCCCCACGAAAATCGAGGCCGTCCGCACGTTGCGCGCCTCGGGTAAGACGATTGCCTACATTGTGACGAACCAGGCCATGAGCCGCGCCAGCGTGTACCGCGCACTCGCTGAAAGCCGTGACTAACGCCCCGGGCCCGGGAAACATTGAAGGGACGATTACGCGCGTCTAGTGGTCCGAACGGACTTCCTGCACGATGTTCCGGAAGCAAGTCCCACCCGTGTCCCGCCGAGGGATGGTCAGTCGGGATTGAGGAGGATGGCGACGCCGAGGTCGCGGCGGCCTTCGGTCTGCTCGGCGAGCACGGCGGCCCGATGAGGGACTCCGTCCCGGGCATTCTCAACGGCGGGTGAAGATCTGTTCTACCGTCGCTATTCCCGCGGTCACATCGCTCTCTGGAGTATTGGTCAAGATGAGCTTGTCACTCTCGCATCCCATTTCGACGGTGGTGTCCGGCGTGGGAGTGAAGTCCTGCTCGTCAGTCGTTGTTTCGCCGCCTTTCGCGACCGTTGTCGTTCCGGAGCCCTTCGTCCAGACGACCTCCCCGTAATTCAGTTCGGAGCCGTGGACGCTGTATCGCTGCTCCGCGGATCCTTTGATGCTCTGGTCAACGGTTGCTTCGACACCTTCCACGACAGTCTTCACCGAACTGGACACATCGACCTGGACTATTACAGTGTCGTCATCAAAAATGATCGTGTGGTTTCCGGTCGTCGTATCCGCGGTGGAGTTCGCTTCCGCTGACGCGACAAAGTCAAGGTCCCACGTTCCCAAGAGGCAGGACCTACCGCCTGTGGATTGACTACCGTTCGATGTGCACCCTGTCACCGAACCGCCGATCAGGCCCATCGCTGCGATGGCCATGGCAAGCCTGATCAAGCGGGGTCGGGGGCCTATTACGCGTTGTGCGCGTGTGCGGTGAGCTTGCGCGCTGAGCTTTTCGTTCCCTCTAAACATCGCTGCGTGTCCGGGGGCTATCAACAAGAGATCATCTTGATGTAGCTGTTGCCAACGTTCACGTAAATGATCCAACTCGTCGATCCGTACGGTGTTACAACCTTGCACGTGCCGTCGACAAAGAAGTAGTCCGGCTTGAGTTTTATCGAAACGGATGAGCAGTTGTAGTAGGTCAGCGTGAAGTAGTTGTCGTCGCCGTAGGTGACGTTTTCACCGCACCTGAGAGCGGCCGTAGTGACGTCAGTTGTCACCTCGGTGACCGCGGCATCGAGGTTATCGTTGGTCGCGGACTGGTCCTGGACCAACTCAACTGTTATGGTCACAGCCTCGCCGGGCACTACTTCAATGGATTGTGTCGCGCTCGGCACAGACGCGGCCGGCTCCTCCGCCATCGCCGCGGTCCCGCCAACCACTGCCAAAGCCGCTGCCAGCACGCCGCCGATCGCTAAGTTCGCTACTCCCCGTGCAACTCTCATAATTTGGCTCCCCCCATTTTGATGGTCTCAACGGCGCCGAAGAATCGTTATGCGTGATTTTTGAGTTTTCGCAGACGCTTCGCCTTCTTGCGAGCCGCATTGTCACAGGGCGATACTGAGCCGAGAACAAAACTGCGGCACAAACCGCTTCCTGGTCTAGATCGTAGCGAATGTCAACTGCACCGTATGTAGGCTTTTCGGTGGACAGGCACGCGATGTACTCCTCGCCAAGAAGGGCTCGAACCAGGGGTCAAACCCCCGGGATGTGGTGTAGCGGACGGTGATCCCGTATTGGGACGTGCCCTTAACGAGCTGTAGCCGCCAGTCAACCCTACGTGTCAGGGTGAGTTGAGGCCAGTAGCTCAGAGCAAGTCCGCCGTTTGACGTAGGGCGAGAATCAGGAAGTCCCACCATGTCCAGCCCCTCGTTGATCGCCGTGCGCGACGATAGTTCCAT
>NZ_SOFT01000028.1:0-3453 GCF_004402645.1 Cryobacterium sp. TMT2-42-4
TGAGGGTGGCCATTGTGTGTGTTGCTACGTTGAGTCCGGCGGTGTCCTACTCTCCCACAGGGTCCCCCCTGCAGTACCATCGGCGCAGAGAGTCTTAGCTTCCGGGTTCGGAATGTGACCGGGCGTTTCCCTCTCGCTATAGCCGCCGAAACATCTTTCGATGAATCGATTCTATATTTTTAGTTATAGAGCCCTCACACGGTGTGTTGCCGGTGTGGGCGTTGTTCTCGACCGTACATCGAGAACCACATAGTGGACGCTTGCAGCTTATTCAAACTGGTGTGTTATCAAATTATTGGCTTATTAGTACCGGTCAGCTCCGAGGGTCTTTAGTCCCCTCTTCCACATCCGGCCTATCAACGCAGTAGTCTAGCTGCGAGCCTCTCCCCCGAAGGGATGGAAATCTCATCTCGAAGCCGGCTTCCCGCTTAGATGCTTTCAGCGGTTATCCGTTCCGAACGTAGCTAATCAGCGGTGCTCCTGGCGGAACAACTGACACACCAGAGGTTCGTCCATCCCGGTCCTCTCGTACTAGGGATAGATCTTCTCAAATTTCCTGCGCGCGCAGCGGATAGGGACCGAACTGTCTCACGACGTTCTAAACCCAGCTCGCGTACCGCTTTAATGGGCGAACAGCCCAACCCTTGGGACCTACTCCAGCCCCAGGATGCGACGAGCCGACATCGAGGTGCCAAACCATGCCGTCGATATGGACTCTTGGGCAAGATCAGCCTGTTATCCCCGAGGTACCTTTTATCCGTTGAGCGACAGCGCTTCCACAAGCCACTGCCGGATCACTAGTCCCGACTTTCGTCCCTGCTCGACTTGTCAGTCTCACAGTCAAGCTCCCTTGTGCACTTACACTCGACACCTGATTGCCAACCAGGTTGAGGGAACCTTTGGGCGCCTCCGTTACTTTTTAGGAGGCAACCGCCCCAGTTAAACTACCCACCAGGCACTGTCCCTGAACCGGATCACGGTTCGAAGTTAGATATCCAATATGACCAGAGTGGTATTTCAACGTTGACTCCACCTGAACTAGCGTCCAAGCTTCACAGTCTCCCACCTATCCTACACAAGCCACACCGAACACCAATACCAAGCTGTAGTAAAGGTCACGGGGTCTTTCCGTCCTGCTGCGCGTAACGAGCATCTTTACTCGTAATGCAATTTCGCCGAGTTCGCGGTTGAGACAGCTGGGAAGTCGTTACGCCATTCGTGCAGGTCGGAACTTACCCGACAAGGAATTTCGCTACCTTAGGATGGTTATAGTTACCACCGCCGTTTACTGGGGCTTAAATTCTCAGCTTCGCCTTGCGGCTAACCGTTCCTCTTAACCTTCCAGCACCGGGCAGGCGTCAGTCCGTATACATCGTCTTGCGACTTGGCACGGACCTGTGTTTTTAGTAAACAGTCGCTTCCCACTGGTCTCTGCGGCCTTCGAACGCTCCAGGAGTAAATCCCTTCACGCCTCAGGCCCCCCTTCTCCCGAAGTTACGGGGGCATTTTGCCGAGTTCCTTAACCACGATTCTCTCGATCTCCTTAGTATTCTCTACCTGATCACCTGAGTCGGTTTGGGGTACGGGTGACTAAAACCTCGCGTCGATGCTTTTCTTGGCAGCATAGGATCACTGATTTCGTCCGTGAGGACTACCCATCGGGTCTCAGCCTTATATGAGAGACGGATTTGCCTATCTCTCGGCCTACATCCTTAGACCGGGACAACCATCGCCCGGCTCAGCTACCTTCCTGCGTCACACCTGTTAATACGCTAACCGCACCAACATAGGGTCGCACGCTAGGCCCCACGCTTCACCCCGAAGGGATCCATCTAGGGGATTCAGATGCTTAGCATTACTGGATTAGTTTGGGCGGTTTTTCGCCAGTACGGGAATATAAACCCGTTGTCCATCGACTACGCCTGTCGGCCTCGCCTTAGGTCCCGACTTACCCAGGGCGGATTAGCCTGGCCCTGGAAACCTTGATCTTTCGGAGGACGGGTTTCTCACCCGTCTTTCGCTACTCATGCCTGCATTCTCACTCGTGTAGCCTCCACGGCTGGTTTACACCGCCGCTTCGCTGGCCACACGACGCTCTCCTACCCATCAACACGGCTGAACCAACACCACAAGGGTGCGGCTTACCAAAAATATCAATGCCACAACTTCGGTGGCGTGCTTGAGCCCCGTTACATTGTCGGCGCGGAATCACTTGACCAGTGAGCTATTACGCACTCTTTCAAGGGTGGCTGCTTCTAAGCCAACCTCCTGGTTGTCTGTGCAACTCCACATCCTTTCCCACTTAGCACGCGCTTTGGGACCTTAGTTGGTGGTCTGGGTTGTTTCCCTCTCGACGATGAAGCTTATCCCCCACCGTCTCACTGCTGCGCTCTCACTTACCGGCATTCGGAGTTTGGCTGACGTCAGTAAGCTTTTAGGCCCCATCGGCCATCCAGTAGCTCTACCTCCGGCAAGAAACACGCAACGCTGCACCTAAATGCATTTCGGAGAGAACCAGCTATCACGAAGTTTGATTGGCCTTTCACCCCTATCCACAGCTCATCCCCTCCATTTTCAACTGAAGTGGGTTCGGTCCTCCACGACGTCTTACCGTCGCTTCAACCTGGCCATGGATAGATCACTTCGCTTCGGGTCTAGGACATGCGACTGAATCGCCCTATTCAGACTCGCTTTCGCTACGCATTCCCCTCTCGGGTTAAGCTCGCCACATATCACTAACTCGCAGGCTCATTCTTCAAAAGGCACGCTGTCACCAGAACAAAGCTGGCTCCAACGGTTTGTAAGCAAACGGTTTCAGGTACTATTTCACTCCCCTCCCGGGGTACTTTTCACCTTTCCCTCACGGTACTTGTTCACTATCGGTCATGTAGGAGTATTTAGGCTTATCAGGTGGTCCTGACGGATTCACACGGGATTTCTCGGGCCCCGTGCTACTTGGGATACTCTTCGGGCGATAACTGCATTTCGACTACGGGGTTCGCACCCTCTATGACCAGGCTTTCAATCCTGTTCGTCTATACAACGCTCTAACCCTCACTGTTCGGCAGAAGCAGCAGAAAAGTCCCGCAACCCCGACCATGCAACGCCTGCCGGCTATCACACATGATCGGTTTAGCCTCATCCGGTTTCGCTCGCCACTACTAACGGAATCACTATTGTTTTCTCTTCCTGTGGGTACTGAGATGTTTCACTTCCCCACGTTCCCTCTACCCGCCCTATATATTCAGGCGGGAGTCACCAGGTCACCCAAAGGGCCTGGCGGGGTTTCCCCATTCGGAAATCCTCGGATCACAGTTCGTTTATCAACTCCCCGAGGCTTATCGCAGATTACTACGTCCTTCTTCGGCTCTACATGCCAAGGCATTCACCGTTTGCTCTTAGAAATTTGAAATCACATGAGTTTGAATCGATTGGTGTCACGAATAAATTCGC
>NZ_SOFT01000013.1:0-8668 GCF_004402645.1 Cryobacterium sp. TMT2-42-4
CGACGTCCACTATGGCCTCGCCGCCGGCAAGGCCGTCGAGCGGGCGGCGACCCTCGCCGCAGCACGCGCCCGGAACCCCGAGCGCTTCAGCACCAGCTGCGACCCGAAGATCCTCGCCACCCCCGACGCGGCCTGGATCAACAAGCCAACCGAAGCTCAAAACGTGGAGCCGAAACTAGCCGCCTAAACTCACGCTGGCCTCATTCACCTTGACAAATTCCGGGATGCCGATCGTCAGATCCGGTGAGACCCTTCCATCGCTGAGTCGGCAGTTGAACGATACAACCCTCACCGCACCTTCTGCCGCGGCGGCAGCGATGCGTTCCTTACGTTTTACCTTGGGAGGAGTAACTTCTCTGCAATGGCTGGCTGCCGGCAAACGGATCGTTCCCAACGAGGAGCGCGGGCATCGCCTGGTCCTGCGGAGTCCCAGATGGAGAAGCACTGGACCCTTGGTTTCCTCGACGGTGCGGTTTCGTATGCCGACCTGCAACGACGCTTCGGCTCGTGAGCTCTGAAGCAAGCCGCTGCCCAACAGCAAGCCTCTCGTTTTGGACACGACACCCTGCGGGGTCGAAAACCGTGTCGAGCATGGGCGACTGGGTCCTGCGGTAAACCCACGGGGAGACAGCGTCCCGCCTCGTCACTCACTGCGCTATTTCCTGCACGGATGTCTGCAACCGGCATCATCACGAGTTGGACAGGGCGGCGCGCCATGCGAGCCGCCCTGTTTCCAGGTGCGCGACGTCGTTGTGTGCCCCGCCCCATCCGCCGCTCGCTACATCATCGATGATCAGGTCGGCATCGATGTTGTAAACGGTTCCTGCGGACAGGCGCGTGCTGGTCGTCACCTCGGCGATCGTCAGATTCTTCGCGCCTGCTCCCTGAAGTCCGAACGTTCCGACAGCGCCCCACTTGGGCACTGTGCCGCCTTCGCCCAGCACGAGGTGGTCCGCTCCGCCGGGCATCCATGCTGCGACCCGGACCCCTGCGGGATAGAACCTCCCGAGCGCATAGTCCCACTTGCTCTGCGACGTGACGATCGGCCCGTCGACGAATCGCCGGTCGCGCAGCATCCGAAACCGACCTGGCCTACCCGTTCCGTATGCGTCGTCCGCGAACGCCCACAGCGATAGAGCGCCCTGCATGAGCACCATCGAGCGAACGGGATGTGGCGGCGGGGTCCCGTCGCCGAGCACAGCCCCCGAAACTACGATGCATCCGAAGCTGTGGCCCATGACGTGCACTCGTGCATGGTCGCCCGCCGCTCGCTGCAGGTCGCGCAAGAGCGGCGCGACGCCGGCTGTGCCGACGGTGAACGCGCGCTGCTTCATCTTCCAGAACGAGAGTTGGCGCAGCGCCAGGAGGGGAAGTCCGAGGAGGGCTCCGCCGCCGAGCACTTTCCCTTCACCGGCGATCACCGCCGCGAGAGCGGTGTCCTCGTCATCGTCACTGGGCAGCGGCGGCTCCTCTAGGTTGATCGCACGCTCGAGGTCGCGCAGCGCCTTGCGCGCGGGGGCGGATTTTTCTAGACGGATGGCCGCGGCCTCGGCGTCGATGATGGTCTTCAGTGCGCGACGCGTCGTCGCCGTGTCTCCGAGCAGGTCGGCGTAGGCGTCGACAGCTTCGGCCACGGATGCCGGAAGTGAGGTGTCGTCGGGGTCGTTCTTGTCGTCGCCGGAGAGCGTCTTGCCCTCTGAGTCGCGCTCGACGCGCGTGGGCGCGAGGGCGAGACTCGGCCAGTGCACGCCCACGACGAACGGGCGGAACTCGCGGGACGTCTTCGCCGGCATCGCGTCGAGAAACGCGTCCACCCACAGGTCGTACTGTCGCAGGGCTGCATCCCAGTCCCCGTGCCAGCCGTGGCTCATGACGAACACGTCAGTCGCGTTCGAGGCACGCAGCGCTTCGAGCACCGCGTCGCTCGCAAGGTCTCCGGAGTCCGGTTTCTCGTTGCCATGCTTGTCGAATTCGATAAGCCAATACTCGATCTTGCGACCGTCGACCTGCGTGCGTACTAGCGGCATGGCCCCTCCTTCGGTGTGCGTCGGGTTACAGCGGATCAGTCAGTCAGGAGTGCCGGGGCGAGGTACGTGTCGCTCGCCCCGTGCAAGCCGTAGGCAAGCCCGAGCGCATTGCCCTCCTCGATCATCGCGAGGCGCAGATCAAGCAGCGCGACGCCTACCGGCACGCCCGAGAGGATGGAAGCGAACAGCCGCCGGGCGAACTCGTCGGCGAAGAAGGTGGCGATCTCACACTCGGTTCCGATTACGGTGCGCGCACCGCGGTCGAGGAAGTAGTTGGGGAAGTTCACGGTGTACTGGGGCGAGAGCTCAGCCGACCGGCAGGCGTTCACGAACACGAGCGGCCCCTGCTTGAGCTGCGAGTTCGTCCCTGCGTTGAAGGTCAGCTCACCTACGGTGACAGGTTCCTCGGTGAGCTGCAGCCACGACGCATCTGGGAGGGGATGGCCGGACGTGCTCGCGCCCGCCCCCGCGTGGCAGAGGAAGTAGAGCACCTGGTACCGGGAGCGCGATCCAAGGGAGGTCATCAGTTCGGCGTTCTTGGTGCGGTCCTTCACCGTGATGCCGGGCGACCGCTCTTTCGCCTTCGACCAGAACCCCCGCTGGTTCCGAACAGCGGGGATCTTCTGCTCGTCATCGATTCGTGGGTCGAAGTGCAGCGCGACCGAAAGCCCGTTCTCGACGGTGATTGGCGCTGCGTGGCGAGGAAGGTTCACCACGAGCTCTTCGATAACATGCCGCAGGCCCAGGAACCGATCCCACCGCGGCTTCCCCCTGAGCGATGGAGTGAGGTAGAGGGCGTGCCAGGGCACTCCGTACCCGTCGACGACGAACTGGATGCGCTGGGGCGGACCCGCGGCGCCCAGTCGCGAGACGAGCAGATCGCCGATCGCTGCGGCGCGGGTGTTGTCCTTGCGCAGGTAGAAGAGCTTGCGCAGCAGCAGTCCGCCGGCCTCCGCGAGTCTTTCGAGTGCGACGTCGGAGGACTTTTGATCGATGTGGATGCTTGTTTGATACGCACCGTCGTGCGACAGGCTGAGCAGCACGTCGCGCACGTGCAGGACAGCGGCGTCGAGCTCGAAGCGCGACACGTCGAGCTCGGCCTCCATAGCAACGTCACCCGAGACGACGCAGCGGAATCCGCCGTTCATGTCGATGAACGACAGGGCGAGGAACCGCGAGCTGTCGACCTGCAGAGCATCCATCGCCCGCCCGATGCTCGCGGCCGGGATCAGCGCGGTGGACTCCGGTGCGTCGCCCGAAGTCGTGGCCGCGACATCGACAATGAACGACACCTGGGACACGATGCTTCCCATTCGAAGCAGCGTTGCGGTCAGATGGGCAGGACCTTTTTCGCGCGGGGTCACCTCGAAGACGGCAGGTCGCTCGCTCGTGCCGTCTCTGCGCATCACCAGAGGCTGGAGCCGCTGCTCCTCGTCGATGTCGATGTCGGTGGAAGTGAGCTGCACGATCATGGGGAGTCGGTTCTTGCCTGGCGGGAACACCACCGAGAACTCGCCCTCGTCGGGCGCGCCGTCGGCTGCAGGGACGCCAAAGTCGACAACGACCTCGACCGGCGTCTCCACGGTCGGCGCGCCCTTAACCCGAGCCTCAAGGGCGGCCAAGACGGTCTCCTCCTTCGCCGAGCCGGATCCCGGCGCGCTGCCTGCAGAGGGAGCCTCGGTCGCTCCGGTCACAGTTGCCTCCGGGCGGGCGTGCATCGAGGGCCCCGCCGTCTCGCTCGCCGGGGCGGCCGGCGTCTTGGCCTTCTTCGCCTTCTTCGGGCGCGCGGGGCGAGGAGCCGCGGCGAGCCTGCCGATCCGTGGGGGAAGCCTGAGGATCAGTCCGTCTAGGGGAGACCCGTCGAGTCCGGGCGTCACTGCGCCCGAAATGAGCGGCCCCGTTGGGAGATTGGGCGCACGGAACTTCTCGTTCGGCTGCAGAAGCCAGGAGCGCACCCCGGATTTCAGCACGACCGTGTCTGGGCCGGGCGACGCCTCCAGGAGTGCAATGCGCAACTCTTCGTCATCATCGAGCGCCTCCAGCAGTGCTTCGATGAGCTCCTGCTGGCCACGCGACTTGCGTGGTGCCGAGCGGTACGTCGTGAGAGCATCGCCGAGTCGCGCATGTGAGTAGATCAGGCGCGAGTCCATGTCACCGAGGCGTCCCAGCATAGACTCGGTGTGCGCAAACAATCCGTCGCAGGTCGTCACGCTCGCTCCTTGCTCCCTGGATTCACAATGGCCCGGTCTGCGGCGCGTGTCCAGAGCTTCTGTACGTCCCTCTTCACACGCGCCTGGGTACCTCTCAGAGGCACCCTCCCCGTTAATGGCTGCGATCAGCGGAATGAGCCCTTCCTTCTACGCGCAGAGGATGACCCAGAATCTTCGCGTCGACGGGTCGGTTGACAGCGACAACGTGGAAGCCGAGAAGCCGCGAAGCGAAATCCGGAAGAAGCACCAGGCTGAGTCCAGATCGACGCGTGTGCCTACGAGGAAACCTGCTGCGCGAAAGGTACGCGCAAACTAGACCGCGGTCGCCTCAGTGCCGCAGCTGCGCCTCCGCCGTTGAGTCCGGACGGCCTTCAACCGGAACCGACACATACGTGCGAAGCCGCGCTGCAATGGGGAGGAAAATCGCCAGGCCTGTGGAGGAAATTGCGTTCTGCAGGTGCCTGCGATCCGCATCCTCCCGAGTTTCGCGAACGGCCCACCAAATGTCCCGGAAACTCTGTCATTTTCCGTTCACGTCTGCACAGCATCGCGTGTGTTCCCGGGGTTGTGCAGGCGAGTGTTGAGCACTGGTTTTTCCGTTCACCTCTGCACTAAAATGGGTTTTGCTCACTACTCCTCTGCACAATAAGGAGGTGGCGGGGTGGACGCGGAATCGGTACGTTTTGCTGAGTCCGGCACGTTGACGATGCCGGATGTTTTGTGGGATCGCACGATGAGGGTGTCGGCGGTAATTGCGCCGTTGGCGGCTCGAGCGGTCGTGGGTCGGGCCGCGGTCGATGCGGCCGCATTATCGCTGGGGATATCGCGCCGCCAGGTCTATGTGCTGATCAAACGCCATCGAACGGGGTCGGGGTTGCTGACGGACTTGGCTCCCGGACGTTCCTCGCATGGGAAAGGCACATGGCGTCTGAACGCCGAGGTCGAGGACCTTGTTCGTGAGGTGGTGCGGAAGCAGTTCCTGACCCGGCAGAAGCGAACCCAGGCGGCGGTATGCCGCGACATCGCGGGAGCGTGCCGGATGCGACGGCTTCCAGTTCCAGCGCGGAACACGGTGGAGCGTCGGATTCGGGCGTTGAATCCGGTGGAGGTCGGCCGGCGTCGGGGCGGTCCGAATGCGGTGCGGCCGTTGCAGTCCGCCGGCGGCAACGTGCCGGTTATCGGCACCATTTTGGAGCAGGCGCAGATTGATCACACGGTCATCGACGTGATCGTCGTCGACGAGAGGGAACGACAACCGATCGGGCGCCCGTATCTGACCGTGGCGATCGATGTGTGCAGCCGGTCCCTGGTGGGGATGGTTGTCACACTGGAGGCACCGTCAGCCGTGTCGGTGGGCTTGTGCCTGGCCCATGCTGCCACCGATAAGCGGCCGTGGCTGGAGAGCTTGGGTGTTGACGCATCGTGGCCGATGAGTGGGAAGCCACGCCAGCTGTACCTCGACAATGCCAGCGAATTCAAGAGTGAGGCGCTGCGTCGCGGGTGTGAGCAGCACGGGATCGAGTTGGCGTATCGGCCTCCGGGCCGGCCGCACTACGGCGGAATCGTGGAGCGGGTGATTGGCACCGCGATGCAGCAGGTTCACGAACTTCCTGGGACCACGTTCTCCAATCCGGTCGCGCGTGGCCGGTATGACTCGGAGCGGATGGCGATGTTGACGCTTGGCGAGTTGGAGAAATGGTTGGCCTTGGCCGTGGCCAGCTATCACGGCAGTATTCACGGCACGTTGGGGCAGACACCTACTGGCCGGTGGGCCAAAGGAGTTGCCGCGACCGGGATGCCGGCGGTGGTCTCGAACCCGACAGCGTTCCTGATCGACTTTCTCCCCGTTGTGCGGCGCACCCTGACGCGGACGGGATTCGTCATCGACCACGTCCACTACTTCGCCAACGCGTTGAAACCGTGGATCAGCCGGCGCAACACGTTGGATGCGTTCTTGATCCGGCGGGACCCGCGGGACCTCAGCCGGATCTGGGTGTTGGACCCCGACGGTCACGTCTATGTAGAGGTGCCGTACCGGACGATGGCGAACCCGGTCGTGAGCCTCTGGGAGCACCAGCGTGCCCTGGCCCGGTTACGTGAGCGTGGCATCGCGCAGGTGGATGAGGCAGTCCTGTTCCGCATGATCGAGCAGATGAGGGATATCGCCAGCACCGCGTCGAAAACCACCAAACGCATGCGCCGCGATACGCAGCGACGTGACACCACAACTGCCGCGGCAAAGAACCGCGCCCCTAGCCCTGGCACCGTGGTGCCGCCGGAACCTTCGAAGGAATGCCAGGAGGACACGCAGGCCACTGCGGCACGGGTGGTTCGATTCGATCAGATCGAGCAGTGGTGACCATGCCCGACGGCGTCGCACCTGATTTATCTCACCTGCACCCGTCGGTGCAGGCCAGTGCACAACTACCGGCGGGCGAGCGGGTGGCATTGATCCGAGCGGACCGGTGGATCGGCTACCCCCAGGCTGTAGTGACGCTCGCCCGGCTGGAGGCCCTGCTGGGCTGGCCCGGCAAGCAGCGGATGCCGAACCTGTTGCTGGTGGGGCCGACGAATAATGGCAAGTCGATGATCGTGGAAAAGTTTCGCCGGGGGCATCTGCCGGTGACCGAAGCGGACCGGGAACACATTGCCGTGTTGTGCGTGCAGATGCCCTCCGAACCGTCCGTGTTGCGGGTCTACATCGCGCTCCTCGCCGCGCTGGGCGCGCCTCTTCAACCCCGGTGGCGGTTGGCCGAGGTGGAGCAGATATCGCTGAGTTTGCTGCGTTCAACGGGGGTGCGCATGCTCGTCATTGACGAGTTGCATAACGTCCTGGCCGGGCCAGGCAGCAGCCGCCGGGAGTTCCTCAATCTGCTGCGTTTCCTCGGCAACGAGTTGCACATCCCCATCATCGGTGTCGGAACACGAGACGCGTATCTTGCCATCCGCTCCGACGACCAGTTGGAAAACCGATTCGAACCCGTTGTCCTTCCCTTGTGGATTGTCAGTGCTGACACCGTGTCGTTGCTAGCCAGCTTCGCGGCCGCGTTGCCGCTGCAGCGTCCGTCGATCATCGCGACCGACGATATGGCCCAATATTTGCTGGCTCGATGCGAGGGAACCATCGGGGAACTCGCCCACCTCCTGACAGCTGCGGCGATCTCCGCTGTAGAAAGCGGTGAGGAAAGCATCAACCAACGCACCCTGGTCATGGCCGACTACCTTGGGCCGACCGAACGACGGAGGGTATTCGAACGAGAACTGCTGTGACCAGGCCGCGTCAGTGGCCCGCTCATCCGGCTCCGATCGACGGTGAAACGCTGTCCTCCTGGCTGCACCGTATCGCCGCCTGCTATAGCACCGACCTCACCCACCTCGGCGATGACCTCGGCTTCACGCTCGGATGGCGCCCCCCTGAGGACATCGACGTGGCAGCAACATCCGCCATGATCAACGTCCTCGCCGAGCGCACCGGCGTCACCCCGGACCGGTTACGGCAGATGAGTGTGGCCGGCTGGGTCCCCTGGCGGCTCGATAACAGTGATGAGGTGCAGCAGGCAGAGCAACGTACGTGCCGGTTCCCGGAGTGCGTCCACCCCGCCGTGAGCGCGGACTCTGGCTCTGGTAGGCCCCCCGAGTACTGCGATCACGTGGGGCACAACCGGGCCGCCGCCTGGCGCGCACGGCGCCGTCTGGCCGCCGAACCGAGCCGGAACATCGAGGACGAGAAACGCCCAGTTGACGCCGCGCGCCAACGCGCCGGAGAGCTCAGCGACCAGGTCGCCGGAATGCTCGAGCACTTGGGCCAGCAACTCACCGCCCTCATCGAGGAGCTTCGGATTGTTGCTGACCCGGACGCTGCTGAGGCCCAGATCGAATCAGTGACGACCGAGGCCGCCACACAAGTCGCCCTGCAAACACCCGAACCCGCCGCGCCGAGCAAGCTCAACGTCAAGCCGACATGGAGCGGCTGGAAGCTGACGCCGCAGCAACGGAAGCATCAGAGCTGGCAGACCAGCTGCACGCCGACCTCGCCCTCACTCAGCTTGAGCTGCGCGACCGGGCACTTGCTCTCGACCAGGTGACGGCCGAGTTAGTCGCCGTCCGGTCCGCGGCGAAGGCTCAGAACGCACAGGCACAGTCAGAGCTGCCCCAGCTGCGCGAGCAGCTGGCGACCGCACGCACGCGACTGGAGGAGGCTGAGCACGAACGCGACGCCGCCACCGCGCGCGCCGAGTCGGCTTCTGCTGCACGGGCCGACGCGGAAAAACGTGCCCAGGGCGCGGTCGCCCGCGCCGCCGATGGGTTACGTCCCTGTGAGTGGTGTGGTTTCCCGCTCTTGAGTGTTGCTTCGTCAACGTGAAGAGCCACCGTGGGATGGTCAGTGAGTACCGACTAAAGCAACTCACAAAGGACACCACACGATGGCTC
>NZ_SOFT01000005.1:0-8950 GCF_004402645.1 Cryobacterium sp. TMT2-42-4
TGTCATGCGTTGAAGAGCGAGACGGGGTGGCAGGTGTTGCACCATCGGTGATGGCACGCTTGAGTGGACGTCGCCGACCGGGCGCACGTTCGTGAGTGAGCCGGCCACGGTCATCCGCACGGCGTCGACCACACCGTCGCAAGCCCCACCCAGCCGGGATACCCAGTCAGAGGTGCCCGCGCCGTTCTGAGGACGCGCGCGGCAGACACGCGAAACCGACCAGGAGTGCACCCGCGAACCATCCGCCGAGCGGAGCGCCCACCGGTCACCACAGGAGAAGCACTGTTCCGACCAGGATCAGCAGTCCGGCGAGCACGGCGACGAGACGCATCCCGTGAAGGAACACGAACGGCAGATATTGCGCACTGACGATGACCATGCTTGCCGGCACGAACAGGGTCGGTTCGGTCAGTCCCAGGGCAACGGCCGCGAGCATGCCCGAAGGGACGGTGAATGCGATCCGCGTCGCGAGCGTCGTCAGGGGAAAAATCAGCCTCCCCCCAGGAACAGCGTTGCGGGCTAGCTGAGTCGAAAGGACGCGGCCGACTGCTCTGGTGGTTGTTATCCCTTGTCCTTGGGCCGATCGCAACTTTCCTCATCGTGGTGATGCCGCGCGGCGGTCTCCGATTCTGAAGTCCAAGAAGGGCGGCGGCGAAGAGCCCGAGACGCATCGTCACGGTCGTCAGTTACGTAAGTCGAGATCCTCGACGAGCTGGGCGACTCGCGTGCGTGCTGCCACGTTGAGGCCGCGGATGGGGCGCGGCAGCGAGGCGGGAGGAACGAGCCCAGGTGTTCCGCGATCGTGGCCGTCACTCGCAGACTGCCCTGAGCGGCGAACATCTCCCAGAGCGGCTGCAGACGCTGAGATTCCGCGTCGGCCGCAGCGGTATCTCCTGCCTGTGCTGCGCGGGTGATCGTGAGGGCCAGTGCGGGGAGTGTGCCGCCGATCACCGAATACCAAACCTCGCATCCCGCATTGAGCCCGGTTGCGGCCGCGCTGTCCCCAGAGATCCCGACGGTGACGTGCTCGGGAGCGAGCGAGCGAATCGCATCGACACGGGCCCGTGCTTCATCGGGAACGGTGGGAAGGCCTGGAATCTTGAACGACGTCACGTTCGGCAGGGTCCCGATGCGTGCGTACAGTTCGTCGGAGAAGGTGAAGTGGGTTGTGCCCGGGTTGTTGTACACCACGAGCGGAACGGAGAGCCCCGCCGTGAGGTCTTCGTAGAGGCCGAACACGTCGTCCTCGGTGAGCTTCTGATACGACAGAGGGGCAGGAGCACGCCGGATGCCCCCGCGTTCTGAGCGTCCTCGGCCAGTGCCTGCACTTGAGAGGTGCGCAGCGCGCCGATGCCGACCATCACGGGGGTGCTCCCCGCAGCCTGAACGGCGGTGTCAGCCACGAGGCGGTGCTCCTCACGGTCGAGGCAGGCATAGGAACCAGTGGAGCCGAGCGCGGTGATCGAGTCCGGTGAACATGTGGGGGGCTTCTGTCTGGGACATGGGTGCGGGGACACGCGGTGCATCCCCTTGTGCGGCGGCTCCGGCGCGAACGACGATCGGGATGCCCCTGATCTGAACGAGGGCCGGTGTCTGGTGCAAGACGATCAGACCGAGGAGCACGCCGATGGCGGACTCGACCGCCAGGTGCGTGCCGAACGCGGTGTGAGACATCCGTCGTCAGGCGAGATTTCAAGCGTGAACGGTAGAACGGGCAGAAGCAGTGAGAGCCCGACCGGGGATGCGAGGACGCCCCGGGTGAGCTGCCCACAGGCCTGGGGATACGGAACACGGCCGCGGTTGCGGCGGCACCGGGGATCGTGAGCGGGCCCAGGAACTCGATGGTCACCGCGGTGCCGATCGGGATTCGCTCCGTCCGTGAGGCGCAACCACGCCGTTCCGGCAGCAGCCACTGTCGCAATCAGGTCGACGGAGAGCGCAGAGCCGAGCTGAACGGACAGCATGGCCGTGACAGCAAGCGCCGAGACGGGAATCGGGATGCTGCGGTGGTTCATGTCAGGCATTTCCGGACAGTGCGTTTGCTCCGAGCCGGCGCTGCGCGACCTGAACGTTCGAGCCGAGGCGAATGAGCTCCCGCTCGAGCTCCCGAGCTGCTGCCAATAGTGCGTCGTCGTCGAGCGGTTCGAGCGCGTCGAGGATGAACAGGGCGCTGGTGGTGGTGTCGGTGAGCTGGGTGCGACGTGCTTGACGCCAGTTCCAGCGTCGACACGTCACACCGCCCGTGTCGGTCCACACGACCTCCCCGGCGTCGGGATGCTCAGTCCCGGATGCGCCCTCGGACATGATCTCGAAAGGTTCCGACCCGGTTGCGCGGATCAGGCGTGGTGCTCCGACGTAGTGCGCCAGGTCCTCCCCGCCGAGCGGCACCACGTGCAGAATCGAGATCGAATTGTACAGGTCCGTGAGCCGATTCACACGGGGCAGCCCGGATGCCGCGCGGCGCATGAGCGCCTCCAGACTATTGCGGGTGCGCTGTGGCTTCGCACCGAACGCCCGATACGCCTCGCGCCACGCGGCAATGTGCGGAACCTCCTCGACAGCCTGTTGCTGGAGCGTGGCACGAGCGACCTCTTCCGCCGCGAGGAGCAGCGCCTCGCTTGCCTCATCACTCGGGCCGGGCTCGAGTCCATCGACAGCGACCAACACCGCCCGGTAGTCGGGCCGTAACGCGAAGACGTCATCGTCGATTCGGGCGGCGTCGAGAAACGTGTTCAAGGCCGTCCGGTCAGGCATCAGCTCGTTCCATTCGGGTAGCCGAGCCGACGCCCGGGTCAAACACTGTCAGTGAGAATCGTGCTGCGTGCGCGCCGCCGTTGACGTAGGCATGGGCTACGTCGCCGGGGAAGGAGAGCGCGTCGCGATCGTTGAGCGTGACCGTCTGCACTCCCGACGAAATCGAGATCGCTCCCATGTGCACCTGCACGAGCTCTCTCGTGCCGGCCGTATGCGGTTCACTCACCTGTCGATCGCCTGCTTCGAGGGTCCAGTCCCACAGTTCGACGACGTTCGGCGGTTCAGTCACCGCGACGAGCACTCCGCGCCCGCCGTGCGCGCCGGTCCACAACACCGCGCCCTCGCCCCTCCGGGTGACTTTCATCGGCTTCGATCGGGGCGGTTCGACCAGATCGGGGAGGCCCACGCCGAGGGCGCCACTGATCCGGAGCAGTGTCCCTACGCTCGGGTTCGCGGCACCCTGCTCGATGTTGACCAGCATTCGGCGACTCACCCCGGTGCCTTCCGCCAGCTGGTCCAGAGTCCACCGGTGCTGTTGGCGTTCGTGTTTGACGCGCACACCGATGGCGGTCGCAAGTTCCGCAGCACCTTCATTCATAAGTGCAAAATAGTGCACTATTGGTGCATCAATCAAGGTTTCCTCGGGTACCAACAGTCGTTCTCAGTGGGGGAGGATGACGATCTTGCCGATGTGTCGTCGCTCGGAGAACTCTTTTGGGCTTCCGCAATCTCGGTCCGGGCAAGCGTGCTGCTGAGCTGAGGACTGACCTCGCCGCCGCGTGCAAGCTCGACCAGCCGACGAAAATGAACCCGGGTGTGTATCGAGGATCCGATCAGCTGCACATTGTGAAGATAGAGGCGACGGAGGTCGAAGTCGATCACCGGCCCCGCCACAGCACCCGCGATCACCCAGCGCCCGTTATCCCGAAGCATCGGCATCATGGTGGAGACCCCCGGTCCACCGGCGACGTCAGCAACCACGTCCAACCCCGCCGGGGCGGCGGCACCGATCTCGGCGAGGATACCGGGTGAGTCCCGGTTGAAGACCTGGGCTGCACATTGGCGAGCACGGCATCCCCTTTGGACCCACTCGTGATCGCCAGGACCAGTGCGCCTCGAGCGGCCGCCAGCTGAACGAGGGCGAGACCGACGCCGCCGGATGCTCCCGTCACGAGCACGGTTTCGCCGCCTCGCACGTCGGCACGTTCAAGCATTCCGATCGCGGTGCCGAATGCCACCGGCAGGCACGCCAGCTGCTCATCCGATAGAGGGGAATCCTGAACGTCATGAGCATGAGTTGCATCCACGGCGACGTACTGCGCGAACCCGCCATCGGCCTCGCTGCCCAGGTACCCCACCGGAGACGCATCCTCGCTTTCTCATCCGTAGATAGCCGGGTCCACGAGCACCCGGCGGCCCAACAGCTCTTCGGTCACACCATGACCCACCTCGACGACAATGCCGGTGATATCCCCACCCTGGATGCGCGGAAAATCAAACGAACCCGGCCAGCCGGCCTGCGCCGTGGGATCTTCCGGCAACCCATATGCTCCCCGGCGCGTCCAAATGTCTGTGTTGTTGACGGCAGCCGCCGTTACTTTCACCAGCACCTGGTGGTACTGCGGCCGCGGCCGGAGCCAATCGTCGTGCAATTCCAATGCTTCGGGGCCACCGAATCTCATCAGTACGGCTGCCGTCATCGCATAATTCATCCTTCGAGCCTGCCAGTGTCAGCGGGCTTTCGTGAAGTGGGTTCCGCCGAAGCCCTGATCCCTGCGAGACACTGCAGATTCCCCGGTTTCGCGGTGTTGGGCCAGGCCGAGGGCATCGCCTTCACCGAACGAGTTCCTGCCCACCATGCACGGGTTCGATGCGTTCTTCGGCAACCACTGCCACTTGAATACCGAGAAGAAGACGGAAATCGGCCGCCGCCGTGCAAAGTCAGATCGGGCTCACCACAGTGTCTCGCGCAACCGTTCCTGCCGTTTCAGTCCTCCAGAGCCTTGCCCCGTTTCTCGGGGAGTCCGAGAGCGCCGAGTGCAGCGACCACGAAGAACATTGCGAAGACCGTGAAAAGAAGTGCGGTCCCGCCCATCTCGCGTAGCATCGGCACGGCCAGCGGAGCCAGGATGGCGGCGATCCGTCCAACACCGGCTGCCCAGCCGGCCCCGGTGGCACGGATGCGGGTCGGGTACAGCTCAGGGGTGACGGCGTAGAGCGCTCCCCACGCACCCAGGTTAAAAAAGGAAAGAAGCATGCCGGCACCGATCACCTGGGTGGCATCGCCGGCTACCGCGAATAACGCCGCCGCAAGTGCGGAGCCGGCAAGGAATACGGCCAGTGTCCTGCGCCGTCCCCAACGCTCGATGAGGTACGCCGAAGCAGCATAACCCGGCAGTTGGGCCACGGTGATGATCAGCGTGTACGCGAAGGAGCGAACAAGCGAGTATCCCGACGCGACCAGGATGGTCGGAAGCCAGATGAAGGCGCCGTAGTAGGAGAAGTTTACGCAGAACCAGACCAGCCACAGCGCACCGGTTCGGCGACGCAGGCCGCGCGACCACAGCGCGGTGACGCGTGTCCGGGAACCGGTTTTGATCGTCCCCTCACCTGTCTTTGCGGGGCACGCAGAATCATAGGGTCCGGCGGTGATTCCGGCTGACTTTTCGAAACGTCGGACGGTCGATTCCGCCTCAGAGAGGCGGCCACGCGACTCGAGGAAGCGAACCGATTCCGGCAACCGAAGGCGCACGACCACCGCGTACACGGCCGGAACCGCTCCGACAGCGAGTGCCCAGCGCCAGCCGTCGGCCGATGACGGTACGACCAAGTACCCGATGACTGCGGAAACGGTCCAGCCAATGGCCCAGAAGGATTCGAGGATGACGATGATGCGGCCGCGAATTCGTGGAGGCGCGAACTCGCTCACGAGCGTCGAAGCGACCGGGAGCTCACCGCCAAGACCGAGCCCCACGATAAATCGCCATGCAATAAGTACGGCCACAGTCTCGGACAGTGCCGACGCTCCCGTCGCGAGACCGTAAACGAGAAGGGTGAGAGCGAAAACCTGGCGTCGGCCGATACGGTCGGCCAGCAAACCACCGAGAACTGCGCCAATGGCCATACCGACGAACCCGGCGGATGCGATCCAGGACAGCTCCAGGTCGGAGACTTGCCATTGCACCGCCAATTGTGCAAGAACGAAAGAAATGAGTCCAACGTCCATCGCATCAAGCGCCCAGCCCAATCCGGAACCCACAAGCACACGACGGTGCTCTCGGGTGAACGGCAGCGCATCCAATCGCTCGGATCGACTGGGGCGTGCACGAACTTCAGCCATCAGGTTCCCAATTCAGCGTTTGTGACCAGGCGGCGAACTGAGGGTGAAGCCTCTGCCGGATAGTTGAACCCTATTGCACGAGACCTGGCCGACGCGTGTGTGTCATGGAGCGGCGGCGCCGGGGTGCGAGACTGGCCAGACACAGTCGGCCGAGCGGGCGTACCCGCACTAGCCCAAGGAGTTCAACGATGAACACACCCATCACAGCATCCGTCCCAGCGCCTATTGCCGGCCTCTCCGCCCGCGTCGAACGAGCAGATCTCGATGTCGCCTCCTCATTCGCCGCGTTCGTCGAGAACGAGGCGCTGCAGGGAACCGGAATCACCGCGGACGCCTTTTGGCCGGGGCTGAGCACGCTGATCAGCGACCTCACTCCCCGGAACACGGAGTTGCTCGGCATCAGGGATGACCTGCAGGCCCAGATCGATACCTTTCACCGGGCCAACCCCGGCCAGCCTGACCCGGGCGAGTACCGTGCTTTCCTCACCAGGATCGGGTACCTCGCGACCGAACCCGGGGACTTCACCATCACCACCTCGAACGTCGATGCGGAGATCGCGTCGCAGGCGGGACCCCAGCTTGTCGTTCCGCTGCTCAACGCGCGGTTCGCTGTCAACGCGGCGAACGCCCGCTGGGGTTCGCTTTACGACGCGCTGTACGGCACCGACGCGATATCCGAGGACGGCGGTGCGTCCCGGGCGGATTCCTACAACGCCGTCCGCGGCGGACGGGTGATCGCGCGCGGACGGGCCCTGCTTGACCAGGCCATCCCACTCGAACGGGGCTCGCACACTGATGCCGTTGCTTACCGAGTCGAGAACGGTGCGCTGGTCGTGGCTTTGACAGACGGATCATCCGCTGTCCTGGCGTCGCCCTCGGCGCTGGTCGGCTACAGGGGAGAGGCGTTGGAACCGTCGTCCGTGCTCTTCCGACATCACGGACTGCACCTCGACGTGATCGTTGATCGGACCGCACCTATCGGGGCCACGGACAGTGCGGGCATCCAGGACATCGTGCTCGAGTCCGCGGTCACCACGATCATGGACCTCGAAGACTCGGTTGCCGCGGTCGACGCCGAGGACAAGGTGCTCGGCTACCGCAACTGGCGCGAGCTCATGCGCGGCACGCTGAGCGAGACCGTCAGGAAGGGCGCCGGCGTCTTCACGCGCACCATGAACGCCGACCGCGTCTACACGGCTCCTGACGGCGGCAAGGTGACGCTGCCCGGCCGGAGCCTGCTGCTGGTGCGCAACGTCGGGCACCTGATGCAGACCGAAACCGTGCGGGATGCGTCCGGCGTCGAGGTCTTCGAAGGCATTCTCGACGCGGTGCTGACCGTGCTCGGTTCGTTCCCCGACCTCGTCGGCGAGACCCGAGGCGGCAATTCCCGCACCGGCTCGGTGTACATCGTCAAGCCGAAGATGCACGGCCCCGACGAGGTGGCGTTCACCGTCGACCTATTCGCGCGGGTGGAGCAGCTCCTCGGTCTGCCCCCGCTCACCGTGAAGGTGGGGATCATGGACGAAGAACGGCGAACTACGCTGAATCTGCGGGCCTGTATCGCCGTTGCCGCGGAGCGCATCGTCTTCATCAACACGGGATTCCTCGATCGCACGGGCGATGAGATCCACACCTCCATGCACGCCGGGCCAATCGCCACCAAGAGCGAGATCCGTTCCATGCCGTTCATGGCTGCCTACGAGAACGCGAACGTCGACGCCGGTCTCGCGGCGGGCTTTCCCGGCCGTGCTCAGATCGGCAAGGGCATGTGGGCGATGCCCGATCTCATGCACGACATGCTCGAGCAGAAGATCGCGCATCCCCGTGCCGGCGCAACCACCGCCTGGGTCCCGTCTCCCACGGCGGCGACGCTGCACGCGACCCACTATCACGAGGTGGATGTGGCCGCCCGTCAACGAGAACTGGCCGGGCGGACCCGCCAGGCGCTGGACCCGATTCTTGTCCTCCCACTCGCCGAGCGGGACCTCAGCGACGAGGAGCGCCTGACCGAGCTGGACGACAACGTTCAGTCGATCCTCGGCTATGTCGTTCGATGGGTCGACCAGGGGGTCGGCTGTTCCAAGGTCCCGAACATTCACGGCGTCGGCCTCATGGAGGACCGTGCGACGCTGCGCATTTCCAGTCAACTCCTCGCGAACTGGCTCACCCACGGCGTCATCAGCAAGACGGATGTCGACGCCAGCCTCGGGCGACTGGCGGCGGTCGTCGATGCACAGAATTCCGATGACCCGACCTATGAAGCGCTGATCGGCAGAACCGGGCCTGGGCTCGCGTTTCTGGCCGCCCGCAGACTCATCATCGACGGTGCATCCTCACCCAACGGATACACCGAGCCGATCCTCCACCAGGTCCGGAGGGCAAAGAAACGTCTGGCTCCCGCTCGTCATTTGCTCTAACGGACCTTCATGGGGCACAGAATTCACCGCCAGGGCTTCGAGCCGGCGCTGGGCAGCTGGGTGCCATTTGGGTACCGCGGAGCTCCCCTACTCTGCGGGACCTGACTGTTGTTGTTGTGCTCGATGTGAGGTGCGTGTACCCAGGAGCGGAGGGGGCGGCAATGCTGGACTGCGGGGATGCCCTGCTTGAAGATGGGTTCGAGGAGGCGCAGTGCTTAGTCTGGGAGCCCGTCTCCCGGGAAAAAGACAGTCAGCAATTCCTCGGCCGCACTGAGCTCACGAACATCGCAGATCGCGAGCAGGTTGGCGATGCGGAATTTGTCAAGGTGAATGAGGCCAGCGTGAGTTTAGGCGGCTAGTTTCGGCTCCACGTTTTGAGCTTCGGCTGGCTTGTTGATCCAGGCCGCGTCGGGGGTGGCGAGGATCTTCGGGTCGCAGC
>NZ_SOFT01000010.1:0-9189 GCF_004402645.1 Cryobacterium sp. TMT2-42-4
CGGGGCCGCCGCCGGCGCGGCAGCCGGGGCCGCGGCCGGGGCCCGAGCCGGTGCGGCAGCCGCATCAGCGTCAGCCTCGGCCGGAGCGGGATGGCAGACCGGCGCAGCGGAATCGGCAGCGAGCGGCAGCACATCGGGAACCACATTCGACGGAACAGGTGCCCGCGCCGGAACCGTCGAAGGCGATCCGGGATCCACCGCAGCCTCGGCGCCCGACCCACGTCTCGAGTCCAACCGGGCGCTGCATGAGGCCGATTTGGTGCTGAACGAGTTCCGCCAGCAGCTGCGCGCGGACCTGCGCCAGGCTGCCACACGGTCCGGCGTGCCGACCACGCTCGTGCCGGAACTGCGGGCTCGCCTGGTCGAGGTGCGCGCGGACATCCTCGCCGCCCTGCACCGGTAGCGCGGCCGCCGGCCCGGAGCGGTGCACCAGCACCCCCCACAGAACACCCTCGCCCGCCGCGCGGGTGTTCTGTGAGCGGACGAGCCCGACGCGCCCGCGCGGCGGCCGACTCCCCTGGATTTGACAGGGGAATCCAAGGGAGTAATGTCGTCCCTCGTGACACCAGAGGGAGCCCCCCAGGCACCAGAAACACGTTCACCGAAACGGTGGATCATCGGCGACCCGCTCTCGACCGAAAAGCTCGATGGCCAGCTGCTGCCCAAGCACCTCGCCCTCCCCATCTTCGCGAGTGATCCGCTGTCGAGCGTCGCGTACGCTCCGCAGGAGCTCCTGATGATCCTGACGCTCGGTGGGCTGGCCTTTCTCAGCTTCGCGCCCTGGGTCGCGGCGTGCGTCGTGCTGCTGCTCGTCGTGGTCGTCGCGTCGTACCGCCAGCTGATCAAGGCCTACCCGTCCGGCGGCGGGGACTACGAGGTCGCCCACAAGAATCTCGGTGAGAAGGCCGGCCTCGTCGTCGCGTCCGCCCTGCTCGTCGACTACGTGATGACCGTGGTCGTGTCGGTGGCCAGCGGCGTGGACAACATCATCTCCGCACTGCCGGGCCTGGCGCCGTTCCGGGTGGAGTTCGCGGTCTTCTTCGTGATCCTGCTCGCGGCGGTCAACCTGCGCGGCGTGCACGAGTCGAGCAAGGCTTTCGCCTTCCCCACCTACTTGTTCATCGCCAGCGTGCTGCTGATGGTCGTCGTGGGCCTCACCCGGGTGGCCCTCGGCGATACCCCGATGGCCGAGTCGGCGAACTACGACGTGGAGGCCCAGAGCCTGGCCCAGTCGGCGTTCATCCTGCTACTTCTGCGTTCCTTCGCGAGTGGGTGCAGCGCGCTCACCGGCGTCGAGGCGATCGCCAACGGGGTGCCGGCGTTCAAGCATCCGAAGGTCAAGAACGCCCAGCGCACCCTGGTGCTCATGGGCGGCATCGCCATCACGCTCTTCGTCGGCCTGACCGCGCTGGCCCTGTTCTCGAAGGTGCACTACGCGGAGAACCCGTGCGACCTGATCGGCTGGGAGGAGTGCGCGACCTCCCCGCAGCGCAGCCTGATCGCCCAGATCGCGGCCGCCACCTTCGGCAACAACTCGATCATGTTCTTCGTGTTGCAGGCCGCGACGGCGGCCGTGCTGCTGCTGGCCGCCAACACGGCGTTCAACGGCTTCCCGCTGCTCGGCTCGGTGCTCGCCAAGGACTCCTACGCCCCGAAATCGCTCAGCACCCGCGGTGACCGCCTGATCTACTCCAACGGCGTGCTCCTGCTGGCCCTCTTCGCCTGCATCATCCTGGTCATCTACCAGGCCAATCTGACCGTGCTGATCCAGCTCTACATCATCGGCGTCTTCGTCTCCTTCACGCTCGGGCAGACCGGCATGGTGCGGCACTGGCTGACCCTGCTCAAGACGAACCCGCCGAACCGGGCATCCATCATCGCCAGCCTGTCGATCAACGGCTTCGGCGCGCTGCTCACCGGCGTGGTGCTGATCGTGGTCACCATCACCAAGTTCACCCACGGCGCCTGGCTCGTTTTCGTTTTGATGCCTGTGCTGTTCACCCTCATGCTCGGCGTCAACCGGTACTACCGCGACGTCGCCAAGGAAATCGAAGTGGATGCCGACACCACGTTCGGCTCGTCGGGCGACCACGCGATCGTGCTGGTCGGCAAGATGCAGAAGCCCGTGCTCAAGGCGTTGGACTACGCGATCGCGGCCCGCCACGAGAGCATCGAGGCCGTACACATCTCCGTCGACGTCGACGAGACCAAAGCGCTCAAACGCGCCTGGGTGCAGCAGAACATTCAGGTGCCGTTGCGCATCGTGCAGTCGCCCTACCGGGATATCAGCTGGCCTCTGATCAGCTACATCAAGGACCGGCGCGAGGACCACGGCTCCGAGGTCGTCACCGTGTACACCCCGATCTACATCGTGGGCCACTGGTGGGAGGGTCTGCTGCACAACCACAAGGCCCGGCGGCTGCGCCAGAAGCTCATGCTCGTGCACGGCGTCACCATTGCCCTGGTGCCGTGGCTGCTCGACTCCTCCGAGCTCATCTACGGCCGGCGCTCCCGACCCGTGCCCGGCCAGGACCGCCGCGGCGAGCCCGTGCGCCCCCGCCCGATCCCGCGCCGCCCGCTCGCTCCGGCGACCAAGGACATCCCGATCCGGCCCACGCCGGTCGTCGGCACGGTTCCGCCGAATTCGCGGCCGTCCGCCGCGCGGCGCCGCAAGAGGAAGTAACGGATGCGCCTTGCTCCCGCCGTCTTTCTCGGCGGTATGGTCGGCACGGGACTCCGACTCGGCATCGACCAGGCTCTCCCGCACACCGACACCGACTTCCCGGCGAGCACGCTGATCGCCAACACGATCGGCGCGTTCATCCTCGGCTGGCTGGTGGCCGGCCTGTGGACCCGCCCGGGCCTGCCGGCCTGGGTCAAGGCCGCCCTCGGCACGGGCGTCCTCGGGTCGTTCACGACCTACTCCGCCGTCATGGTGTCCTTGGTCGCGCTCGGCGCGGCCGGATTCCCGGCTCTCGGCTGGCTCTACCTGGCGGCGACTCTTCTGCTCGGGTTCGGGGCCGCGGCCCTCGGTCTACAGCTGGGGGCGCAGCTTCGGCACCGCGTGTTGCCGGACACTCCGGATGCCGGGAGTACTCTGTGAGCACCTGGCTGGTCCTCGGCGTCCTCGTCACCGGTGGCGCGGCGGCGGTCATCCGCTACTTCGTCTCGCGCGCCCTCCCCGTCGGCCCCGGGCGGCTGTCGCTCGGCGTGTTGATCGTGAACGTGGCCGGATCATTGATCGGCGGTGTGGTGCTCGGTCTCTCCGAGCGTGCCGCGGTATCCGCCGACGTGCAACTGATCCTGTTGACCGGGTTCTGCGGCGGCCTGACCACGTTCAGCACCTGGAGCGTCGAGACCGTCGAACTGACGCTCACCGGGCTTCGGCGAGCGGGCATTGTCAACCTGATCGGCACTCTCCTGCTCGGGTTCCTGGTCTGTGGTTCGGGCTACCTTCTCTCCCGCTGAGGTACAGTGAAGGAACGCTGATTGTGAACGTGCTCGGCGAACCGCTGCTCAGGATTTGCATCCGCGGCCCGTTCGGCCCGCCATGCTAAACTGACGGCTAGTTTTCACCATATTCGGCAACTCCCGGGAGACGTTTCTCTCACCCGGCCTGGCATCGTTAGGGGGTCTCGCATGGGGCGCGGCCGTCAAAAAGCAAAGCACACCAAGGTTGCCCGCGAGCTGAAGTACTTCAGCCCGGACACCAACTACAACGCGCTTGAGCGCGAGCTCACCGGGCATCCGGCCACCGACCCGCGCCTCGACGAGGACCTGGCGAAGTGGCCGGAGTACGAGGCCGGCAAGCCCGGCAAAGACGCAGACACCGACGACGAAGCCGACGACCAGTACGTCGACCACTACGCCACCGAAGACGAGCAAAAGCGCGCCTGACGCTCGGCTAGTTGTGCTCCCCCGCGGCCCTGTGCCTCAGCGGGTGCGCGCAAATGGCCGCCATCGGTGAAACGATGGCGGCCATTTGCACGCACCCGCCGCCCGGCGGGGCGCCTTGCTAGAGCGCGTAACCGCCGACCAGGCGCACGGCGCCGCCGTTCACGCCCTTGGCACCCTGCTCAAAGCCCGCGAGATCGTGCGGGGCGGTCGACACGCGGCCCGCCACCCAGGCCGGCACTCCCTCGGTGGCGAGGCGGGCGATGACGGATGACGCCGATTCGGCCGCGACGACGGCGAACATGCCGACACCCAGGTTCCAGGTGCCCTCCGAGCTCTCGAGCGAGGAGCCGGCGAGTTCACTGAGCACCCGGAAGACCGGGGACGGCGACCAGGTCGACCGGTCGACCTCCACCCAGGCGCCGACCGGGAGCACGCGGGCGAGGTTCGCCGCGATGCCGCCGCCGGTGACGTGGCTGAGCGAGTGCACGACGCCGGCGAGCTCCGGGTCGGAGAGCACGCCGAGCAGCGGCCCGGTGTAGAGCCGCGTCGGCTCGAGCAGGACCTCGCCGACCACACCGCCGAAAGCGGCGGACGTGTCGGTGTAGCCGATGCCGCGGTTGGCGAGGATGTGCCGCACGAGCGAGTAACCGTTGGAGTGCAGCCCGGAAGAGGCCAGCGCCACGACGACGTCGCCGTGGCGGACCTTCTCCGCGCCGAGCACCTGGTCGGCTTCCACCACGCCGGTGGCGGCGCCGGCCACGTCGTAGTCGTCCACGCCGAGGAGGCCGGGGTGCTCGGCGGTCTCGCCGCCGACGAGTGCGGTGCCGGTGGCGGCGCAGGCGCGGGCGATGCCCGCGACGATGTCCGCGATCCGCTCGGGGACGACCTTGCCGCAGGCGATGTAGTCGGTCATGAAGAGCGGGCGGGCCCCGACGACGACGATGTCGTCGACGACCATGCCCACAAGGTCCTGGCCGATCGTGTCGTGCTTGTCGATGGCCTGGGCGATCGCGACCTTGGTGCCGACGCCATCCGTTGACGTGGCCAGCAGCGGGCGCGTGTAGCCGGTGAGGAAGGAGACGTCGTAGAGGCCGGCAAAACCGCCGAACCCGCCGAGCACCTCGGGACCATGCGTGTTCGACACGGCCTCCTTCATCAGGGAGACGGCGAGGTCGCCGGCCGTGGTGTCCACTCCGGCCGCCGCATAGGATGCGTTGCTCATTCTTGTCTTCCTGGGTCGCCGATCGAGGACTTACCCTGTTTGACCAGGGATTCTTCGCGCAGTGCTTCCTGGCGCAGTGAGGTGGGGGCGAGCAGAGGCTCGAATTCCGAGTCGGGGCCCGGGTCGCATCCGTTCGAGGCGGCGGCCGGACGTTCCAGCAGGTTCTTGCCCAGGTGTGCCGAGTCGGGCAGCGGGATCGGATAGACCCCGGTGAAGCAAGCCGTGCACAGGCGTTCGGGCGGCTGCTCGGTGGCGGCGATCATTCCCTCCGGTGAGAGGTAGCCGAGCGAGTCGGCGCCGATAGCCTGGCGCACCTCGTCGACGCCGAGGCCGGTCGCAATCAGTTCCGCGCGGGAGGCGAAGTCGATGCCGTAGAAGCAGGGCCAGGTGATCGGCGGGCTCGAGATGCGCACGTGCACCTCGGCGGCACCGGCCTCCCGCAGCATGCTGACCAGGGCACGCTGGGTGTTGCCGCGCACGATCGAGTCGTCGACGACGATCAACCGTTTGCCCTTGATCACGGCCTTGAGCGGGTTGAGCTTGAGCTTGATTCCCCGCTGGCGGATGGTCTCCGACGGCTGGATGAAGGTGCGCCCCACATAGGAGTTCTTCACCAGACCCTGGCCGAACGGAATTCCGGATGCCTGCGCGTACCCGATCGCGGCCGGCGTGCCGGACTCGGGGGTCGGGATGACGAGGTCGGCCTCGACGGGGTACTCCTGGGCGAGGCGACGGCCCATCTCGACCCGCGCCTCGTGCACGCCGCGGCCGGCGATGGTGGTGTCGGGCCGGGCCAGGTAGACGTACTCGAACACGCAGCCGGCGGGCTTCGCTTCGGCGAAGCGCTGCGTGCGCAGGCCGTCCTCGTCGATGGTGATGAGCTCTCCCGGCTCGACCTCGCGCACGAAGCTGGCGCCCACGATGTCGAGGGCGGCGGTTTCGGATGCGACGACCCAACCACGCTCGAGGCGGCCGAGCACCAGCGGGCGCACCCCCTGCGGGTCGCGCGCGGCGTAGAGGGTGGTCTCGTCCATGAAGACGAGGCAGAAAGCGCCGCGCAGACGCGGCAGAATCTCGAGCGCCGTGGCTTCGAGGGTGTGGTCGAGATCGCCGGTGAAGAGGGCGGTGATCACCGCGGTGTCGGTGGTGTTGCCGCGGGCCAGCTCACCCTCCACCTTCGGGTAGCGTTCGTGCACGAGCTGGAGGAGCTCGGCCGTGTTGGTGAGGTTGCCGTTGTGGCCGAGGGCGACCGTGCCGCCCGAGGTGCGGCCCAGGGTGGGCTGGGCGTTCTGCCAGCTGGACGACCCGGTGGTCGAGTAGCGGGTGTGCCCGACGGCGATGTGGCCGATCAGTGTGCTCAGCGCGGCCTCGTTGAAGACCTGGGAAACCAGGCCCATGTCCTTATAGATCAGGATCTTCGAGCCGTCACTCGTGGCGATCCCGGCCGATTCCTGGCCCCGGTGCTGCAGGGCATAGAGGCCGAAATAGCTGAGCTTGGCCACCTCTTCACCGGGAGCCCAGACGCCGAAAACGCCGCAGGCATCCTGCGGCCCCTTCTCGCCGGGGAGTAGATCATGGCTTAAAAGTCCGTCGCCGCCAGCCAAATCGGTGCCTCTTCTACTATCAGTGCTCGGGGGAAATGTGTGCTGAGAGTTGTGGGGTGACCGGGAGCTTCTCCGTCTCGGTCCGGTGAGCCGTGTTGTAGGGACGGGCGGGTTGAGCTAGTCCCGATCAGAATTCGACGAGTCCGATACGGCATCCGGAGACTCGGAATCGCTCGGACCGACAGCTGTCATTCTATCGACGACGACCGTCTTCCCGCGGCGGGAGATGACACGGTCGATGATGATGGCGACGACGGCACCCAGGGCGACGCCCAGCGTGAGAAACGCGAGCAACAGGAATCCGAAGACCTGGGTAGCCCCGAACTCGGCATTCTCGGGAAACACGATCGTGAGAACCAGGGCCGCGATAGCACCGATCAGGGCGCCGAGGAGCATGAAATTGAAGAAGCGCGGCGAGCGCCGCACGGTGACGGTGGACTTGTCGACGATCGATTCGCCCGCACTCTCACCGGCGCCGGAATCGGACTGCTGCTCGGGCTGTTGGTCTGAGATCACGCGTTCATTCTCGCACGCCAGACCGGTACTGCGGCTGTGCGTTGGCTCTGCCCGGCGGATGCCAGCCTGCCCGGATGAACGGGATTGCGGTACTCGGGAGCGCGAACATGGACCTCGTCGTGCGGCAGCCGCCGCGGCCGCCGCGGCCGGTGGACGATCCACCACGGCCGAGCCGACCGTCCCGGTCGCGCCTGTCAGGGTGACCACACCCCTCAGGATCCCGTGACCTGTGCGAGCAGTCCAGCGAGTTCGGTCAGAGCGTCATCGGTCAGCGTGTCGAACCATGGTGCGGAGCGTTCTATCGCGAGAGTTTCAAACGCCTCGACCTGGGAACGCGCGGATCCGGTGAGTCTGAGGAGCCGCACCCGTCCGTCCTGGTCGGATGCGAACTGCTCGACCAAGTCATGCTCGCGCAATTGGTCGACGAGTTGGGTGATGGCCCCCGGTGTGACGTGCAACAGTGCGGCAAGCCGGCCGGGAGTGACAGAGTCCTGCGCGTGAGCGAGGACGAAGAGGACATCCAGCTGGGTGCGGGTGAGGACCGTGCTGCCGAACGGAGTCGATCGCGGGCTCGCGATCGACCGCGACAGACGAACGACCGCCGCCAGGACCTCCCCCATCTGCCTGGACCGGTGCGAGGTGAGCAGGTGCGCCGATTGTGTCATGCGCTGATAAACGGCATCTGCCCGATGAAGGTGCGATCCTCCACCTGGGTGAGGATGAAGTCCGCGAGATCATCTCGACTGATCTGGGTGCTCGCATCAACGCCCACCCATCCCACCCGGTAGGTTCCAGCACCCGGCTTCTCGGTCAAGCGCGGACCACGAACGACCGTCCACTCCAACCCGGACGCCTCGAGCACCCGGAGGTGCTGCTCCGCATCGGCGAGAACATGCCCGGACAGGGTCTTCAGCAAGAACCTGATAACGCGGTCTGCTGGCCCGGGCCGGTCCAGTGGAGCGGATAGCCCGCCGCCCGACAGGGTGACGATCCGCTTCACTTCGTGCCGCCCCATGGCGTCCACGATGAGCTGGGTGCCCTCGGCCTGCAGCGTCGGCGGCGACCCCTTAACCTGCCCGAACAGGCTGAGCACGGCGTCTGACCCCGCCACCGTCTGATCCACGGCATCCGCGTCCAACACGTCACCGCGAATAATCGTCAGAGCCGGGGACGTGGTGACGAGCCTGGCCGGCTCACGCACCAGAGCCCGCACCTCGTATTCCGCGGCAAGAGCGCGCGTCAGAACGCGATGACCGGTCTTACCGGTCGCACCGAACACAGCAATAACTGTCATAGGGATTAGTTTAGTCACTAAATGTTGTGATCGGACGATGCTGCCACCGCACCACAACGACGGGGAAGGTTCACGAGGAAGGAAGGGGGAGTCGCGTCCGAGCCGGAGGTGGGAGGCGTCAGAGAAGCGGCAGGTGCCCGACCAGGTCGGCGCGCTGACCGGAGGCGGCGATGCGACCGGATGCGATGCCATCAGCCCACGAGAGCGTTCCGGTCGCGAGGGCGAGCCAGGTGGGGGCATCCGTCTCAACGACGTTCGGCGGTGTGCCGCGGGTGTGGCGCGGACCGGCGATGCACTGCACGGCCCCGAACGGCGGCACGCGAACCTCGAGTGTGTTGCCGGTGGCCTTCTCGGCGAGCAGCTGCAGCGTGTACCGCACCGCCAGGGCACGGATGTCCCGGCTCGCCTCACCCTGCTGCGCCGCGTATTCGCGCACCGCCGCGCGCCCCACGCCGTCGTCAATCCTCGCTCGTGCCACGCCACCAGTCTGCCTCCTCTCTGCGGTCCGTGCCGGCCGCCCGCTCCTTGCGCCGCCCGCCCACCGCGCGCGCATGCTGCGCCGCTGCGCGCCTGGCACACCATGCGCGTATCGGCGCAGCACGAGCGCAGCGCTCTTGCGCCAGCGCCCGGTGCCCGCCGCCTGCCGCCCGCCGCCC
>NZ_SOFT01000031.1:0-10978 GCF_004402645.1 Cryobacterium sp. TMT2-42-4
GCACTGACCGAACCTGTCGTGTTCCGGGTCGACCCGGCCGACCCCGCGCCCGAACGTGATGACGTGCCGAACGAGTTCGCCGAACGCGGCGTTCTTGCATGGGCAGATACCTTCGCGAGCGTCTGATGTCCGGCACCGCGCTGGACCGCAACGCGATCATCATCGGCCTCCGTGATCTCGTCGTCGAGCTTCGTAATTCGGGTGAGGTGGCCGGCATCCGGCTCGTGGGCGGTGCGGCACTCGCCCTGTGCTACTTCGATCGGGGGACCACGCAGGACCTGGATGTCCTTCACGTCCGCCCCGGCTCGGACGATTCCGTCGCTGCCGCCGCCGAACGAGTCGCACTGAAGCATGGGTGGGACGCGAAGTGGCTGAACTTCGAGGTCACGAAGGCCGACGCCGTCCCGACCCTCGGCCGCGTCGTCGAGTGGGAGACAATTTACGATGAGGACGGCATCGTTTGACTAAAGCTCTCGTTGACGTCGGCTTCGAGTCCGCCGGTGAAAGCCCAGAGGGCCATCAGCACCGGTGGACCCGCGGCGATGCCACCATCGACGTCCTCATCGCAGAGCACGTCGGTGAGAAGGCCGCAGCACGACGAGGAGTCACAGGAGGCACCCCCCTGGAAGCCCGAGGATCCAACCGAGCAATCGAACGGGCTGAGCTGGTCACCGTCAACCATGATGAACGCCAGGCCCAGATCTGGCGGCCGAACCTTTTTGAGCTGACGCGGGGCTTCGACCTGAGGATGCCTGATCGCACGCCATCAGAGCCTGCTGGGGCGGTTCTCAAGATGATGTTAGCGTCGAAGTCGCCGATACCGTCAGGAGTTCCAATGACCGACGCCCTACCCGTCACTTTCACTGCAGGCGATGCTGGCCAGTGGAGTATTGATCGCATCATCGCGGTGACCGGTGACGGGCTCCCCGCCGCCGCGCGTCTGCTGATTCGCGAAGGAGCGGCAGAGGATGAATCATGGTCGTCGGGGTCATCGGCCACGGATGCCCCGGGGTGGACCCTGCGCGGCACCGTTAGTCATCAGCGTTACACGACCGCTGCCGAACTGGCCGAGCTGACGGCGCGGTCACCGGCTCTGGGCCGACCCGGCGCGACCGTCGCCTCCTTTATCCCCATCTCCAAGTCAAAGGAGTGGTGGGAACTGGCCCAAGACGAACGCCGGCAGATTTTCGAGGAAACCAGTCACCACATCCGACGTTCCATGAACTCGCTGCCAGCTGTGGCCCGGCGGCTCCATCACAGCCGTGATGGGGGTGGGCCGTTCGATTTTTTGACCTGGTTTGAGTACGCGCCCGAAAGTGTCGCGGATTTCGACGAGCTGCTCGATGAGTTGCGGAGCACCGAGGAATGGATCTTCGTCGAACGCGAGGTCGAGGTGCGCTTGTCGTTCGGTTCGCAGTGACGAGCGCCCCGATGCCGGTCAGTTAACCGCAGATGATGAGCAACGGGCGAGAATGTCCCTCCGGTTCTGGCCTTGGCGTGGTGTCCGGTGGCTGGGGCGTTGGTGGGTCGCTAGTTGCTCCGGGACGGTCCCAGTTCTGGAGCCGGCGGGGCTGCGGGCGGTGAGGCCACCCACCCGGACACAAAGTCATCGTCGTAGAGGGATTCCCAGCCGGGGTTCTTCGCTATGGGTATGTATGTCTGGGCGTGGGCGTCGGCGTTGAGCCAGTCGCCACCCCGCCCCCGGTTGTCGGCGATCTCGAGGGCGTACTCAAGCGCTCGGGAAGAGGGACGAATCTCAGCGTCGATATCGTCGGTGAGACCACGATCATGGATGTATCGAAGGGACAATGCGGCGCCTCCAATGAAGGAGACACCGGTGCTCAAACCGTCTCCCTGCAGACGTTGGATAAGGTCCCGGAGGTCACGTCCCGTATTCGAAGGCCTGAGCGTTGCGCCTGTTTTTCGCTGTGTCGAAGGACACGGAAGGCTGGCTGCAGATCTTGTCGGCGAAGTCGGGCACGTCTTCTCCGTCGACCGCGGGGCGGGCCTTGTCCGTCACGGTCTTGAGCAGTTCCCGCAGTGGACAGGTCTTGGTGGGGCTGGGGCCGAGGGCAGGGCAGCGCAGCACGACGCGGCCTTTCGCGTCGGGTTTCTCTCTGACGTGGAGTTGAAATGTTGTACGGCTCTTGATGCGCTCCCGGTAAGTCGCAGTGTCGATGATGTTGCCCAAGAGTTCCTTGGTCGCGTTTTGAAGCGGCTCAGGAGTGGCGGGGCAGTAGGTTCCGCCTTCTCTGAAGAAGGCGCCGTGGTCTCCACCTTGGGCGCCCAAGTGGTCGACGCGGTAGTCAGTGGATGGCGTGAATCCTTCGCTGAGTGCATCGTCATGGAGGCGGTCCGTCGTGGAGTTCGCCCAGTACTGCGTGTCGGCGTCTCCAACTCCAGGCGCCAACCCGAGGGCTTTGGTCGCCCTCATCAAGGAGACGGCTTCTTCGGCGACGCGGGCGTTGGGCAGGCTCATCGTTGCAGCGACGGCCAGTCCGGGAAGCCGGTGCTGCCCGGGGGTTTGGGAGTCGACGCGGACGACGATATTGATTTCCCGGCCCCACCGGAACTTTGCGAGTCCGGCTTTCTTGTTTGGAGTAGTGCTGTCGGTTTCCCCTGTGGGCGCGTCGATGCGTTCACCGGTCGTGACGTGCCAGCCGGCGAAGGCATCGACCGGACCAGGCTTGAGGGTACTCTGGCATCGCCCAGTCCGCTTGCACGTGGCGTGGAGGGATCGAGGCGTTCCAGGTCTCGCTCCAGCGCGGCGGACAACGCAGTCGTGAAGGTCGTCAGCACAATTCGTGGCGTCGGCTTCTCCGAGGCAAGGGCGTGAGCTCGATGAATGAGCACAACCGTCTTCCCTGTCCCGGCGCCACCGGAGAGGCAGAAGGCATTGTTGTAGGCCTTCGTAGCGAACACCCGCCAGGCGCCGAAGTCGCCTCCTTCGATCACGCGCCTTAGCTCCTCGTCGTTTTTCGATGAGTGCGAACTGCATGGGTGCCGAGCTACCAGCCGTACATTCATCCACCGAATTGCTCGAGGCGCGACAACATTCCACCGCGGATGCGCCATCCTATCTGTCCTGTGGCATCAAGATGCGGCCATCGGGGTCCTGCTACGCATGTGAGAACCGCGGGAGTACGAGTGGTTGCAGCTGAACCGTTCCGCGGAGGGCGTTGAGGTCATTGTTCGACAGTGGCAGCTTCGGTGGCACCAGGTGGGGTGGGTTCCCTTTAAACGGAACCGTTGCACCGCTCAGTGCCGATGGTCGCGAGAGCAGTGAGAGCGTGCGTAGCTGCTTCCTCTGAACTTGCGGGGCCGATTAGCCCGAGTAGCCGCCGCCTGTAGTCCTCGCCGAGTAACAGGCTGAAGAGTGCTTCGGCGCTTGAGGAGACTTCCTGACCCCATTCGGCCTGCATGAGGTTAGCGAGACGAGTGATGTGACGCAGGTCACCGTTCTCATAGAGGATTCTGGCCAACTCTGGGAATCTGAGCGACTCTGCGATCACCAGGCGGTGCAGCCCGATCATCTCGGCCGAGTGCAAGCGGAGGACGATTCGCGTCGCGAGCGACGCCAAGGTGTCGTGCGCCGGGATATCTCCGCTGACCGTAGCAGCCAGACGTCGTTGCATCTCGGTGAATACCCCGGCTTTGTTGCCGCAATAGCTGTAGAGAGTGCGCTTGGTGACGCGGGCTGCGGCGGCGAGCTGATCCATCGTGGTGTTGCCGAACCCGTGCTCGAGGAAGACCGGCAGCGCGGCCTCCAGAATCTGGGTGCGACGTTCCACACGCTCGATTTGGGTCGGTCGACCACGTTTGCGAACAGGGTGCGTGGTGTGCAGCGACTCCATGGTTGGCCCTTCTGCGCTCCGGATCTATGAATCGACGGTACTACGGCGATATAATGACACTAGTACGTATCATTTAATAGTAGACACCCTCCACCCCACAAGGGGAGAGGAAAAGGAGTTCTCCGATGACCGCTCACACGCGGATGCCGCGGAAACCGACCGCGCGCAAACCCGCCCCGACCGTGGAACCGCCAGCATCCCCGGCCCCCACCCCGTCGAGCACGCACGCCGGCCCTCCGGCGCCCGGCGACGACCAGTTGGTCGAGTTCTACCGCAGGATGATGCTCATCCGACGATTTGAGGAGCGCGCGGCCCGCGCATACACTCAGGCGCTCGTTGGCGGCTACTGCCACCTCAACCTCGGAGAGGAAGCGGCGGTCGTTGGCCTGATGGCGGCGCTGGAACCCACCGACTACCTCTTTACCAACTACCGCGAGCACGGCTACGCGATCGCCCGCGGCATTGACCCGAACCGGGTGATGGCTGAGCTCTTCGGCCGTGTTGACGGGGTCTCTAAGGGGTGGGGTGGATCCATGCACATGTTCGACATGGAGAAACGAATGCTCGGCGGCTACGGTATCGTCGGCGGCCAGCTTCCGCTGGCCACGGGTGCGGCTCTTGCTATCGACTACCGCGACGGCCAGGAGATCGTGCTCTGCACCATGGGCGACGGCACGACCAACATCGGCGCCTTCCATGAATCGCTCAACATTGCGGCGCTCTGGAACCTGCCGATCGTCTATGTCGTGATCAACAACCGCCTCGGCATGGCGACGACGGTCGATAAGGCCTCGGCGGAGCCGGAACTCTACAAGCGAGCATCCGCGTACCGGATGGCCTCGGAGCGCGTCGACGGGCTCGACCCGCTGGCCGTGTTCGAGGCGGCACAGCGTGCCGTGGTTTCCGCCCGGGCCGGCAAGCCGTTCCTGCTCGAGGTGATGACCGAGAGGCTGCGTGGGCATTCCGTGGTTGACCCGGCGAAGTACCGCACCGCCGAGGAGATGAGCCTGGTCAAGGAACGCGATCCCGTTCCAGCCTTCGCCGCACGGCTCCTCTCCGACGGGCTGCTCGATCACGAGGCCCTCATCGCCATCGACGAGCAGGCAACGGCCCGCGCGAGCGAGGCCGCGGCGTTCGCCGAGAACAGCTCGTTCCCCGACGTGTCGACGCTGTTCGACTACACCTACGCCACCCCGGTGCCCAACGACTCTCGCCGGCTGCCCGGCGAACCGCTCTACAAACCGGCACCTCTGCCCGAGCTAGGAACAAACCCATGAGCATCATGACTTACCGCCAAGCGCTGCACGACACGATCCGCGAGGAGATGCGGCGTGACGAAAACGTGTTCCTGATGGGCGAGGAGATCGGTCTCTTCGAGGGCGCATACAAGATCACGGCAGGCATGCTCGACGAGTTCGGAGAAAAGCGTGTGCGCGACACCGCGATCGCCGAGGAGGGCTTCACGGGCGCTGCGATCGGCGCGGCCATGCTCGGGTTGCGACCCGTGGTCGAGATCATGACGATCAACTTCTCCCTTCTTGCCCTCGACCAGATTGTCAACCACGCGGCCAAGATCTATGGCATGTTCGGCGGCCAGGCCAGGGTGCCCCTGGTTATTCGTACCCCGGGCGGTGGCGGGCAGCAGCTCGGCGCAACGCACTCTCAGAATATCGAGCTGTACTACGCCTTCGTGCCCGGAATGAAAGTCGTCGCCCCCAGCACGCCCGCGGACGCCAAGGCGCTCATGCTCGCCGCGATCCGAGACGATGACCCCGTACTATTCCTCGAAAACCTGTCCCTCTACAACACCAAGGGCGAGGTACCCGACGGCGATACCCCCGCGGTGATCGGTAAAGCCGCTGTTACCCGGCCTGGGCGTGACCTCACCCTCATCGGCTATTCACGGATGGCGTGGGTCGCCGCCCAGGTTGCCGAGCAGCTGGCGCACTCCGAGGGTCTCGATATCGAGGTGATCGACCTGCGCAGCCTGCGCCCCCTCGACCGCGAGACGATCGTGGAATCGGTCAAGAAGACCCATGCGGCCGTCGTGCTCGAAGATGACTGGCTCACCTACGGTATCGGCGCCGAAATCGCCGCGACTATCTCCGATGGAGCCTTCGACTATCTGGACGCGCCTGTGCGGCGGGTGGCGATGGCGGAGGTTCCCCTTCCCTACTCAAAACCACTGGAGACGGCCGCGTTGCCGTCAGCGGATGACGTCATCGGCGCCATCCGCCAGACTCTCGACGCCGTCGGCCACCGCCGCAACCCGATGGGTAACAACTCATGATCGAAATCACCATGCCCCGCCTCTCCGACACTATGGAAGAAGGCGCTATCGCGATCTGGCACAAGCAACCAGGCGACAGAGTCGAGATCGGCGACCTGCTCGTCGAGATCGAGACCGACAAAGCCACCATGGAATTCGAGGCCTACGAGGCCGGCACTCTGATCAAACAACTCGTGCCCGAGGGCGAGCAGGCCACGATCGGAACGCCGATTGCTTTACTCGACGATGGCAAGCAGGTAGCCCCGGCCACGGCCATCGCCGCGGTCGCCGCTCCCGCGGCCTCTGAACCCGCAGCCGTGCCGACTGCTCCCGAATCCCAGCCGATTCCGTCGACGACTGCGGTACAGGACGACGGCCCGCGATTGTTCGCATCTCCGCTCGTGCGCAAGCTGGCCCGTGAGAACAATCTCGACCTCAGCCAGTTGCGTGGCACCGGTCCCGGCGGCCGTATCATCCGTTCCGATACCGACGAACTGCTCGCCCACCCGGCTGCCGTGACTGCCGGCGCTGGCGAGCCAACCGCGCGCGACGAGGCACCCGGAGTGGCCGGTGCAACACCGCCGGCACCGGCCGGAGCGCCCGGCCCATCGGCCGAGCCCGTTCCGCCCGTCGATGACAAGCGCGGCTCCGACGCGGTTCCGCTCAGTAATATGCGCCGCGTCATCGCCCGACGCTTGGGAGAGAGCGCCCGGAACATTCCGCACTTCTATGTCACGGCGGTCGCCGATGCCGAGAACCTCGTTAACCTGCGCACCGAATTGAACGCGCAGCTCGTCGAAGCGGGCCGGCCGAAGATCAGCGTCAACGACCTACTGATTCGGGCCAGTGCGCTTGCATTGCGGGAGCATCCGCTAGTCAACGCGTCTTACATTGATGACGCCAGCGGCGAGATGCTTGTGCACAATCGGGTCAACGTCGGTGTGGCGGTTGCGTCCGAGAATGGGCTCGTCGTTCCCGTGATTGAGAACGCAGACCAGAAGACAGTCAGCCAGCTCGGAGCCGAGACCCGTCACCTCGTGTCGCTGGCGAATGCGAAGAAGCTCACTCCCGACCAGATGTCCGGTGGCACCTTCACGATCAGCAACCTCGGTATGTTCGGGGCCGAGCAGTTCACGGCGATCATCAATCCGCCCGAAGGCGCAATTCTCGCGGTCGGCGGCACGGCACGGGAGGCCGTCGTCGTTGGCGACGAGATTCTCCCGCGACACCGGATGCGTTACACGCTGTCCGCGGACCATCGCATCATCGACGGCGCCCTCGCCGCGCAGTTTCTACAAACGTTGACTCGTCTGATTGAGAACCCGTGGACGATCATTGCATGACCGGTAACTATCCAGACCGACAAGGAAGGAGGTGACGATATGCAAAAGGTTTCGTTGGCGGCACTCGCCCGGATTGAGCTGGAACTGGCGGTCCGCGCCCCGAGCGGGCGGAGCGCCAGAACGGTGTTCGGAGGTCACGAGCATCAGCTTCGGCAGACTTTGATGGCGTTACGCGCCGGAGAGAGTCTCTCGGAGCACGAGAATCCGGGAGAGGCGACTCTGCACGTGCTGGAGGGACGGGTGCTTCTGCGAGCGGGGGAAACATCATGGAATGGTTCGGCGGACGATCTGATGACCATCCCGGATGGGTTGCATTCGGTGGACGCCCTTGAGGACAGCGTGATCTTGCTTACTGTTGTCAAGAGACGGACACCTCAGGAAACGGTCGAGTCAAGCGCTAGCCGACCGAGCCGAGTCCCGTGGACAGGAAAGACCAGATAGGCGGGATGTCGTGGACCAGTGGCTTATATGGCGTTTCACCGAGTACTGACGATCGGTCACTCCACTCGTGATTTTGATGAAGTACTCGCGATGCTGCGTTCGAATGGGGTGACCGAACTGGTTGACGTGCGTTCGTTTCCGTCATCTCGAAAATTTCCGCAGTGGAACCAAAGCGCGATCAAAGACGCGCTACCCGCACATGTCGGGTACCGATGGATCCGGGAACTCGGCGGCCGCAGGCACACGCCGGCTGGTGTGACGAGTCCGAACACCGCGTGGCGGGTCAAGGCGTTCCGTGACTACGCCGACTACATGGCGACCGAGGAGTTCAGTTCCGGGCTTGCTGAATTGCTTCGGATCGCGAACGAGTCGGTGCCCGCGATCATGTGCAGCGAGGCCGTGCCGTGGCGGTGTCACCGGCGCCTGATCACCGACGCGCTCATCGTCGCGGGGTTGGAGGTATTCGACATAATGTCAATCACGTCGACCCGGCGCGCAAGTTTGACCGCGTTCGCGCGGGTGCAAGACGGAGAGATCAGCTATCCCGGATCGGGAGGAGAGTGAACATGGACGTGGCAGCGGAAGTTCGCACAGTCGTAGTGGCGCTCCCTACGGGTTGCGTCGCAACCTACGGTGAGATCAAGCGTGCACTCGGAATCGGCCCCCGGCAGGCAGACGACCGCGTTGATCTGGCCACGATCCACGCCGTGGGCACGGATGGTCATTAGTGAACGAGTTTGACGCGGTTAGACAATCCCTGGTCGACGACGAGGGCAATGCCACCATGCGGCAGCAAGGGTGGCAGCCCCTGTATACCGCGTCTGCCAACGCCAGGATCGTGGTGATTGGGCAGGCACCCGGGCGCAGGGCGCAGTCGAGCGGTGTGCCGTGGGACGATGCTAGCGGGAAGAATCTGATCGATTGGCTCGGTGTCACTGAGGAACAATTCCGAAATCCGAATCTGTTCTCCTTACTCCCGATGGATTTCTACTACCCAGGGGCGGGCCGTAGCGGAGATCTACCACCTCGGAAGGGTTTCGCCGATCGGTGGCATCCACCGCTGCTCGCACTGATGCCCGACATCCGGCTGACCCTTCTGATCGGCCGGTACGCACAGATGCGCTATCTGCCGTCGGCACGGCACGACACACTCACAGATACGGTGCGCAACTATCGGCGATTCATGCCGCAGCAGTTTCCGCTCGTGCACCCGTCGCCCTTGAATTTCCGGTGGAAGACGAAGAACCCGTGGTTCGCCACCGATGTGCTCCCAGAGCTGCGCACGCACGTCCGCGCCGCGCTCGACTATTCGGTCACGCGCGAGCTGTCGACGCAGTCTGGAAGGAACCCCGAGCACCCCGACAGGGAATGTGAGAATCGATGAAGCGAACGCATCACGTTTGCTTCAGTGCGCCGTCTTTGTGTATGGCGGTGTGATCTTGGCGCTGTCGCTCTAGCCACGGGGTGGCAACCCGTGTAAAAGCTCGGTGAAGACGTCGTCGGCATCATCCCACGTGGCGAGCGGGCCGGCTTGACCAGCCCATAGTGACACGAGGTCACCGATGTTGCGGCGGCTTGCGGCGGTGCGGAACTGCCCGGTGAGCCAATTCTGCACGGGGAAGGGCGCGATGTGTGTGGTGTCGGAATCAATGGTGCGGATGGCGCGGTTGGGTATTCCTCGAGCGAGCCGGCCGCTCATCGACCGGGTGAGGACTGTGCCGTGTGCCGGCGTGGACGTGATCGCCAACCGGTGCGCCTCGGTGGCGGCCGACTGGCGGGCGCAGAGAAACGCGGTGCCGACCTGGACGCCTGCGGCGCCGAGCGCGTGTGCGGCGGCCACCCCTCGACGGTCCGCGATGCCGCCTGCTGCGATGACTGGAACGGTAACAGCGTCGACGACCTGAGGTACCAGTGCGAATGTGCCCACGAGTGAGTCTTCGGCGGCGTCGATGAAGGACACACGGTGGCCGGCAGCCTCCGCCCCGGAGGCGATTACGGCATCAACGCCGCCGCGCTCCAACGCGATCGCTTCATCGACGGTTGTTGCGGTGCCGAGGATGACGATTCCGTAGCGGTGGGCGGCATCGACGATTTCGGCCGGCGGAACCCCGTAGACGAAACTGACCACCGCCGGGCGTGCTGTGAGAACCGCATCGATCTGCTCCGAAAACGACGGTAGGTATCGGTCCGGTCGTTGCGGTGGTTCGATGTCGAGTTCGACGAAGAGAGGTTTGAGGGCGTCGAGCGCTGCTGAGAATTCGGCGTGTGAGTCGGCGGGGGAGGGTTCGCCGGGAAGAGGCAGCCAGAGGTTCACGGCGAATGGGCTCGCTGTCAGGTGGCGCAGCTCCTGGATGGTCGAGAAGATGCGCTCTCCGCTGTACCCATAAAGTCCGTAAGACCCAAGACCACCCCGGTCGCTCACGAGACTAGTGAGTTGGATTGACGACAGGCCACCGAACGCGCCGAGAACGATCGGTGCTTGCACGCCGAGTAACTGAGTAAGTTTCTGTGTCACGGTTTCTCCCCTGGACGGACCCTACGTGTCAGGGTGAGTTGAGGCCAGTAGCTCAGAGCAAGTCCGCCGTTTGACGTAGGGCGAGAATCAGGAAGTCCCACCATGTCCAGCCCATCGTTGATCGCCGTGCGCGACGATAGTCCCATGAACAACAGCAGTCCCGGCCCGCGCGCGGGCGGCCCCACACCCCGGCGTTCGTTCACGCCGAAGCAGAAACTTGACCACCTCGCCGCCTACGAGGACGCCATCTCCCGCAACGGGGGCGGCGCGTATTTGCGGGAGCAGGGCATCTATTCCTCCCAGATCACGGAATGGCGAAAACTACGCGATGCCGGGGTGCTGCAGGGCAAGAAACCCGGGGAGAAGATCGGCCGGCTCACGCCCGAGCAGGCCGAGATCGCCCGGCTCCGCCGCCAACTTGAGCTAACCGAACGGCGCCTGGAAACGACGGGGGTGGCGTTGGAGATCATGTCAAAAATGCACGAGCTACTCGAAAATCTTTCGAAGAGCTCGCGGGACGAAACACCGCACACGAAACCGTGATGACTACCTACCG
>NZ_SOFT01000009.1:0-11432 GCF_004402645.1 Cryobacterium sp. TMT2-42-4
CCAGGAGATCCTGTTCGGCGAGAACAACGAGGTCCTTGCCCTCAGCACCGAGAACCGTTTCTTCAACCGGGCCCAACGCCGCGCCCTCGCCGCCCGCGACGGCGGCTGCACCATCCCCGGCTGCACCGTGCCCGCCACCTGGTGCGAAGTACACCACGTGATTCCCTGGCACCGCGGCGGAAAAACCACGATCGACAACGGGGTCCTCCTCTGCTGGTACCACCACCACACTATTGATACTTCCGGCTGGCAAATCCGCATGGTGCGCGGCAAACCTGAAGTCCGGGCACCGTACTGCTACGACCCCACCCGCACCTGGCGGCCCGCCGGGGAACACCGGGCCGGGGCTCCGGCAGGGCCTGGATCTCGGCCTGGATCGCGGCCCGGATCTCGACAAGCCCGACCAACGTCAGGGTGAGTTCCCGGGATCGGGTCACCGGTCTTGGCAGGCGCGACCGACGTCAGCTTGAGCCCCGGGCCGCGAGCGACCTGAGCCCGGTGGTCGAGGCCGTCGAAACCAGGCGGGCCATCTTCCGAACCCGACCGGCTCGACCACCGGAGGGTGTGCTCGACCGTCTAGGCGCGGAGTTTGGTGATCTGCAGCAGGCCGTCGCCCACAGGGGAGAGGGCACTGATGACTGCGGTGGACGAGGCGATGACGGTCAAGAGGGTGCGGAAGCCGGTCGCCACATCGTCGCGCTGGGCCGGGTTGGCCACGCGGCCGCGCCAGAGCGCGTGGGCCACGAGCACGGTTCCGCCCGGGCGGGCCAGGCGCAGGGCATGCTCGACGTACTCGATCACGCACTGCGGATCGGCGTCGACGAACACAATGTCGTAGGAGTTCTCGTTCATGCGCGGCAGCACATCCGCTGCCCGGCCCGTGATCAGGCGTACCCGGTTCGCGGGGATGCCGGCTTCGGCGAAGTTGGCTTTGGCGTGCTGCTGGTGGTCGACCTCGGTGTCGATCGAGGTGAGGGTGGCGCCGGGGGCGCCGGTGAGCAGCCAGATGCCGGAGACGCCGGCACCGGTGCCGACCTCGAGAATGCTCCGGGCCCCGGTGGCGGCCGCGATCACGGCCGATTGGGCGCCGACCGCCGGTGAAATCGCGTCGATTCCGAGTTCCAGGGACTGCTGTCTGGCCCGCGCCACAGCGTCGGACTCCACGACTGAGTCGTCGGAGAATTTCCAGTTCAGATCTTTGTCAGACACAGCGCAACTCCAGTAGGTGAATGGGTCAAGCCTAAGGGGGGGCGGGCATGGTCCGGGGAGGCCTCGCCGGGGGTTATTCTGGGGGAATGTTCGGTTTGACCTTCGAGAAGATATTACTGATCGGGATTGTCGCCGTCTTTCTGCTCGGACCCGAGCGGCTTCCCCACTATGCCGCCCAGCTGGCCCGCCTCGTGAAGCAGCTCCGGAACCTGGCCAACGGGGCCAAAGACCGGATGCGGGACGAGATGGGCCCGGATTTCGACGACGTCGACTGGAAGAAACTCGACCCGCGTCAGTATGACCCGCGCCGCATCATCCGTGAAGCTCTCACCGACGAAGACGAGCTGAAAGGCCAATCGGCGACCGTGTCGCGGGTGGTGCCGAACCCCGACGGCGCCTATCTGCAACGCAAGCGCGCCAGAGAGGCCGCCACGCTGCCGGCGCCCTTCGACTCCGAAGCCACGTAGCCACGAAGCCACGTGGCCAAACGAATCAGGTGACGAGCACACCGGATGCGGCGCATTCGAGCTGGCGGACGTCGGGAACGGGTACGTCGACCACGACCAGGCGCCCGGCCGGGAAGAGCGATTCGCAGGAGGTTCCCTGGTTGGCCGCACCCTTGTCGGTGTCCGCCATGGCCACCCGGTCGATGCCCAGCCGGGAGAGGGCAACGGCCCGTCCGACGGGGGTGGCAGCTCCTCGGCGATGATTTTGGAGCAGGAGAAATGCGCGCTGGGGTCGAACAGGTGCCTGTGCCGCCCGAGGCCAGGCCGAGGCCGAGGGCGGGGCGGTGACCGGCGGTGAGCGGCGCGGTGCGCACCAGAATATGCACGCCGGGCCATACGGGCGATGCGCGCGCGCTACGCTGAACCCACGAATCTGAGGAGTGTGACCGTGTCGAAGTCGAACACCCACGCGAAGCCCAAGCGGGTGCCACTGCCCGTCTACTCCGCCGAGTTGCGCAATCTGCAGACCGAGTTGGTCGCCATGCAGGAATGGGTCAAGGAGTCCGGGGCCCGCATCGTCGTGATCTTCGAGGGCCGGGACGCGGCCGGCAAGGGGTCCGCGATCAAGCGGGTCAGCGAGTTTCTCAATCCCCGCGTCGCCCGGATCGTCGCCCTGCCGGTGCCGACCGAGCGCGAGCGCGGCCAGTGGTACTTCCAGCGGTACATCGAACACCTGCCCTCCACGGGTGAGATCGTGCTGATGGACCGCTCCTGGTACAACCGGGCCGGCGTCGAACACGTGATGGGGTACTGCACCCCCGACGAGTACCGCCGGTTCCTGCACCAGGCGCCCCTCTTCGAACGGATGCTGGTCGAAGACGGCATTCTGCTCGTCAAGTATTGGTTCTCGGTGTCCGACACCGAGCAGGAGAGGCGGTTCCGGTCACGGCTGAACGACCCGATGCGCCGCTGGAAGCTGTCCGGGACCGACCTTTTCTCGATCACGAAGTGGGTCGATTATTCCCGCGCCAAAGACGAGATGTTCGTGCACACCGATCTGCCGGAGGCCCCGTGGTGGGTCGTCGAGAGCGAGGACAAGCGGGCCGCGCGCCTCAACATGATCAGCCACCTGCTGTCGATCGTCCCCTACACGCATCGCGAGCCGCCCCAGGTGACCATTCCGACTCGCCCCGCCGGCTCGGAGTACGAGCGCCCGCCGCGCGAGCTGAACCGGCCCGTGCCGGACATCACGACCACGCTGGGAAAGCCCACGGCTAAGCCGAAGGGCAAGGCCAAGATCAAAAAGAACGCGAAGAAGGCGGCCAAGGCGGAGGCGGCGAAGCTGGCCCCGGAGAAGGCGGCCCAGCAGGCGGCCAAGAAGGAGGCGGCGTCGGCCATGCTGCCCGTCTGAGCCGGGCTCGGGCAGCCGGGTCCCGACCCGGCTGCCCGGGGTCAGCGGCGGCGGATGCCCTTCAGCACGGCCGCCAGCAGCAGCATCGGCCCGGCCAGCCGCTCGAAGTCGTGGCCGGTGCGCGGCAGCTGCACGAGACCCGTCGGGCGCGCGATGGTGACGGCGTCCACGAACCTGAGCAGTCCCTCCGGGCCGTTGCGTCGGCCGAGACCGGACTGCTTCAGGCCGCCCATCGGGGCGGCCACCGAGGAGAACGACCCGCGATAGCCCTCGTTGATGTTCACGCTGCCGGCCTCGAGGGCCCCGCCCACGCGCAGGGCCCGCCGCACGGAACCGGAGAACACCGACGCATTCAGCCCGTAGTCGCTGTCGTTGGCGGCCAGGATGGCCTCCTGCTCCGAGTCGATCACGGTGACCGCGACCACAGGGCCGAAGGTCTCGTCGGCGAAGCACTCCATCGCCGGGGTGACCCCGGTCAGCACGGTGGGTTCGTAGAAGAACGGTCCCAGGTCGGGGCGGGCACGGCCCCCGACCTCGACCGTGGCGCCGTGGGCGACCGCGTCGGCCACCTGCGCGCTCACCCGGTCCAGCTGTGCCTGCGAGGTGAGGGAACCGACGTCCGTCGTGTAGTCGTAGTCGGCGCCGAGCCGGAGCGACCGGGTGACGGCCACGAATTCGCGCAGGAACGCGTCGGCCACACCTCGCTGCACGAAGATGCGCTCGATCGACACGCAGAGCTGGCCCATCGCCGTGAAGCAGGCCGGGGCCGCGTCGGCGGCCGCGCGGGCCGGGTCGGCGTCGTCGAGCACGATCAGCGGGTTCTTGCCGCCCAGCTCGAGCGAGACGCCGGTGAGGTTGCCGGCCGCCTGCGCCGCCACCCGCTTGCCCGTCGCGGTCGACCCGGTGAAGCAGACGTAGTCGGCCTCCGCGGTGACCGCCCCGCCGATCTCCGCGCCGTCGCCGACGACCACGGCCCAGAGTTGCTCGGGCACGCCGGCGTCGATGAATGCCTGACGCAACGACAGGACGCTCAGCGCACCCTGGTCGTCGGCCTTCTGCACCACACCGCAGCCGGCGGCGAGGGCCGGCACGACGTCCATGGCGGCGAGGCTGAGCGGGTAGTTCCACGGGGTGATCACGCCCGCGATGCCCTTGGGCCGGTAGCGCACAGTGGCCGTGATGACGAGCGGGATCGCGGAGTGGCGGCGCCCACCGCGCAGCACGCGCGGCGCGGCCAAGGCATTGAAGCGGGTGACGCCGGCGGCCTGGAAGACCTCCTCGAAGGCCTGGCCGCGGGTCTTGCCGGTCTCCGCCTGCACGGTGTCCTGCAGCAGCCCGCGGCGCTCGAGGATCAGGTCGTGCGCGCGCAACAGGATCGCCCGGCGCCGTGCAAACCCGGCCCGTGCCCAGGCCAGCTGGGCGAGGCGGGCCTGCGCGTAGGCCGCCTGCACGTCGGGGAGGCCGCTGACGGGCAGCTCGTGCAGAACCTCCCCGGTGAAGGGCGCGATCACGGTGACCGTGGCCCCCGTCGTGGAACGTATGGAGCGGGTGAGGGTCGTGATCCCGGCAGGGTCGAGGGGGGAGGCAGGCATGCCCGAAGTCTAGGTGGGGACGGCGCGTGCGCTCCGCCGCGGTGCCGGCGCGGCGACGCTACTTCGGGGTGATGCCGAGGCTCAATCCGGAGAGGCCGCGCGCCCGGGTGGCGAGGCGGTCGGCAACCACACGGATGGCCACAGCCGCGGGGTCGGTCGGGTCGCCGTGCACCACGGGCACCCCGGTGTCCCCGCCGCTGCGGAGCGGCACGCTGAGGGGAACCTGGGCGAGCAACGGTACGGGGAACTCGTGCCCGGCGCCGAGCCGGCGCGCGACCTCGGCGCCGCCCCCGGAACCGAACAGCTCCAGCACCGTGCCGTCGGGCTGCACGATCCCGGCCATGTTCTCGATCACGCCGTAGATGGTCTGGCCGGTCTGCCGGGCCACGACACCGCTGCGTTCGGCGATGTCGGCGGCGGCCGGTTGTGGGGTGGTGACGACGATGACCTCGGCCTGGGGCAGCAGCTGCCCGACCGAGATGGCCACGTCGCCGGTGCCCGGCGGCAGGTCCAGCAGCAGGATGTCCAGGTCGCCGAAGTAGACGTCGGTGAGGAACTGGGTGATCGTGCGGTGCAGCATCGGCCCGCGCCAGGCGACCGCGACGGAGCCGTCCTCCACGAACATGCCGATCGAGATGACCTTCACGTCGAAGGCGATCGGCGGCAGGATCATCTCGCCGACCTGGGTCGGCTTGACTGCGGCGGACTTGCCCGTTTCGGGGGAAGGCGGGGTGACCAGGCCGAGGAGTCCGGGAATGGAGAACCCGTAGACATCCGCGTCGACGATGCCGACCCGCAGGCCGCGCTCGGCCAGGGCCACGGCGAGGTTCGCGGTGATTGTGGACTTGCCGACCCCGCCCTTGCCGCTGGTGATGGCGTAGACCCGGGTGAGCGAGTCCGGGCCGAACTGGTTGCTGCGGGCTTCCTTGCCGCCGCGCAGCTTCTCCGTCATCGCACGGCGCTGCTCGCGCGTCATCACGCTCACATCCACGGTCACGTTGCCGGGGCCGGCCACGGACTCCACGGCGCGCAACACATCGCGCTCGATCTGCCGGGCCGCCGGGCAGCCGGCGATGGTGAGACGGATGCCCACGAGGGCGCGGCCGTCGACGATCCGCACCCCGGCGACCATGTCGAGGTCGGTGATCGGCTTGCGGATCTCCGGGTCGATCACCCGGGCCAGGGCGGTGAGCACCTGGTCGGCGGAAAAGAGGGGCTCAGGCACTGGGCGATCGCTCTTCGCGGTCGCGGTCTCGCTCGCGGTCGCCCTTGCGGAGGCGTTTCCGGGTCTGCTTGTCCTGATCTTCGCGCTCTTCCAGGTTGTCGAGAAGGGCGCGCAGTTCGGAGCGGAGGAAATCGCGGGAGGCGAGATCCTTCATGCCGAGGCGCAGCGCCACCACCTCCCGGGCGAGATATTCGGTGTCGGCCAGGTTGCGTTCGGCGCGCTGCCGGTCCTGTTCGAACTGCACCCGGTCACGGTCGTCCTGGCGGTTCTGCGCCAGCAGGATCATCGGGGCCGCGTAGGAGGCCTGCATCGACAAGACCAGGGTCAGCGCGATGAAGCCGAGCGACACGGAGTCGAAGCGCCACTGCACCGGTGCGAGCGTGTTCCAGGCGATCCAGCTGACGGCGAAGAACGTCAGCCCGAGCAGGAACCACGGCGTGCCCATGCCGCGGGCGATGGCCTCGGTGAACCGGCCGAAGCGGTCGCGGCTGGGGCGGTCGCGGCTACGCCGGCGGTTGCGGCCGAGGGCGGGCGTGCGCAAACCCTTGGGGGAGTCGAGGCGGAGATCCGCTCGGTTAGCTCGGGCCATTGCCGGTCCTCCGTCCGTGGTGCAGCGGGATGCTTCCCGTGGTCAGCTCGGTGCGGGCCTCGGCCCGGCGGCGCACGTCGTCGTTGCCATCGTGGCTGCGCCAGTCGTCGGGCAGTAGATAGTCGAGGACGTCGTCAATCGTCACCACCCCGACGAGTCGGTGGTTGTCGTCGACCACGGGCACGGAGACGAGGTCATAGCTGGCGAGGATGCGGGTGACCTCCGCGGCCGAGGTGTCGGCGGTGACGGGATCGAGACCCTGGTCGAGCAGTGTGCCAAGGCGTTCGTGGGGCGGGTAGCGCAGCATCCGTTGGAAATGCACCATGCCGAGGAATCGGCCGGTGGGCGGCTCGTAGGGCGGGAGGGTGACGCAGATGGCCGCGCCGAGGGCCGGCGCCAGGTCGTGACGACGGATGAGAGCGAGCCCCTCCGCGACCGTGGCATCGGCCGAGACGATGATCGGTTCGGTCGTCATCAGGCCGCCGGCGGTGTCGGGGGCGTAGGTGAGCAGGAAGCGCACATCGTCCGCTTCCTCCGGCTCCATCAGGTCGAGCAGCTGTTCGCCGAGCTCCTCCGGCAGCTGCGCGATCAGGTCGGCGGCGTCGTCGGGCTGCATGTGGTCGAGCACGTCGGCGGCGCGGGCGTCGCCGAGCCGGGTCAGGATGCTGACCTGCTCACTTTCCGGCATCTCCTCGAGGGCGTCGGCGAGGCGGCCGTCCGGCAGCTCGCCGGCAACCTCGTGCATGCGCTCCGGCGGGAGGTCGAGCAGGGTATTCGCGAGGTCGGCGGGCTTGAGGTCGGAGTAGGTGGCGATGAGCTGCTCGGCCGACTGGGCCTGGCCCTCGGTGGTCTGCTCGCGCACCTCGGCCCAGTCCGTGAAGGTCGTGGCGCCCTTCGCGAAGAGGGACAGGCTGGTCTTGGGGCGGCGCACGAAGAGCTGGCTGATCGCCCAGCCGCCCTGGGGGAGCTCCTCGATCGAGACGTCTTCGATGGTCGCCTCACCGGAATTGTCGTTGAAGACCACCGTGCGGCCAAGCATCTCGGCAATGACGCGCACCTCGCCGCCGCGCTGCTCGAAGCGGCGCACGTTGATCAGGCCGGTGGTGATGATCTGACCCGAACCGATGCTGGTGACGCGCCCGATGGACACGAAAACGCGGCGTTTGCCCGGGATCTCCACGATCAGGCCGACGACGAGGGGCGGGTCGTTTTTTCGGTAGACCACCAGCACGTCCCTGACCTTGCCCACACGGTCTCCCGCGGGGTCGAAAACGGTACACCCGGCCAAACGGGCAACGAAGACTCTGGTGGCAGACACAGATCAAATCTAGGCCACCTTCAGGGCGGATCGGTCGTGTGAAAGAATGGACTCATGAGCAATCAGAGCCCCTTCGGCGGGCGCAGGGCCGCATTGTTCCCCGTTTTACCCAAGGGGGAGGTGCTCGCGACATACGCCACCTATGGCGAGGCTCAGGAAGCCGTGGACACTCTGGCGAAGTCCGACTTCCCGGTGAAGCAGGTCTCCATCCTCGGCAACGACCTCAAAACCGTCGAGCGGGTCACCGGAAAACTCACCTGGGGGCGCGTCGCTCTTGCCGGTGCGGCCTCCGGCGCCTGGCTGGGCGTGTTCTTCGGGCTGCTGTTCTTCATCTTCTCGCCGGATGGTGCGGGCCTGCCGTTCGTATTCGCCGCCGTGATGATCGGTGCCGGGTTCGGCATGCTGTTCGGGGTCGTCAGTGCCGCGCTCAATCGCCGTCGCCGCGACTTCACATCGACCATGCAGGTGATTGCCAGTACCTATCAGGTGATCGTCGACGGCGCCCTGGTCAACCGGGCCCGGAACCTTCTCGCCGGGCACGCTGAGGCCGAACGGGCGGTGCCGGCTCCGCCGCATCCGTCGGATCCCCCTCGCGTCGAAGATCCGCCCGCGGCTCCGCAGCATCCGCTGCCCTGACAGTCCGCGACCAGGTTCAGGTGGTGAGGGCGGCGATCCAGGCCTCGACCGCCTCGATGGTGCGGGGGATGCCGGCCGACAGGTTCTCCGGGCCGTCCGCAGTGACCAGGATGTCGTCTTCGATCCTTACGCCGATGCCGCGGTACTCCTCAGGCACCGTCAGGTCGTCGGGCTGAAAATAGAGGCCGGGTTCGATCGTGAACACCATTCCGGGCTCGATCACGCCGTCCATGTACATCTCGCGGCGCGCCTGCGCGCAGTCGTGCACGTCGAGGCCGAGGTGGTGGCTGGTGCCGTGCACCATATAGCGGCGGTGGTGGCCGTTGTCGGGCAGCAGGGCCTCCTCGGCGGTGACGGGCAGCATGCCCCACTCGGCCGTGCGGCGCGCGATGACCGCCATCGCCGCGGCGTGCACGTCGCGGAACACGGCGCCGGGACGCGCCACGGCGAACGCGGCATCCGCTGCCTCGCGCACGGCGTCGTAGACGCGGCGCTGCACGTCGGTGAAGGTGCCGTCCACCGGGAGGGTGCGGGTGATGTCGGCGGTGTAGTAGCTGTCGACCTCGACGCCGGCGTCGATCAGGATCAGGTCGCCGGGCACGACGGCGCCATCGTTGCGGGTCCAGTGCAGGATGCAGGCGTGAGGGCCGGACGCGGCGATCGTGTCATAGCCGACCGCGTTGCCGTCGGACCGGGCCCGGGTGTTGAACACGCCCTCGACGAGCCGTTCGCCGCGGTGGTGGGTGCTCGAGCGGGGCAGGTCCCGGATAACGTCCTCGAAGCCGCGGGCCGTGGCGGCGACGGCGAGGCGCATCTGGGCGATCTCGTAGGAATCCTTGACCAGGCGCAGCTCCGACAGGCCGCGGGCGAACTGCTCGTCGGCGGCGTGGTCGCCGTTGATCTCGAGGCTGAACGGCGAGTCGGAGGCGTCGGTCGTGAGCACCTTCTCCGCCGCGAATCGGAGGCGGGCCTCGTCGACCTCGGTGGTGACGAGCGGGTCGGCCTCCCGCAGCACGAGGCTTTCGGTGTCGATCGTGTTCATGACCAGGGCCAGGTCGGCGATGCCGCGCACCGGCACGCCGAGGTCGGCGGCAACCTGGGCGATCCCGGGGCGTGGGCCGATCCAGAATTCGCCGATATCGGGGTTCGCGTAGAACTCGTCCGAGTCGCGGCCGGCCCGCTCGCGAAAGTAGAGGGTGGTGTCGTGGCCGGTCGCTGTGGGTTCGAGCACCAGCACGGCGCCGGGTTCGGCGTCGCTGCCCCAGCCGGTGAGGTAAGCGAAGGCCGAGTGTGCGCGGAACGCGTAGTCGGTGTCGTTGGAGCGCTGCTTGAGACGGCCGGCGGGGATGATCAGACGCTGTCCGGGGTGCATGCCGGACAGGCGTTCGCGGCGGGCGGCCGCGAAACGCGCCTGCTCGCGGGCGAGCGGCAGCTCTTCGGTGCGCTCGGCCCAGTCGCTGGAGATGTACGCCTTGAACCCGGCCGAACCGGGGGTGGTGGAGCGGTTCTCATTCGATCGGGGAGCAGGGGTGATCGCGGTTTCGCTGGAAGTGGCCATGGCCCATTGTCCCATTGAGCTAGGAGGTCGGGGCGTGGGCGGCCACGATCGGGCGGTGGTCGCTGCCGGCCCCGTCTCCCGACTCGATCACGCGCAGGCCCTGACGGCGCCGGCTGGGAACCCCGCGGGACGGTCCGGGTCCGCCGCACAACTAGCATGGGGGAATGCTTGGTGCTCGACGATTCCGCGGTCCGATCGACCTGCACACGCATTCGAGCGTGTCGGATGGCACGGAGACCCCGTCGCAGCTTGTGCGGGCCGCCGCCGCGGCCGGCCTGGGCACGGTCGCACTGACCGACCACGATTCGACCGCCGGCTGGGCCGAGGCCGGTGTTGCCGCCCGCACCGCCGGACTCACACTCATCCCCGGCATGGAATTCAGCACCCGGGTGGGCTTCTCCAGCGTGCACCTGCTCGCGTACCTGTTCGACCCGTCCAACGCCGGCATCGTGGCCGAAACCGCCCGGGTGCGGCAGGCTCGGCTGGTGCGCGCCGAGCAGATGGTGGAGCGCATCGGCGTCGACTACGCCCTGACCTGGGAAGACGTGCTCGCCCAGACCACGCCGGATGCGACGGTCGGCCGCCCGCATATCGCCGACGCACTGGTGGCCCGCGGGTTCGCGCTCACCCGGAGCGAGGCCTTCGCGGGAATCCTGCACTGGGAGGCCGGCTACTATCAGCCCCACTACGCGCCGGACCCGCTGCGGGCCATCACCCTCGTACGCGCGGCCGGTGGGGTGCCGGTCATCGCGCACCCGGCGACGCGCGGGGCAGTCGACGTCATCCCCGAAGCGAAATTGGCCCGGTTGGCCGAAGCCGGCCTTTTCGGGCTCGAACTCGAGCACCGGGAGAACAGGCCCGAGGCGAAGGCCCACCTCTACGCGCTCGCGGAGAAGTACGGACTCTTCATCACCGGGTCCAGCGACTACCACGGCGAGGGCAAGCCGAACCGCCTGGGCGAGAACACGACGGCGTCTGAGGTGCTCGAGCGCATCATCGAACAGGGAACGGGCTCGCCGCCCGTCCACGGCTGACGCCGCCCACCCGAGGGAACCGGGCGCACGGTCTACCATGCGCCGCGAGCCCTCACGTGAGCCGCCGCGGAGGCAAACGACAAGCGCCCCCGCCGAAGCGAAGGCGCTTACGGCCGGAACTGCCGTGCAGGAACTGCCTCGCAGGGGGTGGCTAGTTGGGGGGGTGGCTAACTGAGGGGTGGCTAGCTGGGGGTGCCGGCCTGCGGGGCGTGGCGACGCGTGCGGCTCCGACGCCGCGGGGCGCTGTTGCCGTCGTGGTGCTCGGCGCCGCCGCCGTCGTGGGTGCCGGCGGCCGGGGTGATGACCGGGGCATCCGGGTTGGTGGTCGCGCTGACCCGGGTGCGCGAGCGCGGCGGGCGACTGCCGGCCTGCTCGCCGGAGTGGCTCGCGCCCGAGCGTGCGGCGTCGGTGTGA
>NZ_SOFT01000046.1:0-16893 GCF_004402645.1 Cryobacterium sp. TMT2-42-4
ATTGACCTCATGGCTGGCGCGTTCGTTGCCGGATGAGCCCAGAAAGCTAGACGGGCCCAGTGTTCAAATACCCGACGCCGATAGCGGGGGTTTCGCGAACTGACTCATCTGATCACGCTGGCTCTGAAGAGCCGGAGCGAGCACGGTATCCGCGATTTCCGAGACCAGGCGTGGAACTAATCGGATAAGCCGTTCGAGGGGCATTGTTGCGCGGAGGCTAACCGCGCGCAACAGAGACTCGGTCGATGGAGCTCTCCCTCGCTCCATATCCGCTGAGGGTTCTGCGAGGATTGAATTCCAGTAGATACTGACCGGACTCGCCCGGCCGACCATTGGCGTCGTGCAGATCGTCGGGAACAACGTTATTGGTGGATGGCACGGCCCGCGCCCGCAGTAGTTTCTGCCCGACGTGCCCGACGTGCCCGACTTCTAGGGCTAGATGCCGGCCAAGGAATTTATTGCGGGGACTCGGGCGACTCGTCGCGATCGACCGGTGCATCCTGGGCGGTCTCGTCGGAACGTTACCCGGCAGCGGCCCCGACGCGACTTTCCCAAATTGCCTCAGTAGAACCTTCGTGCAGGGCCTTGGCCAGTGGCAGGAGAGTTCGGCGTAGGAGCGCTCGCCCGGCAGGGTGCAGTAACCGCCTCTCTTTGCTGAGATCGACGAGGGCCATAGGCTCAGCTGGCGAGCTCTGCTAGCTGCTCGGCGAGCAGACCCTGCAGCGTGGCCAAGTCGGGGCAAGCATCGGGGTCGGCGATGAGAGTGATCGTGAGATCGCCTGCGTATGAGAGCACGGTGAATGAGACGGTCACGTTTCCCGTTGCGGCGCTCAGTGGGACAATCGCGGTGACCGGGCAGCCAAAGATTGAGAGTCGCTGTCCTGGCCCGCGCAAATTGCTTACAAAGGTGTGGATTAGACGCTGCCGGTCGACGAACCATTGGAATAGTCCCAGCTGCGCGAGCACCCGGAAGAACGGGCCGAGCAGGGCGGTCGTCGCACCGGGCGACGACCGTTTGGCCTCCCGGGTCCCCTCTGCTACGAATCGCAATCGACTTTCCGCGGCGCCGACGCCGGGTACCCGGATCGGGATCACCCCGCTGCGATTGCCGAGGTCTCCGTGCGTCGCGGCGCGCCGCTCGGAGAACGGCACCGAGATGATGAACCGGTCGACAGCCTCGCCGCGCAACGCGAGGAGCCGGTGCAGCGCGCCACCGATCGCGGTGAGCACGACGTCGTTGACCGTGGCTTTCTGGGCGTGACCGGCGTTGCGGATCCCGTCCAGCGCCACCGTGACCGTAGCGAGGCTTCGTCGCGGGCCGGTCGGCCGGTTGAGCGACGTTGACCTCAGGCGCGTCCACCGCACCGACCGCAATTCCCGGGCCGCATCGCGGAGGCGGCGCAGCAGAGCGGGGAGAGCTCGCAGCGAACCTAGCCGGCGGGTCCAGGCGTCGATGGCGAGCTGGCGAATGGATGCTTGCGGCCGCGGGAAATCGGATTCACGCGTCTTCGGGCCCACGGCCCTGGGCTTCCCGGTAGCGTCCGACTGGTCTACGAGCCCGCCCAGCACGACCAGGCCGGCCACTCCGTCGGCGAGCACGTGGTGAAAGACGACGATCAACGCGGCTTGGTGCCGCGCTACTCCGGTGACAAGAGTGGCTGCCCAGAGCGCACGGGTGCGCGGCAGCGGAGTGACGAGCAGCACTGCGGCTAGATCGAGTACCGCCTGCTCGCCCCCGGGGGCCGGGCAGGGGACGACGCTCACGTGCTGGGTCACGTCGAAATCGGCATCGTCCGCCCAGATCGGACGTCCGCAGCCGAACGGCGCGGGCACGAGCCTCTGCCGTAGGCGCGGTACGCCCGGTAGACGCCGGGCGAGAAGGGCGACAGCCCGCTCGACATCGAGCCCAGTCCCCGTACCGAGCACGTCAGCCGTGTCGACGATCAGCACGGCACCTACCTGCAGTGGCGAGGCTCCACGCTCGGTTGCCAGCGACATCAGATCGTCGGTACTCACCCGGTCGATCGAAAACGACACCCCCATATCTCCAAACTATACCCACGGCAATCGGGCACGTCGCGCCTGTGATTGAGCCTGGCAAAAACACGGACAATCTCGACCACCGGCGGTGTGGCGAACCCCGACATGAGCCCGTTCTCTCGGTGCGTGGCCTTGGTGACGGATGTCTCAATACTGATGCCACCGGATATGCGGCCTGAGGATTCCCGGAGGCTCCAGCTACCCACGGGGGCGAGCTAACACGGTGCGCAACGAGATCCGTTTGGTGTACTAGACCGACCTTCGAACTCGGGCTGGCGCGCCGGCCGCTGTGGCGTCGGGGTTGTAGGTGATGGTGTCGAGGTTGTATTCGAAGTAGACGAACTGGTCTCGGGGGGCAGTGGGATGCCAACGGCCCTCGCCGCGGGTGGCGAGTCGCCGGGTGCCGAAAGCTCGGTAGTCGCTCACGGGTGTCGACCAGGGTTGAGGGGTGAAGGTGGAGCCGTCCGGGGCGGTGCTCATCCGGTCGTCGGAGATGAAGTCGATGAGGTCGCCGTCGCAGAAGGTCAGGTCGGCGGTCACGGTCTGCGCACCGTTGGTGAAAACCCCGCGGACATGGCTGTCGTCGAGGGGCTGCCAGACGATAGGGGCGTCAATGAGCGCCGCGGGGGCGAGGATGCAGAAATCGTTGAACAGTGTCACGGTTTCGGCCCGATCCATCTCCGGCCCTGCAGCATTTGCCATCGGCAGCATCGAGCACAGCTTGACGCGCATGGTGGCGGTGCGCCCGACGAGGACGTGGAGGACGTCGACCGGCAGGCCGAACATCGTGGCGTCCATCCAGAACAACCGGCTGGGCGCGGGCCCGTAGGTGTTGACCTGCTCGCCGGTGTAGGTCATCCATCGCGACGTGGCGCTGGCACGTATCCGGCCGTGAATATTGGCGCGCAGGGAAGACACCCGGGGTTGACCGACTGCCCCGGAGCGACGGACGTGCTCGGCGACCAGCCCTGGCAGGTGGGCCAGGTCGGCTTCGGTCACGGCTACGCCGGAGCGCGGTTGGGCTTCGCTGAGCGCGGCCTGCACGCGACGCTGGTACTCGGCGCGGTAACTCGTTGGGCCGTGGGACACGAAGGTGTATCCCAGGGCGGCCAACAGCAGGAGGTTTGCCAGCGTGCCTGTTTTAGCGTCGCTCCATGAGGTGAGGATTGCGGTCTGCGAGATCAGGACGCCGATAGTGCCGGCGACCCACCACCTGCGATTGCGGGCCGCGAGCAGCACCCCGGTCGCTATGACCACGACGGCGGCGGTCAGCCAGACCAGGCCGAGCGCCGGTTCAATCGGCTGGGTGAGAGCCTCCACCTCCGCCCAGTCGAACCCTTTGGCTGCGCCGAGCAGGTGGATGAGACCGTGCCCGACGATCACGACAACGACGAACCACCGCATGAAGGTTCTCATCGGGTCGCGTCCCGAATTTGGCGGGGGAAAGAGTTTTTGACGCGGTCCGTGCGGGTGGCTGACATGATACGTGCCTTCGTTTTCGTGGGGTTGGGGTGGGTTGGGTTGGGCTGGTGGTGGTGACTCAGTCGGATGCGACGGCGTCGAGCACGGGCAGTTGGGCGGCACGGGATGCTGGCCACAATGCGGCCAACACGCCGACGACGACAGCTAAGACGAGCATGCCGGCGAGCTGCGCCCAGGGGATGGCCAGTGTGGTCAGACCGACCCCGTTGAACACGGTCGGCATCACTGATGCAATGGCAACGCCAAGAACAACGCCGACGACGGTGCCGAACAGGGCCGTCAAGACGCTCTCGATGGTGATGATCCCGGCCAGTTGGAGCCGGCCGAGGCCGACGGCGCGCATGAGGCCGATCTCGCGGGTGCGCTCGATTACCGACAGGGCCAATGTGTTGACGATGCCCAGGATGGCGATGATGATCGAGAGCCCGAGGAGCGCATAGAGGATCACCAGGATCTGGTTGACCTGGCCCGCAAGTCCGTCCGCAAAGTCACCCTTGTCGGATACTGAGAGCACCACATATGGTCCGACCGCCTTGACCAGGTCGGCGCGCAGGTTCGCCGCAGTCACCCCAGGAGCAGCGTGGATGAGCAGGAAATCGATTCTTACCTGGCCTGAGGGAACGACTTGGGAGAGAAGCTTGTCCGACATGACGATGGAATCGCCGATCAGACGGGAGTCGATGATTGCACCCACCCGCGCCGACGCCGACACGGCACCGGCCCGGGAGGCGAACGTCACCGTGTCGCCGACAGTCCAGCCGCGTTCCTTCGCGGTCCTCGCCTGCACCGCGATCGCGCCGTCGGCAAGGGTGTCGAGGGAACCCTCCACGACATCGAGGTCGATGGTGCGCCCGAATGCCTTCGGTGGGAGTCCGACGACGAACGAGGCATCTTGCTTGGCTGCGCTCTCCCCCGGGCCGACGACGACGGTGGGGCCGTAGGCGAGCACGTCCATCGCGCCGACAGTGTCGAGCGCACGGACATCAGCCACCGCGCCGACGGGCACTCCGGTAGTTGACTGAATGGAGAAGTCCGACGTCCAGCCGTCGTCGACGATGGCGCGGGTGGAGACCGTGGCCGAAGCAGCCAGGACCGAGGCGGCGCCGACCAGTGCCATGCCGATCATCAGCGCACTGGCAGTATTCGCGGTGCGTCTCGGGTTGCGGACGACATTTCCGCGGGCCAACCTACCCAGCGGCCGGACTGCGGCGACGAACACCGCGGAGAGCACCCCCAGGCAATGGCGAACGAGGAACGGGGCCAGAAGCAGCGTGCCGAGGGCGAGCAGCCCCGCACCGACGCCGACCAGAGCTGACCCGTTGCTGTCGGGCGCGAGTAGCGCCACGACGAGCCCTGCAGCACCTAAGGTGGCGAGAACACCGCCGATAATAGTGCGGACACGCAGAGACCTCTCGGTCGCCGTCGCCTCGCGCATGGCCTCGACCGGCGCGGTGAGGGCGGCGCGGCGGGCCGGCAGGGCGGCCGCCACGACGGCTACGACGGTGCCGATAAGCAACGAGACGATCACGGTCGGAGCATCGAGAGGGATGGATCCGGACAGGTCCATGCCGACCTGGTCAAAGCCGATCCGAAGCAGCGAGACCAGGCCAAGGCCCCCCGCGATTCCCAGCGCGGACCCGAGCAAACCGACAACGGCGGCCTGGATGAGGATGGACGCGAACACCTGGGTCGGCGACGCGCCAACGGCGCGCAACAGAGCGAACTCGCGGGTGCGCTGGCGCACCAACATGGAGAAGGTATTGGAGATGATGAAGGCCCCAACAAATAGCGAGATGCCCGCGAATACCAACATGAACGCCTGCACGAACCCGAGCTGAGCTTCAATGTCCGTGCGCGCTTCGGCTCGCATTGCGTCACCGGTGAGAGCCTCGGCAACGGCTGTTTTGTCGCGCGAAAGCACTGGGGTCAGTTTTGCGACCAGGTTCGCTTGGGTCACATCCGAATCTGCATATACGGCGATCGAGGAGACCATGCCGTCTGGGGCGTAGACCGCCGTGGCGGTTGCAACGTCAAGGTACACGATCGTGGCCCCGGCCAGTGCGGTGCCCATCGACATTTTCCCGGTGACCCGCACAGCGCGAATTTCGCCGGCCACAACGATTTTCGTTTGGTCTCCCACCGACAAACCGGAAGACGCCAGGGTCGCGGACTCGAGTGCGATCTCGGCCGGTCCGCTGGGGGCGCGTCCGGAGGCAACCGTGACGGTGATGTCGTCGGGATACAACGCCACCCCGAAGCTAGGCGATCGGGTGCTCTGGACCGCAGTGCCGTCTTTGCCGACGAGCACGATCGGGCCGGAAATCTCGGCGAACGCTTGGTCGACACCGCGTACTGTGGCAATCCGACCGGCAAGAGCGGCAGGCACGGTGTTGCGGGCTTCACCGGTTGTGCCGGTCATACTGCGCCCGAGCGCAGGTTCGGCTCCGCGAATGTAGGCGTCTCCGAGCAGGGTCGAGTCCACGATTCCGGAGAATGTGGAAGACATCATTGTGCGCAGGGAGAAAGTGCCTGCCACGAATGCGACTCCGAGCGCGACAGCCAGGACCGAGAGGATGAATCGCACGAGATGCGCGCGTATTCCGCGCAACGCCACGCGGCGCATCAGATACGCACCGGGAGAAGCATTGCAGAGGTGTCGTTGTCGGTTTTGCCTTTGTCCGCAGTGGGGGCAGCGTCGAGACTAGCGAGCGCTTCGAGCACGGATGCTTGTGTAGGGTTTACTAATTCGCCGACGAGCCGGCCATCGGCCAAGAAGAGGACACGGTGGGCATAGGTGGCCGTGCGGGGGTCGTGGGTGACCATGACGACACTTTGGCCGAGATCGTCGACGGAGCGGCGCAGAAAGCCCAGCAACTCGGTGGACGCCTTCGAATCGAGGTTGCCGGTGGGCTCATCGGCGAAGATCACCGCAGGTTTGGCGACGAGCGCTCGGGCGCACGCGACTCGCTGTTGTTGACCTCCCGACAGCTCGCTGGGGCGATGGTGTAGACGTGACTCCAGCCCCACCGCGGCCACGATCGTGTCAAAGTGCGCACGATCGACCGGCCTACGGGCGATGTCCAGCGGCAATGTGATGTTCTCCGCCGCAGTGAGCGTAGGAACCAGGTTGAAGGCTTGGAAGATGAACCCCAGCCGGGTGCGGCGAAGCTTCGTTAGTTGGCGCTGGTTCATCCGGCCGACGTCTTCGCCGTCGATCGTCACGGTCCCAGAGGTGATTGTGTCCAGCCCGGCCATGCAGTGCAGGAGGGTGGACTTGCCCGACCCGGATGGACCCATGATCGCTGTCAGCTCACCACGAGTGAAATCAACATCGATAGCCGCCAAAGCTGGCACCGTTGTGTCGCCCCGCCCATAGGTCTTCACCAGGCCCCTCGCCGAAGCAATGGCCGACGCGGGGATGGCTGTCGCGGAGCGAATCTGGAGGGGTTTCGTGGTCGGGTTGGTCATGTGTTGTCCTGTCGGAAAGTGCAATGGGTTGAAGAGTGATCGTGCGGTGAGCTCGTTCGACTTGCCCGGGCGTTGTGGAGCGCAGGCGCGTTGGAACCACACGCTCACCTGAAGGCGCAAAGCAACGGGAGGTGCCGACGTACGGGTGTTAGCTGGGAGCGGTTGTGTAAGGGGCGAGAACAAGCTTGACGGCAGCGCGTGCGTAGCCGGCCGCGATGGGCTCTCCCGTGATCAGAAGGCTGAAATACAGGGGGCCGACAAGCGCGTTGAGCACGAAGTCGACATCCGTATCGAGGGCGAGCTCGCCGGAGGCCATTCCGCGCTCGACGGCCGCGCGCCAGTGTCGCAGGTTTGGCTTGATGATCAGATCGCGGTAGCTGGCGGCGAGCACCGGATCGGCGGCCATCTCGGCCACCAGGCCAGGCAGCACGCGGCCGAGAGGCGTCCGGGTCAGGACATCGATCAACTCGTCGGTCAGGGTCATTAGGTCACCGGCGGCGCTGCCGGAGTCGTTGTCCTTGCCGGGGCGGATTTGGGTCACCATCGCCTCGACGACGAGCTGGGACTTTTGCGACCACCGCCGGTAGATGGCCGGCTTGCTCACCCCCGCCCGCCGGGCGACCTCCGCCACCGAAACGCGGACGTAGCCGACCTCGGAGAGCAACTCAATCGTCGCCCGAAGGATGGCCTGATCCATGTCCGGGTCACGGGGGCGCCCGATATCGCTGCCACGGCCACCGGGGCGGCGCGGCGCCATTTGCGACTCGGACATCAGAACCAACTTCCTATTGCGTATCTATCGGTAACGTAACAGAGCTGGTCAAGATACGCAACTACGCGTTACGGAACTACGCGTGATGATTGACTCAGGGGAGCGGCCTCTGAAGAACGATCTGGCTACTTGGGCTCGATCCCGTGGAGTTCGGGGATTCCAGAATGCAGAATGTATTGCCCTCCGGATCGGCGAGCACAACCCATGACTGCTCCCCTTGCGCGATATCCGCTCCATGCCTTCTTCACCACCAGCACCCTCGACACCGTCACAGCAGACAAAACCCACCGCGCCCACGCGGTGATCGAGCTCGTCAATTCCGTCCAAAAAAGCAGCGTTCTGGCTCACCTTCCCACGGGCGTGTTCACCGCCAACGCCGCCTGTCTGGTCCTCGCCGTCATGGCCTTTAGCCTCACCCGCGCCGTCGCGACCATGGCGGGGAACGGTCTCGCCCGAGCGACCACGGCGACGATCCGCCGGAAACTCGTCAGCGTCCCCGCGCGCATTTCACCCTCCGCGCGACGCATCACCCTGCACCTGCCCGAGCACGGGCCCTGGGAGAAACCCTGGACAGCCCTATTGGACCAGAACTTCAGACCGAGACAACCCGCCCCACCTGACCCACCAGCCGACATTCGCATCAACAGGAGCACCAGCGGAACATCCGGGCCGCGAGACCCGGACCGGTGGATCGAGGCTTAGCGCGGACCCCGTAGGCCAGCGCGAGGCTCAGGCACACCTTGCGGCACCCGTCGCACGCGATCAGGAATGCATGCCCCCGGTCTGCCGTCGCCGCGAGGGCCTAGGCAGGCTGAAGGCCCCAGCCACCCGGCCAGACCGTGCGGTACCGGTCGGCCACCGGACGGATCTACGGCACCCGTGGGCCGTGGCCCGACGGCGACTTCGCCTCGAGAGCGGCGATCATGGCGTCGATAGCAAAGTTGAGCACGTCGGCCAGCCCGTCCGAGAGTGCTCCCGCTGCGGCGGCCTGAGCAAGTAGGGGGAACCCCTCGGGTGGGAGCCCGGCGAGAGGGTTGCCCGCGGTCGCCTCTGCCTGCTCGACTGAGGCACTCGACGCCTGCGCGATTCCGGCGGCCAGCAGGCCGATCGCGTCGATGGTGGCGACCGCGTCGCCCAGCTGCGCCCCGGCATCAGTCATGATCCGCAGCGCCTTCTCGACCACGCGGAGCGAACCGGCCCCGCGCAGCGAGCGCTCGGCGATCAGAGGCGCTGCGTTCGGGTGGGCCATCAGCGTGGCCAGGTAAGAGACCGCGAGCGCGCGCAGCTGGTCCTGCCAGGGGAGCGAGGCGTCGACGGCGTCGGTGTCGATCTCGGACATGACGGCCTCGACGACCTCGTCGAGCAGGGTTCCCTTGTTGGGGATGTGTCGGTACGCGGCCATCGGGTCGACGCGAAGCTCTGATCCCAGCCTCCGCATGGACAGAGCGTGCAGCCCGTCGTCGTCGACGATGCGCAAGGCCGCCGACGTGAGCATCTCGCGCGTCAGTCCCTGTGCCGCCATGGATCCTCCTCGCAGAACGCCGCGGACCCGTGGTCGGATCGACCGTCGAGTCTACTGCGTAGACTACTATTGTCTACAGCGTAGACATCAGTAGCCAGCTCCAGCTGGGCGGGCTGCGGGAAGGGAGCGAAATGATGGTTGATGTCGACGGCAGCGGTTGGGCCGCTTGGAGGTTCGCGCGAAGGGTTCGGCGTGTCATGGTGACCGCGGTTTCAGGCTTGATGTTTTCAGTGCTCGTTCTTGTAGGGATCTTGCTGTGGTGGAGCCCTGGACGACCCAGGCCATTCCTGGATGCCGACGGGAGCGTGCTGCCGGGGAGCATCTCGGAGAAGTTCCACGTCAACATCGACGGTGTCGAGCAGGGCATGTTCATCAAGGGCGAGGACTCGAGCAACCCTGTGCTGCTTTACCTCCATGGGGGCATGCCCGACTACTTCCTCACCCAGGACTACCCCACGGGTTTGGACGAGTACTTCACCGTGGTCTGGTGGGAGCAGCGCGGTTCAGGTCTCTCCTACAGCTCCGTGGTCTCACCGGAGAGCGTCAACCAGGAACAGCTCGTGGCGGACACGTTGTCGGTGACGAACTACCTCCGCGAGCGTTTCGGACACCAGAAGATCTACCTCATGGGCCATTCGGGCGGAACTTTCATCGGAATCCAGGCCGCCGCGCAAGCCCCCGAGCTCTACCACGCGTACATTGGCGTGGCCCAGATGTCGGACCAGCTCGAGTCCGAAAAGCTCGCGTCCGCCTACATGCTCCAACAGTTCAAGGATGACGGCGACGCGAAGATGGTGCGGATGCTCGAAGAAGCACCCATCAGCGACTCGGTCCCGCTGCCGGAGTCCTACCTCTCGGTTCGCGACTCGGCCATGCACCGCCTCGGCATCGGCACCACCCACAAGATGAGGTCAATTGTTTCTGGTCTGCTGCTGCCGTCTTTCCAGAACCGGGAGTACACGCTCGGCGAGAAGATCAACACGTGGCGGGGCAAGATCTTCTCCGGTGACCAGTTGTGGAACACCCTGCTCTCGACGGATCTGACCAAGAAAGTCACCCGGCTTGAGATCCCCGTGTATTTCCTTCATGGCGTTTACGACTACACGGTCTCCTACCCCTTGGCCAAGTCGTACTTCGAGCAACTTGATGCACCGTTGAAGGGCTTCTACACGTTCACCAGATCCGCGCACAGCCCCTTGTTCGAGGAACCGAGGAAGATGCGCGAGATCTTGCAGTCCGATATCCTGACGGGCTCAACCGGATTGGCTGACCCGACGTAGCGACCTTGGCCGGCTCGCGCCGGACGCCCCTCGAACTCGAGCGGCCGGGTCGATCCGCCCGGTCGGCGACCGATTGGCGCAGCAGTGGACCGGGTGCGCGGTGGGAGGAGCCCACGCGAATCGATTGATCGACGGGGGCGATCATCGCCAGCCGCTGTCAGGCGGCTCGCTTGACCAAGACCGGCACGTAGTTGCGTACTCGGCCGTCGAGCTTGGCGTGTTCGTCGCGCACGGCCGATTGCACCACCGTTGCCGGGACGTCGGGAAACCGGGAAAACCGGGCGGACAACCGCACGGTTACTTGGACGACGGCCTGGCTTTCATCGAACTTGGACATGGGCGTCGTCGTCCTCGCCCCGACCGCGCGGTGCAGCCCGTTAGATGGTGCCGCCGGACGCACGTTGCTGTCGGAACGGGACTTCCGGGACTGGGCCGCGATCGACGGCTAAGCCGAGACGATTGCCCGCGTCGGGTCCACCACGCCCTGAGTTCCGCCCTCTCGCAAAATAGCTCCTCAACGTGAGCGCACGTGGGACCACGCTGCGCGATCCGAAAACGGCTGGCACTTCGGGGGTGAAGGGGTCAGCGGAGCAGAAATGGCGGGGTTACTCCAGGGCGAGGACTCCGTCTTGGTGCCCATAGGCGCGCCAAGCGGCGCCTTTTTCTGTCGCGCGTGCAGGTGCGGTCACCAGGCCCGATGCCCGCGCCACGATGAGCAACGCGCGCGGTATTTCACCGTGAGCGCACAGCGCCCCCGGTGCCGTCGGGTTCGCCAGGATCCGGTCGAGCAACTCGTCGACCGCACCATCCTTGGCGGGCAGCGCATGTTCACCCACCATCAGGCCCCGTACGGCCGCCAACGGCTCGACGGTCTGTCGGCAGCGCTTCGGATGTCGTCGAGCGGGTTGAACACAAAGTCAGGCTGTAGGTCCTGGCGGTAGATGCGGTTGGGGTCGAAGATGAACGCCTGGCCGTGGCCGGCGCGGCCGGCGAGGGTTTCGCGGACACCGTCGACCTTGTTGGAGGTCATGATCGCGGCGCCAGGAGCTTCGAGCATGTGCCGAATGACGAGCGCGGAGGTCTTGCCGCGGCCGGTGCCAAACACGTACACGCCCAAGTCCCGCCACCCCTGATACACCCACCGGTTCCCCCGCCCGACGAGGCGGCCGACCCGCTCCCCCTCCGGCAGATTCACCGCGGCCGGGTGCAGTTGCGCCGCTTCCTTCGCCCGCAGCTTTTCGCGCAGCACGGCGGACTGTCGGGGCGTGGCCATGTGCCGGAGCGCCACGTTGTTGGGGATAGGGCGAAGGTAGTCCAGGCGTGGTTCCAGGGCATGAACGCGGAGTTGGGCTATCAGCGATGCGCAAACACGTGGCCGAAAGGCCAGAAATCCGTGCCGTCGTTCACGACGGGATCCGGTACCTCGTCGCCATGTATTCCGCGGGCAATGACACCATCGTCCGGGAGCACATGGCCGCGAGCTTGAGCGCACGATTCCCTGAACCCGTCATATTCGGTGCAATCGATTCCTGGCTCGCTTCATTCTCCGCACAGCTCAATGAATCGGCCGTGCCCTAGACACGGACTCCCCGAACGTCGCAGGCGTGGTTTCACCGTCGCATTTGACGACTGCTGAGTATTCGCGCTTCTGGGGGGTCAGCGTTATTGACGTACGGGGCCACTGGGCGAGTTGGCGAGTAGCGCGTTGTGAGGCCATGGTGCCTCGGTGAGTATTTACGCCCTTGGGCAACTACCCAATCGTGCGGTTGAGCACCAACGATCGTGTGAGAGAGCGCCTGCGACCGCCACAAAGCGAGTGAAAAGCTCCTCAGAGACACATTTCAGGTGCTCGAGATCCTATGTTCGGTTCATTCGGCTGACGTTGCCAGGGCGTGGTTTATGGGTATGAACCCGGAACCAGGTGATGCGGCGCCGGCCGAAGCGCTTTCGAAGGGACGTTCTCGAGAGGTCATGGCCGCGGCGCGGTCCTACGTAGCCGCGGCCTAGGCTGGGCAGCATGACGGTCGAACAGGTTGAGCAAGGACCGCGCCGAATCGCGCGCACTGTCGAGGTGTCGGCTTCGTCCGACGACGTTTTCGCGTTGGTGGCTGATCCGCACCGTCACGGTGAGCTGGACGGCTCGGGCACCGTCCGCGACACGGTGTCGGGTCCGCGGCGGCTCAGCCAGGGCGCACAATTCTCGGTAGCGATGCAGCAGTTCGGCGTCCGGTATCGCATCACCAGCACGGTGACGCGCTTCGATGACGGTCGGCTTGTGGAATGGCGTCACCCAGCAGGCCACCGGTGGCGCTGGGAACTCACGCCGCTCACGCCCACGTCTACGCGCGTCACTGAGACATTCGACTACAGCACCGTCCCAGCCGCGCAGGGCAAGGTCTTCGAATTGCTCGGCGTCCCTCGGAAGAACGCCGCCGGCATCGAAGCCACCCTGCGCCAACTTGCGCTGCGCTACGCCCGCGCTTGACGTGACGGTGCTCACGTCCTGGCCGGACGCCGAGGCCCCCGCCTGCACGGCGTACGCCTCGCCAGGTGCTGCCAACGGTCCGATCGCGAGGCATGAGCAGGTGCCGACGTCGGCGCGGATGACACGGGGCTACTCCCCTTATCTGCCGATGAAGTCAGCCATGCCGGGCACGGTGAACGCGACGAAACCGCGTTCTGGCGTGTAGATGTGACCGCCCCGGATCAAGTCTCGACGATTGACGGAGAGGTCCGTAGTGCGCTTCCTCCGCAACCGGGTCACGAGGTCGGCCATTGAAGAGGGGGCATCGTCGTCGACGGCCATTGCGGACATGAAGGCCCGCTGAGTCGGTGTAGCCCGCTCCCACCTCGATTGATACAGGCCTTGTTCCACTTCACTTCGCGCTGACTCGATCCCGATTTGGGCATCCTGCAGAGAAATGGTATCCGTGGCCCTGACGGCCCAGACATGACTGCCACAGGCTTGAATGAAGTACGGGTATCCCCCCGAAGCTGTCACCGCTGCATCCAGGGCGTCAGGCTCCCAGTCGACTCCATTGGCACGTGCCGGGGCAGTCAGGGCATCAGATGTCGCGGCGGTGTCGAGCAAACCGATCTGACGATAGTCGTAAAGGCGCTCCGCGTAGCTAGTCGCATCAGCAAGCACGGCAGGTAGGGACGGCAACCCCGCGCCGACGAAAACGACCGGGACGGGGAAGACGTCTTGACCGAGGTTATGCAGGGCGACGTTGAGAGCCGCGAGATCCTCGGATGAGGCTTCTTGAAGTTCATCGACGGCCAGCACGATAACTGAGTTGGCCTCACGCGCAGCAAGCCCGATGGTCTCCAATAACTCCTGGAGATCGACGGCGAGATCGCCGCTGTCGGCTACGCCGCGCTCCGGTTCAACGTCGACAGTGAAGGAGTAGGTCCCGGACGGGTCGACACGCACTTGGAATGAACGAAGCACGCGGGCGGCCTTGGACCAGAGCGCTTTGGCACGGTCAGAGCTTGAGAGGACTCGTCGAAGTGCGAGGTGGAGCTCTTTGGCCAGTGCGACGGCCAGGGGCTTGCTGCTCGAGGCCTCGACTTTGATGAAGATCAACTTCAGCTCGCCCGCGTCGCGTCCGAGCTGATTGAGCAACACGGTCTTCCCTACTCCGCGGAGCCCGGAGAGGATCCAAGGCCGCTCCCCCTCCCCCGTTTCTCGCGCCTGATACAGCCGTGTGCGGAATTCACCGAGCAGGTCGGAGCGGCCTGCCAGAACCGGTGGCACCCGCCCTGCGCCTGGCTTGAAAGGATTCGTAGTTAGCTCCATAAATAGAACAATATAGCCTCGAGTAAACAGATCACTTACTCGATCGTAGAAGTCCTTATAAAGGGGCGGTGATATCGCTTGGCTTCACGAATGCGCGGCCTGCCAGCGGCTGCCTACCTCTTATTGCGTGGCCGAACTGTGGAGTACGCACGAAAAAGCCCCGGCATGTATCGCCTGGCGCAGACGAGCATGAGTGCCGGGGCTAATCGTTGGAGTGGGGGACTCCGATTCGTAGCGGTACTCGCGTATCGCCTATGGATGATTTCGCCGCGCCTAGTGACGGTAAGTTCCTGGCTCGGTGGCGGGTCTCGCACCGGTCAGCTTGGGTGGACCCACTGTTGTTGTGCTGGGTCCCAGGCCCCGTCCTGATCGCCGAGCTTCCGAAGATTATGGAACTCTTGGCCGGGATCGGGATCGGGCTCGAGCCGGCGCGTCCTGAGCGGCCCGGGGTCTACGGCCTAGTCAGCGAACGAGGGTTCTCGTGACCGACTGGCTCGCGAAGCTTAAGATCATTGGTGCCATAGTCGGCATGTTCGTCTGAAAGGCCACCATCATGACCAAGGAATCAGCAGCACTCGACATCACCTTCTCTGCAGTACTTGGCAAGGTCCGGAACGGGGACACCTGGACTTGCGTGCAGATGCCGAACTCGGCGCTCGTCTTTAATACCCGTGGGCTAGTGAAGGTCGAAGGGACCGTTGACGGTGAGCCCTTCAGGGGAGCATTCATGGCTCTTGGCGACGGAACGCACAAGCTCCCCATCGCCGCTGCGGTCCGAAAGCGCATTCGCAAGTCCGACGGCGACGAAGTCACCATCCATCTCGATCGTCGCCTCCCATAGGCTCAACGCCGATATTCGTGATGGTTATAAACAATCGAGACCAAATTGCATCGACGAGCGGACGAATCTAGCCCTCAGCGAGCCGGGCGGCGGCGTCTCTGATTTCTGGGTGCTTTCAGCGCACGGGCGAAGTACTCAATCTCGCTGATCGTTTCGCGGCCCATCAGGCGACCTCACCGTCGAGGTCGAACCGGACCCCGAACGCCGTGTCATAGTCGAGGAGGTTTCGTTCCAGGCTCTCCTCGACCGGGTCCACACGGGTGTGAAACGCGGTTCGGAGAGTCGCGGCAGCAGCAACGTGAGCCCGATCGGTGATCGTTTGCCCAGTGGACCATGCCCGGTCATGGGACGCGAACAACCTGTCCTCGAGGGTGACCGTGACCTGAGCCAGGCCCGCCCGAACCTCGACCATCCGTCCTATCCCGGCCGGATCAACGGAGTAATCGTTGCCGTGGACGCGAACGTAATAATCGCGCGGCAACCGGAGCCTATGGGTCTTGTGGGTTTGGGCCGCACCGACATCCCTGCCAATTGCGGGAGAGCCGCTCCGCTCTTAGAGGTGCAGGAGTCTGCGGGCCACACGCTTAACGCGCGGCATACTCGTCCGGTGTGCTGTAATCCGTCCCGAAAGAAGAAATGCTTTTATGCGAAGTATCAAATACTTTATAAGCGTTAGTGTATAAAATAATAGGCGTTAGGGAGAAAATCTAATGGTCGACAAGCGTACAACACCCATCCCGGTCCGGCGTGCTCTCCGTGAACTTGGCACGGACGTTCAGACGTGGCGGAAACTTCTCGGGTTGACTGCTGCGCAGGTCGCCGACCGCGCGGGCATGAGCCGGGCAACCCTCCACAAGCTGGAATCGGGGCAGGGAGGCGTCAGCCTCGAGACGGCGCTGCGTGTCTTCCGGGCACTGGGAATCATGGACACGGTGGTTGAGAGCGCCGACCCTTATCGCAGCGACATCGGCCGGCTTCGCTCCGAGGAAGTTCTCCCGCAGCGTGTGCGTCAGAGCCTGCCGAAGAAACAGTCCGATGTCTGACTCGGAAGTATGGGTGCAAATAGATGGTGTCAACATCCGCGCCGGCACGGTCTACGCGCATCGTCGACGCAACTCCGAGAGCGCCACTTTCACCTACGACATCGATTATCTGGCCAGACCAGACGCGTACTCGCTCGATCCGGGACTACCCCTCTCATCCGGGTCCTTCAACACTGCGGACGGGCGTCACCTTTTCGGGGCGTTCACCGACTGCGCTCCCGACCGCTGGGGACGCAAACTCATCGAACGATCCGAACGTCACCGTGCTACCCAAGGCGGTGTCGCTGAACGCAGTTTCGGCGAACTGGACTACACGCTCGGTGTTCGCGACGACCTACGTCAAGGCGCCTTCCGGTTCCGTTGTCCTGGGACCACTGATTGGTTGGGGCCGGCGGCTGCAAGCGTGCCGCACCTGGTCGGACTGTCGAGACTTCTCAACGCCGTCGAATCTGTTGAGAGCGACCACCCCGATGACGAATCGCTGCAGCTGCTCCTGCGCGCGGGAAGCTCTATCGGTGGCGCCCGGCCCAAAGCTGCCGTTGTCAACGGCCGAGGTGAACTGCTCATTGCGAAGTTCCCCCGTGTTGCCTCCGACGAATGGGACGTCATGGCCTGGGAGCAACTCGCCCTGACGCTGGCCAGCCGG
>NZ_SOFT01000020.1:0-22633 GCF_004402645.1 Cryobacterium sp. TMT2-42-4
CTTCGAGGCAACTTGTATAACTTAGCTGCCCGGCCACACCCTGTCAAATCACGGAAAGCAGCCGATTCCGAGTGCGCCAAAGCGACTCGAACAACCACCCACCAGACCAGACACGCAGCCGGAGAGAACTATTATCTTGGTTTCTGCTCGAACGCCCCCTTGCGAAAGGGTATCCGAGAAAAAACTAAACCTTCGTCCCACTTGAGGCCGGGAAACTCTGCGGCTTTCCGAACCTGTGGGGTGACTAGAGAGACATTACGGTGAATTCTGGGGGTGCGCAACTCCCTCCCGCATCCCGGGCGTGTCGGCTTCGACGCCCTGGCGCAAGCCCCCAAGTGCGGGCCTCACGGCGGTCCGGCGCGTCTCAGCGTCCGGTCGAGACCGTGACGGTGAATTTGGCGTTCCGGCCGACCTGGTGTGTCGGCCCGACCAGTCGCGTCAACGCGGGACGATAACCGAGGTAGGTGTTCCACACGCTCCACAGCTCACCACCGGGCTGCAACACTCGTCCGGCATCCTCGAACAGTTTCAGGGCTATGCCGGCATGGACCGACGAGCCGATATGAAAGGGCGGGTTCAGCACAATCAGTTCGGCCGAGGCATCCGGTTGGCTCTGGAGCGCGTCATCCCGCACGACCGTGACCCGGTCGGCGAGCGCATTGGCCACCATGGTGGCCCGCGCGGAGGCGACGGCCGCGGCCGACTGGTCGGTGGCGATCACCCGTAGGGCGGGACGGCGTCGGGCGAGGGTGGCGGCCAGCACCCCGGTGCCGCAGCCGAGATCGATGGCGCTCCGGGCATCCGTTTTCATGCGATCGAGGAACTCGAGCAGGTAGCGCGTTCCGATATCGACGGTCGCGCCGGCAAACGCGGCCCCGTGGGCGCAGATCGTGAGTCCAAGGTCGGCGTGCTCCACAGAATTCGGCCAGGTGGACATCGTCGGCTCAGTGGCGGAGGCAATCGGGGCCGCTGCCCTGAGTACCCGCGATTTCTGCCGGGCCGACGAAATCTGCAGCTCGCCGAAATGCCGGCGGAGCACCGCGTTCATGGTCGGCGTCATGTGCTTGATGCGTCCGCCGGCGATCACCACCACATCCGGTGCCGCGAAACGACGGATGGCGTCGGCGAACTCATCGAGCGCCGCCAGACTGCGCGGCAGCTGGATCAGTACCACCCGCGCGTCCGCCAGCAGTTCTTCGCCCAGGATGAGGGAGTGGTAGGAATCCGCGAGTCCGGCGTCGGCCGCATTCAGGGCGAGTGCCAACTCCCCGGAGAGGACATCCTGGTGCACCCGGATTCCCCGAGCCCCGGCCAGTGCGGCCGCGCCCAGGGTGAGGGCGCCATAGCGGTCCTCGATCACCACGACCTCACCGGATCCTGCCTCGGCCAGCACGCCGGCCGCCTCGTCGAGGATCAGCCGGTCGCTCGCATCCACGGCGAAGAGATTGTCCGCTTCCACGTCGGGGAAACGCCTCAGGCGGTCAAAGGAAAAATCGGGCATTGCCTCAGGCTAACCCGCAGTGCGGCTACTTCTCGTCGCCGATCGGGCGGGATCCCAGGGGGCGCCAGATCACGATCTGGTTGGACCGGCGCGTGCGCGTACCGGCCCGCATCGAGATGACCTCGCCGGCCGAGCCGGCCGCGAAGACGCGGCGGCCCGGACGGTTGAGCAGTTCATCGGCCAGCGCAGACTCCAATTCGCGCAGCCGCGATTCGAGCGTGCGCACGTGGTCCTCGAGGTCAATGATGCGACGGATGCCTTCCAGGCTCACACCCTCGGCACCAAGCTCCGCGATCTCGCGGAGCTTGGCCACATCCCGCATCGAGTACCGGCGAGACCGACCGGGGGTGCGGTCGGGACTCACCAGTCCCAGGCGATCATATTGGCGCAGCGTTTGCGGGTGCATGCCCGCAAGCTCGGCGGCCATCGAGATCACGAAAACCCGGGTGTTCTCGTCCACCGTCAGTCTCTCGCCTTCGCGAGGAGTTCGTCGCGCGGATTCTCCTTCGGCAGTGCTTCCGCGAAGGCCGCGAGTTTCTCCTCGGCGTCCTTCGACAGATGAGACGGAACGGCAACCTGAACCTCCGCCAGCAGGTCCCCGGTGCCCTTGGGCGTCACGACACCACGCCCCTTGACCCGCAGCACGCGCCCGCTCGGGGTACCCGGGGCGATACGTAGTTTGACCGGCGCTCCGCCCAACGTCGGCACCTCGATAGTGGCGCCGAGCGCGGCCTCGACGAACGTGACCGGCACGGAGACCCGCAGGTTCAGCCCGTCGCGCTCGAAGACCGGGTGCTTGCGCACGTTCACCGTGAGCACGATGTCGCCGGACTCGCCGCCGTCGGGGCTGTGCTGCCCCTGGCCGCGGAGTTTGATCTTCTGCCCGTCGGCCACCCCGGCCGGGATCTTCACCTTGATGGCGCGGCCATCCTGCGTTTGCAGGGTGATCTGGTCACCGTGCGTGGCCGTGATGAAGTCGACCGTGGTCGACGCGATCACGTCGCGGCCGCGAGTCGGCCCGCCGTAACCGCGGAACCCGCCGCTCGAGGTGCCGAAACCGCCACCACCCTGACCGCGGCCGAACATGCCGCCGAGGAGGTCGTCGAAACCGCCCTGCTCATAGGAGTAGCCGGGCTGTTGTTGCCGCGCGCCCCCACCGAACATGCCGCCGAAGACATCGTCGAAGCCTCCGGCCTGCCCGCCGCCGGGGCGCGGGGCGGTGAAGCGGGCTCCACCGCCCATCGCGCGCACGGCATCGTATTCCTTGCGTTGGGCAGGGTCACCGATCACCGAGTGTGCCTCGCTGATCTCCTTGAACGTCGCCTCGGCCGCAGGGTTGCCCGGATTGGAGTCCGGGTGGTACGTGCGGGCGAGCTTGCGATAGGCCTTCTTCAGCTCGGCCGGGGTGACGTCCTTTGACACACCCAGGACCTTGTAGAAGTCCTTATCGAACCAGTCCTGGCTAGCCATCGCTCGGTACCTGCACGACGACCTTGGCCACGCGCAGGAGCGACGAGCCGAGGAAGTAACCGGTCTCGATCACGTCACCAACTGTCTCCGACTCGATGCCCGCGGTGGGCAGCTGGAAGATCGCCTCGTGGATGGTCGGATCGAACGGTTCGCCGACCGTGCCGAAGGACTTCACGCCCAGACGCTCGACGCTCCCCCGGAGTTTTGCGGCGATCGTGCTGAACCCCGAGTCTTCGACCAGGTCGCCGTGCTTCTCAGCGCGGTCGAGATCGTCGAGCACGGGAATCAGGCCCTTGACGACATCCACGGTGACGCGCTCACGCTCGACCTCGCGGTTGGCCTCGGTGCGGCGCCGGTAGTTGGCGTACTCCGCGGTGACCCGCTTGAGGTCGGCGAGGTGCTCGCTCGTGGGCTCGTCGACTTCCCGCGTGGCGGCATCCAGGATGTCTTGGACCGTCAGCTCGTCCTCTTCGATACCCTCGGCGGACGCCTCGTCGATGTCCTCGACACTCACACCTTCGGATTCCGTCTCGGCGTCGGCCCCGGGGGCACCCTCAGCGGATGCCCCCTCGTCGAACGGCTCGTCGCCAGGACGCTTGTTGTCGTCTGCCATTACTTCTTGGCCTCGTCTTCGTCGTCGACGACCTCGGCGTCAACCACGTCTTCGTCAGAGCCGGCCGCGTCGGCGGTCGGCTCGGAGTCGCTCGGGGCACCGGCCGCGGCATCCGCCTGGCTGGTCTTGTAGATGGCCTCGCCGAGCTTGCCCTGGCTCTCGTTGAGCTTGTCGAAGGCCGTCTTCACGGCCGCATCGTCGTCGCCGACGAGAGCGGCCTTGAGTGCGTCGACGTCGGCCTGAACCTCGGACTTCACGTCCTCGGGCAGCTTCTCGTCGTTCTCCTTGATCAGCTTCTCGATCGAGTACGCGAGCTGCTCCGCCGTGTTGCGGGTCTCGGCTGCCTCGCGACGGCGCTTGTCCTCGGCGGCGTGCTCTTCGCCCTCGCGCACCATGCGCTCGATGTCTTCCTTAGCGAGCGAGGATCCGCCCGTGATGGTCATCGACTGCTCCTTGCCGGTGCCCTTGTCCTTGGCGGACACGTGCACGATGCCGTTGGCGTCGAGATCGAAGGTGACCTCAACCTGCGGGATGCCGCGCGGGGCCGGCGCGATACCGGTCAGCTCGAACGTGCCGAGGTTCTTGTTGTCGCGGGTGAACTCGCGCTCGCCTTGGAAGACCTGGATCGCGACGGACGGCTGGTTATCGTCGGCCGTGGTGAAGGTCTCGCTGCGCTTGGTCGGGATGGCCGTGTTGCGCTCGATCAGGCGCGTCATGATGCCGCCCTTGGTCTCGATGCCGAGGCTCAGCGGGGTGACGTCGATGAGCAGAACATCTTTGCGCTCACCCTTCAGCACACCGGCCTGCAGTGCGGCGCCAACGGCGACGACCTCGTCCGGATTGACGCCCTTGTTCGGGTCCTTGCCACCGGTCTCGGCCTTGACGAGCTCGTACACGGCGGGCATGCGGGTGGAGCCACCGACGAGAACAACGTGGGCGATATCTTCCACCTTGACCCCGGCTTCACGGATGACGTCCTGGAACGGCTTCTTCGTGCGGTCGAGCAGGTCTTCGGTCATCTTCTCGAACTGGGCGCGGGTGAGCGTCTCGTCGAGGTTGGCCGGGCCATTCTCGGTCAGGGAGAGGTACGGCAGCTGGATGCTCGTCGACATGCTGCTCGAGAGTTCCTTCTTGGCCTGCTCGGCGGCTTCCTTGAGGCGCTGCTTGGCGATCTTGTCCTTGGAGACGTCGACGCCGGTGGTTTCCTTGAACTTCTTGATCAGGTGATCGACGATGCGCTGGTCCCAGTCGTCGCCGCCGAGGCGGTTGTCACCGGCAGTCGACCGCACCTGAATGGTGGAGAAGTCGTCGTCCTTGCCTACCTCGAGGAGGGAGACGTCGAAGGTTCCGCCGCCGAGGTCGAAGACCAGGATGAGCTCGTCTTCCTTGCCACGGTCGAGGCCGTAGGCAAGTGCGGCGGCGGTCGGCTCGTTGATGATACGCAGCACGTTGAGTCCGGAGATCTCTCCGGCCTCCTTGGTCGCCTGGCGCTCGGCGTCGTTGAAATACGCGGGAACCGTGATGACGGCATCCGTCACCTTGTCGCCCAGGTACGCCTCGGCATCGCGCTTGAGCTTCGCCAGGATGCGGGCCGAAACTTCCTGCGGAGTGAACTTCTTGTCGTCGATGGCGACATTCCAGTCGGTGCCCATGTGGCGCTTGACCGACGCGATGGTGCGGTCGACGTTGGTGACGGCCTGGCGCTTGGCGGTCTCGCCGACCAGCACCTCGCCGTCTTTGGTGAAGGCGACGACGGACGGTGTGGTCCGGAAGCCTTCGGCGTTTGCGATGACGGTGGGTTCTCCACCTTCGAGGACGGCCACCACAGAGTTGGTGGTTCCGAGGTCGATGCCTACTGCACGGGCCATGTGTGCGTTCTCCTTTAAAGTATGTTCTCAGCTCGATTTCACAGAGTTGAGTGGTGCTGGCTCAAGTGTGCCAGTGTCGCAAATCGAAAGTCAAGCCACGCACCTGAGAGTTGAGCGTGAACGACTCAACTTTCAGATTTCGTGCAATCGATGGTCTCCGGCCACCCACATCCACTAGCCTCAGCGCATGACCGGGATCGCGGAGCAGGGCAGCACGGATGCCCGGGAGCTGCCTGACAAAACGAGCAGACGCCGAGTAGTGGCCTGGAGCTTCTGGGACTGGGGCTCTGCCGCGTTCAATGCGGTGGTCACCACCTTCGTATTCACCGTCTACATCACGGGCAGCTCGTTCGGCGACAAAGACGTCATTTCCGCCCAGCTCGGCTGGGCCCTCGCCATCGCCGGCCTGCTGGTAGCCGTGCTGGCCCCGATCACCGGACAGCGCTCGGACACCTCCGGGCGGCGCAAGCTGTGGCTCGGCGTCAACACGTTCATCGTGGTGGGCCTCACCGCGGCGATGTTCTTCGTGGAGGCGTCACCGAACTTCCTGCTGCTCGGCCTCGTTCTGGTGGCCGCCGGCAACGTCTTCTTCGAGTTCGCCAGCGTCAACTACAACGCCATGCTGTCCCAGGTCTCGACCGCGCGCACGATCGGCAGGGTCAGCGGTTTCGGTTGGGGCATGGGCTACATCGGCGGCATCGTGCTGCTGCTCATCGTGTACTTCGGTTTCATCAGCCCCGACGTGGGTCTGTTCGGGGTAACCAGCGAGTACGGCCTTTCGGTGCGGGTCACGATGCTCATCGCGGCCGCCTGGTTCGGCCTGTTCGCCCTGCCGGTGCTGTTCTCGGTTCCCGAATACCGTTTTTCCGCCGCGGTGCGCCGGCCCCGGGTGAGCTTCCTCCGTTCCTACGTCGTGCTCGGGCAGGACATCGTTCGGCTCTGGAAGACCAGCCGCCAGACGGTGTACTTCCTGATCGCGAGCGCGATCTTCCGCGACGGCCTGGCCGGGGTTTTCACCTTCGGCGGGGTGCTCGCGGCATCCGTCTTCGGATTCTCACCCGGCGAGGTGATCATCTTCGCTATCGCCGCCAATGTCGTGGCGGGCGTGGCCACCGTCATCGCCGGCGCGCTTGACGACCGGGTCGGCGCAAAGCCGATCATCGTGACCGCCCTGATCGGCCTGATCGTGTTCGGCAGCATCGTGTTCCTGCTGCACGACGGCGGTCAGATCGTGTTCTGGACCGCCGGCCTCGCCCTGACGCTCTTCGTCGGGCCGGCCCAGTCGGCCAGCCGCACCTTTCTGGCACGCCTGATACCGGCCGGTCGGGAGGGCGAGGTCTTCGGGCTCTACGCCACGACGGGCCGCGCGGTGAGCTTTCTGGCGCCGACCATGTTCGCCCTGATGGTGACGATCTTCGGCGAAACCTATTGGGGCATCCTCGGACTCATGCTGGTTTTGCTCGTGGGGCTGCTTCTCCTGCTGCCGGTGAAGGCCCGCCAGAACCAGATCGGCTAACGGATGCGGGTGGCCTCGTTGTGCTCGACCAGCACCCAGGTGGAACCCTCGTCGTTGGAGACCCAGCCCTCCCAGGCGTAGGCGTCAGGTGTGATCGAGACGAAGTTCCAGCGGATCGGGCGGCCGTCGGTGCCCGTGCCGTCCTGGCGCAGGCCGTTGCGGTGGGGGGTCGCCACGAGGTGACAGTACTCGCCGGATGCCGGGGCGAAATAGCTGACCCGCCACACGCCGGCGTAGGAATCATAGACTCGGACGGCCGTGGCGACGGTCGCGAAGCCGGTCGGGTGCGAGTCGCTCACGACGATCTCGACGTCTTGCACCGCACGCCCGTCGAGCACGAAGTCGACGATCCAGGTGAATTCGCGCCCGGTCCATTCGCCGGTCGTCTCGTCGAGGCGGGACCCGGTGGCGGCCCAGGCGCCGACCAGCTGGCCGAAGCGGCGCATCCGCCCCGGGTAGTCGGGTGTCGGTCCCGGCGCGACGAGCGCCTCGGCAAAGCTGGGCACGGATGTGGTCATGGGCCGATTTTACCGGGCGCGTGTTGCATGCGGGTGAACCGGGCTACTCGACTACGGTGGTCGATCCCGTCGAGGCCTCCCGCACATCCGTGCAGTGGAAGTTTTGGAACGACCGCGACGCGGTCGGCCCGCGCTGACCCTGGTAGCGGGAGCTGTATGCGCTTGAGCCGTAGGGACGTTCGGCGGGCGAACTCAGCCGAAAGAAGCAGAGCTGACCGATCTTCATGCCGGGCCACAGCTTGATCGGCAGTGTGGCGACGTTGCTCAACTCGAGCGTCACGTGGCCGGTGAAACCGGGATCGATGAAGCCGGCGGTCGAGTGGGTGAGCAGGCCGAGCCGGCCGAGCGAGCTCTTGCCCTCCAGCCGCGCGGCGACGTCGTCGGGCAGGCTGACCTTCTCGTACGTGGACCCGAGCACGAACTCACCGGGGTGCAGGATGAACGGTTCGCCCGCCGCGGTCTCGATCAACCGGGTCAGATCGGGCTGGTCTTCGGCCGGATCGATGTAGGGGTACTTGTGGTTGTCGAAGAGGCGGAAGAATCCGTCGAGTCGCACGTCGATGCTCGACGGCTGGATCATGTCGGCCTGGTACGGCTCCAGACGGATTCGTTCCGCGTTGACTTCAGCCTTGATATCGCGATCCGAGAGCAGCACGGGTCCAGCCTAACGGCGCGGACTTGATATGCTGGCACGGTTCCGGTGCGGGCTTGCCTGCGCGACGGACGTGCGGATGTAGTTCAATGGTAGAACTTCAGCTTCCCAAGCTGATAGCGCGGGTTCGATTCCCGTCATCCGCTCACTTGTCAGCTTTCCCGGTGTGAGTTCTCAAATAAAGCCGGATTTGTCTCACTGAAGTTTGGACTGAGCTTCGGGAACATCGTTCCACTTCGCCAGCGATCTCGAAGGGGCTGGCGTTCGCCTGCGTGTTCGGGCCCGATCGGACACCTGAGCGAATCTCGGACAGGCCATCGACACGGTCGACTGCTGTCCACTCGGCCGTGATGGGCGATTGCTGAATATTTGAAACCTTGACCACCCCTTCGTTCACTTGCGCGCCGGGGATCGTTCGTGCCGCAGCGCCAGCAGTCGTGAGGCATCGGTCATTGATGACTCCTCCAAGGCGCATTGCGAAAACTGGCCATCTACTGCACCTGACATGCATGAGATAGCTGACAAAAAGAAGGCAGCAGCGACTAGGAGCGTGTGTCAGTAACGCCTATTCGCAGTTGATGCGACGAGATTCGGGCCAATTTGGCCGCAGCGGGCGGGGCGTTGCTGTGGCGGTCGTCGTGGACTTTGGGGTCTGTGTTGTTCTCGTGCCGACTGAAAATAGGGTCAGTGCCGCGTTGGCGGCAGTAGGTCGAGGCCGCTGGCGCCCGGCAGGGCGGTTCTGCCCTGGTCCTTAGGTTGCCGGGCGGGCTGTCAGTGCGGCTTGCGTGGCGAGGAGAGCCTTGGTGTGCACGGTGTGCAGCTTCATCAGGTTGTGGCAGGCAGCGATCAGGTCCCATTCGTGGGCTGCTTGCTCCAACCCACGTAGCAGAACGAATTTTCCTTGTCGGGTGTGGATCTGACCGAATACGGGCAACGCGATTGCCTTCCGCCGCGCATAGGCCGCGCGGCCCTTCTTGGGTGTTTCAGAAACCCAGGAATGGTATTCATGAAATCCAGGTGGACAGGCCGGTTGAGCAGAAATGCTTAGCCGGCCTTCTTCATTTAAGGTCTCGCGCGGTCCTGATTTGGCCTTTTGGCGCGGAATCGGCCCCTCAAACGCCAATCAGCCTGCGTGTGGGCAGGCTGAAGCGTTCCGAGTGCGGGGGTTTCGAGCGGAATGTGGGGACGGCGACCGCTACTGCGGCGGCGCCAGCGCCGGGAGAGCAATGTGCCTGGTTAATGGTGTTCCTGCGGCTTCCGTGCGCCTGCGTTCTCGGCAGAGGTTCTCCCCGGAGTCCCGTTCGGCAGTCTTGACGAAGTAGTCGAATATCTTCCGGAGGTTCGATGAGACCGCGGCGAGGGTGGCAGCGAGGTAGTTGAAAGCGAACCCGCGGCCGGAGCGTTTGCTCACGTTGGCGAGGTCTTCGAAGTTCTTCGACTTCAGTGTTTTGGTCGCGGACTCGACGAGGCTGCGCATGCCGAAGTACTTCCGGTGTTCAGGAGACTTGAACGCGAATTTCTGCAGGTGCTTCAGCGGCAATCGCGGGTCCTGATTCCTCGCGGCGGGTGCTCCAGCATCCTCGGGAATGGTGATGCTCGCTGGGGTCTGGCGTTTAACTCGCTTCCCGTTAGCGCGGTCAATGGCCATGTAGGTGCCGGGTGTGGGATAGATGAAGCGCTGGAATCCGTCCTTGTCTGGTCGGCCTTTCGGCTTCATCGCCTCGGGACTCTGCTTTCGGGCGACTTCCGACGAGAGTGAGAGCACCCCTCGCCGGCGTTCCGGAAGGATTCCACCAGCCCTCGGGCGATTGTTAAGGGGCTGGCGCACAATTCCTCGGCATGCGCTTGCAATACTGCAAACGCTTGCAGTAGCGTGACCCGAGGGTTCAGTACCTCGTTTGCCGAGTTCCGCTTCCGCGGCTCGCTCGCAATCGCCCGTTCCCAATGGAGTGCGTCGGCGTGGTCCGCTGGCGCGCGCGACAAGGAGTTTCATCGTGCGCAGATCAACCCGTCCGTTGTTTGCAGCGGTGGCCGGCCTGGCCCTCGTCCTGACCCTGAGCCTCGATGTAGGAGTGACAACGCCCCGGGCGGATGCGAGTCCGCCGGGTGCCAAGGACGTCACGGCGACGCTCTTCGAGTGGTCCTTCGCATCGGTCGCCCGGGCCTGCACGGATACCCTCGGTCCCAAGGGGTATGGATTCGTTGAGGTCTCGCCCGCCCAGGAGCACATCCAGGGCTCGCAGTGGTGGACCTCCTACCAGCCGGTCAGCTACAAGATCGCCGGGCGACTCGGCAACGAGGCCGCCTTTTCGAGCATGGTCAGCACCTGCCACACCGCCGGTGTCAAGGTCGTGGCCGACGCGGTGATCAACCATATGAGTGCGGGTTCCGGCACGGGCACGGGGGGCACCGTCTACAGCAAGTACGACTACCCGGGCTACTACCAGAACCAGGACTTCCACTCCTGCCGGACCCCGATCACCAACTACAGCGACCGCTCCAACGTACAGAACTGCGAGCTCGTCGGCCTCGCCGATCTCGACACGGCGAGCACCTACGTGCAGTCCACCATCGCGGCGTACCTCAACCACCTCAGCGCCCTCGGCGTCGACGGTTTCCGGATCGACGGCGCCAAGCACATGGCCGCGGCCGACCTCTCCGCCATCAAGGCAAAGCTGACCAACCCGAGCGTCTACTGGGCGCAGGAGGTCATCGCCGGTGGGAACGAGGCGGTCCAGCCGGGCGAATACACCTCGACCGGCGATGTCGACGAATTCCGTGGGGCCTTCGACCTCAAACGCATGTTCACCAGCGACAAGATCGCCTACCTGAACACATGGGGCGAGTCCTGGGGCTACCTCGCGAGCAACAAGGCGCGGGTCTTCGTGGACAACTGGGACACCGAGCGCAACGGCTCGACCCTCAGCTACAAGGACGGCAGCACTTACACGCTCGCGAACATCTTCATGCTCGCCTGGCCCTACGGCTCGCCGAACGTGTACTCGGGCTATGAATTCAGCAACACGGATGCCGGCCCGCCGAATGGCGGCACGGTCAACGCCTGCTACAGCGACGGCTGGAAGTGCCAGCACGCCTGGCGGCAGATCGCAAACATGGTCGCCTTCCGCAATACCGTGACGGGCACCGCGGTGACGAACTGGTGGTCTAACGGCAACAACGCGATCGCCTTCGGTCGGGGGAGTGGGGGCTTCGTCGTGATCAACCACGAGGGTGGCGCGATCAGGCAGACGTTCAAGACCTCCCTGCCCGCAGGAAGCTACTGCGACGTCCAGCACGGCGACCCCGGCGCGGGCGGCTCCTGCTCGGGCCCAAGCTACTTCGTCGCCGCTGACGGAACCTTCACCGCTACCGTGGGCGCCGGCGACTCGATCGCTCTGCACGCCGGAGCCCGAACGTAAGTGCACAGCCATCGCCGTAGCTAGGGCTTCCGCGGCCTCGATAACTGGCCAACACCGACGTGCATTCCGTCTCCACGTGGCGATCGCGATGTGCGTTGAGGGTCGCCCCGACCAGTTCGTCGCGGCCGTACGCGCCAAACACGCGAAAGCCGTGGTTCCAGAGGTCTCGAGTGGCATCGGCATCCAACAGCTCGTGCGGGGTGGCTGGCGTGAATGGGTAGTCGGCGTTGTTGTATTTTCCAGCTCATACAGATCGGCCGCGGAGGTCACAGTCAATTCGGAAACGCTCAGTCCGGCAGCCTGAACTCGCGAGAGCGCCTGGCGGAAGTTCGACAGATTTGGCGGATCCGCCAGTTCAAGCCGGGCACTCCAAGATCGGCCGACGACAGTGAACCCTCGTGCCTCCAAGCCCTCTCGCTGTGGATCAACGTCTCGCAACACCAACGATCACCGCAACGACGAGTGCCGAAGGTGCCACGTGGAAGGAAGGCGTCGTGGTGAACAATGAGCGCGCTGAGAACGTCCGCTACACCGTGCTGAACGCGGACCCGGCTGGCCAGCCGTAACCCGGACGTTGAGCGACGCAGATCACGTACGTGTTGCGCGAACAGGGGTTGGCCCCACCCATGCGTCGCACGAGGAGGTAAGTGCGATCATCATGCACTCATACGGGATTGCGACTGCTTTACAGTTCCCAACCGGCATCACCATGTTCACGTTCAGCACGCCCTCGCCTCCGCTTGATCGTATCCGTGGGTGTCTCCAGCCCAGCCCGCTTCACCGCCCCAATACAGGGCGCTCAAGCCCGGTCGCGGCTGTCAGGTGCCTCTCACTGGCAGATCTGAGTATCGGGCTCTGATTTGTCCCTGCACGGGAACGGTGCGGTCAGGACCTCGCTACGGTCGCGTGATCGCAGCAAACGAGGCGGATCGGCTTGTCAGAGTGGCCACCGTACTTTCCTGCTACTGCGCACGTCACACCCAAAGTAGAGGAACCCCGATGCCCAATTCCGACCATGACGCTCAGTTCGTCGGAGAACTCCTCATCCGCAGGAATCCGGAATGCAATGAGAGAATGAGGGGCAATCATCGTATTCGACTCCAGTCTTCCCCTGGTGCGAAGTCGATTTGAAAGTTTAAGAGTGAAAGGGAACTGACACCCGGCCCTGTGATGCGACTCTGTGACGCCCACGTCGGCGGGCTCCGGTATCGTCGAGACCATGACCGACCCGACACTGCGTATGCCGAACACCGTGCTGCGGGTGGTGCTCGACCTCGGCGTGCTGCCCCTGGACATCCCCCCGCTGCCCCCCCGTTTCCGGCACCCGGAATTCGACGCGGACTGGGACGACGAGGAGCAGGTCGCCGGCATCTTCCTCGGCTTCGACGACGGAGAGTTCCACCTGGACATCCTGGAAGAAGGAGTCGAGTACCACTTCCACAACGCGGACGGAACTTCGAGCGATGACAGTCCATGGCCGGCCGCCGACACTCAGGCCCTCGTCGACTGGGCGACCGGCTTCGTGCTGCACGTCGCCCCGCGCCTCCCGGATCTGCTGGAAGACGCGGACGAGGCCGCCGAATGGCACCATGTCGGGCTGCCGGTGTACTCCCGCGATTACGGGCCGGTCCCGCTCGAAATCATCGACGTGGAGTTGGAGGGCGAGCAACTGATGCTCCCCTGGCTCGGGTCCGGCTACATCGCCGACGATCACCTCGACGGATCTGACCACCCGATCGCGCTCCTCTGGAATCCGGAGCACGAAGATCCGGATATCCCGATCGCACGGGTGTGGCTGAACCCGAAGACCGGGGAACCGAAAGCCCGCGCCGAAGCAGGCGTGGACTGGTCGGCCGTGGGGCTCACCAAAGCGGAAGTCCTGTCATGGGCGGAGAGCCTGTACCTGAACAATCACGTGATCGGTGACCCAGCCCAGATGATCATGCGAGCCGCACTGGAACGTATGGCGGGGCTCGACCGCTAACAGAGTGAGTCCCAACCCAGTGGTTTGCATGGCTCCCGGTAGCTCCGATCCGGCAGCCCGCGCGGACTGTGTTCCTCAGCGGCGGAACGCCGGGTTCCACGGGTTTCCGGGCCGTCTCGGCCGAAAACTCCGTCGAATTCGGCCTGACCGGCCCGGATGAACTGCAGATCCGGATCGCTTTCGGCGCCGGCAAAGTGGTCGCGAAGCAGGCTCCGATCGCCCTGGACCCCAACGCTCCGGAAAACTTCGAGGTACAGGCCCCGTCGGCTATATCCGCACTGCGCGAGAACGTGCAGGCCGACGTGAACGTCATCTTTCTGATCCTCGGCGTGCTCGCCCTCGTCGCGGGTGGACTGGGGATCGCGAACGTCACCCTGCTGTCGGTGATGGAAAGGGTGGGCGAGATCGGGCTGCGCCTGGCCCTGGGCGCCACCAAGCGCAACATCTCGAGCCAGTTCATGGTCGAATCCGTGGTCATCGGCCTACTCGGCGGCCTGATCGGAGCCGCACTCGGGGTTTTCGCGGTGGTGATCGTGTCGGCCATTCAGCAGTGGGCGCCGGTCGTCGACCCCGGGCTCGCAGCCGGGTCGGCGCTGCTCGGGGCCGTCGTCGGCCTTGCCTCGCATCAGCCGCGCGCCTCGTCGCTGGCGAGCGCGAGCTCCACGAACGCGCGCACGGCGGCCGACGCCCGCCGCTTGCGCGAGGCCGCCAGGTACACCGTGAAATCGGGCAGATTCGCCACGGGAAGCCGGTGCACGTCGAGCGCGTCGTGGGCAGTGAATTCGGGCAACAGGGCCACTCCGAGGCCGTTGGTCACGTATTCGGCGGCCGTTCCGATATCGGAGACCTCGATCATCACCCGCCGCTCGAGGCCGGCAGCGGTGAAGGCATCGTCCACGATCTGACGGCTGGCGTAGCCGGGCGGAAGATCGATGAACTCCTCCGGCACGAGGTCACCCAGGCCCACGGCCGACGCGGAGGCGAGCCGGTGGCCTTTCGGCACCACCAGCACCATCGGCGACGAAGCGATCGGCACGGCCAAGAGCGCCGTCGGCGCCGTGCCGCTGAGGGCGAGGAAGGCCAGGTCGAGTTCGCCCGAGACGAGCTCGTCGACCAGCCCGGCCGACCCCCGCCGGGCCGCGCGCAGCCGCACGCCGACGCCCGGATGGCCGGCGCGGAAGAGACCGAGCAGCCGAGGCACATTGACGAGCGTGACCGAGGTCATCAGCCCGATCACGATGGACCCGGTGATGGCGCGGGTGGTCTCCTGGGCGGCATCGCGCACCTCGTTCACGGCGTCGAGAGCGTCGCGCACCTTCGGAAGCAGCAGTTCGCCAGTCGTAGTGAGCCTGATCTGGCGGCGGCTGCGATCGAACAGTTCGACGCCCAATTCACTTTCGAGCGAACGAATGCCGGCCGAGACGGCTGACTGGGCGATGGTGAGCCGGTCCCCGGCGCGCGTGAAGCTCAACTCACCGGCGACGGCGCTGAAGAATTCGAGCTGTCTCAATTCCATGGTCCAAGCATCTCATTTTCAGATCGTTTGCATCGCTACTCGGCGTTGCTTCTTATTGAACGAGCAGCCACGATGGAGGGGAGGCCGATTCAGAACGGCGATCCGGGAGGCATCACTATGACCACTACTTCATCGCTCCAGAGCGACGACGACTCAACCGAGACCACGCTCGTGCGCTCTGACGCCGGCACCCCCGCTCCGTCCACCCGCTCCGCCGAACGCGTGGTGGAATGCCTGAAGGCCTACGGCGTGCAGTGGGTCTTCGGCGTTCCCGGCGCCAAGATCGACCCAGTCTACGACGCTCTCATCGACGACGGACCCGAGGTGATCGTGGTGCGTCACGAGCAGAATGCGGCCTTCATGGCCGCCGCCGTCGGGCGTTTGAGCGGCCAGCCGGGCGTCGTCCTGGTGACGAGCGGACCGGGCACCTCCAACCTCGCGACGGGCCTACTGACGGCGACGACCGAAGGCGACCCGGTGGTCGCCCTCTGCGGCGCGGTTCCGCGCGCCGACCGGTTGAAGCGTACCCACCAGACAATGGATGCCGTGGGCATGCTGTCCGCCGTGACCAAGTCCGCCGGCGAGGTGAGTGTCGCAGACAACGTGCCGGAAGCAATCGCGAACGCGTTCCGCGAGGCAACCCAGGAGCCCAAGGGCGCCGCCGCGGTTGTTCTCCCCTACGACGTGCTCACGGACTCGACGACCGTGTCGATGACGCAGCCGCACTGGGTGCCGCAGCTGGGCGCCGCACCCTCCAAGAGCGTGCAGCGCGCTGCCGCCCTGCTGAAGGATGCGCAGTTCCCGGTCATCCTCGCCGGCGCGCGGTCCGGTTCGGACCAGGCCGTCGCGGCGCTGCACCGTCTGCTGGGCGTCGCCGGACTTCCCGTCGTCGAGACGTTCCAGGCCGCGGGAGTCATCTCGCACGAACTCGAAGAGCACTACCTCGGACGCGTGGGCCTGTTCCGCAACCAGCCCGGGGACATCCTTCTGCACAAGGCCGACGTGATCCTGACCGTCGGCTACGACTTCGTCGAGTACGAACCGTCGAAGTGGAACAAAGACCACCTGCGCGTGATCATCCACCTCGACGAACTCGCCGCCGACCTCGACGACTATTACCGGCCCACCGTCGAACTGCGCGGCGACGTCGCCGAGACCCTCGACGCCCTCGCTCGCCAGATCAACGGGCTGTCGATGCCGGTCGCCGCCGCGGCCGAGGTCGCCGAGCAGCGCGCCTGCCTCGCGCACGCCGACCAGCCCACCGGTCGCCGGGACGAGTCCGAGGGCGTGCACCCGGCCGACCTCACACTGATGATGCGCGAACTGCTGCCGGATGACACGACGGTGCTCTGCGACGTGGGCTCCCACTACATCTACATGGCCCGGCACTTCCGCACCTACCACCCGCGCACCCTGTTGTTCTCGAACGGCCAGCAGACCCTGGGCGTGGCCCTGCCCTGGGCGATCGCCGCAACCCTGGTGCGCCCGGGCACACCAGTCGTGTCCGTGTCGGGCGACGGTGGTTTCCTCTACTCCGCCATGGAGCTGGAGACGGCCGTGCGGCTCGGCTCGACGTTCACCCACATCATCTTCAACGACGGCACCTACGACATGGTGGCGTTCCAGCAGATGGGCAAATACGGGCGCACCTCCGGCGTGCAGCTGGGCGATTACGACGCCGTCGCCTATGCCGAATCGTTCGGCGCCCACGGCCACCGGGTGACGCACCTCGACGACTTCGCCGGCATCCTGGCGCAGGCCCTGGCCGAACCCGGACCGAGCATCATCGACGTGCACGTCGACTACCGCAACAATAGAGATGACCTGATGGCCGATCTGGAAAGCGATGTGCTGCAATGAGCAAATTCACTGTCACCCGACACGAAATTTTCCAGACGAGCCTGATGAGCGCGCTACTCGACGGCGTCTACGAAGACGAGATGACCGTGCGCGACCTGCTCGGCCGCGGCAGTTTCGGACTCGGCACGTTCAACGGACTCGACGGTGAAATGCTGATCATCGACGGCATCTGCTATCAGCTGCGGGCCGACGGCGGAGTTTCGAAGGCCGATCTGGGCGCGTACACGCCCTACGCCGTCGTCACGAATTTCGTGCCTCATATCGAGAGCCAATTGCCGAAGAACATCGTGCGCGCGGAGGCGTCGACGTTCATCGACAAGCTGACGGCGTCGCAGAACTACATGTACGCCCTCCGCATCGACGGCGACTTCGAGTGGATCCGGATGCGCACGGTCGTCAAGCAGGAGAAGCCCTATCGCCCCATGGTGGAGGCAACCGACGAGGACGCGATCATTGAGCTTCACGACGTCTCGGGCGTCGTGGCAGGCTTCCGCACCCCGCTCTACGAGCAGGGCATCGGCGTGCCCGGCTGCCACACGCATTTCCTGACCGACGACCGCACGGCCGGGGGCCACGTGCTCGACTTCAAGCTGCGCTCCGGCACCGCTGCCCTGTGCCTCGGCACCGACCTGCGTTTGCAGCTGCCGCTGACGGATGCCTTCAAGAACGCCAACCTGTCCCCCGACGACCTCGAGTGGCAGATCCAGAAGACCGAAATGCACGGGTAGGCGAGCGAGTCCGAATCGATTGGTTGTAGCGCTCAAGAAAGATCACAGCTCACCGCACCGAGTGAATGCTGCTCACCCCAGGCGACTCCCTACCCGGCGTCCAGCCAATTCGACGGAGATTCTGGTGCAAATCGGCTTCTTTTGAGGATTTTCGGGCAATTTGGGCAACACCTCCATCGACTGCGTCCGGGATCCGGGGAGGAGCGCCTGATGGAGGTGCGAAGCGCGCACGCGCTGCCGCTCATCCGGCGCGCTTTGTGGCCAATTCAGGAGATCCGTCCGGCCGGGTCGAACATCCGCCCCGGTTCCGCACTGGTCCGTAGCGGCCGATGGACTTGGCTGACGGATGTCCTGAGTTGGCCCCATGTGTAGGCTCGGCCGGGCCTAACCCACGCATGAGGGCACCGCGACCGCCATCACGGTGGGCACGAAGATGCGGGGTATCCGTCTGCAGGATGGCGTGGGCGACCACGACATCGACTGCACGGTCGACGGAGTCGGCTCAATGCAGCCGAAGTCCAGCGTGGTGAAGAAGGTTCCGCCCCGAACCGCCCGCTGAGGAGACCGTCAGCGGCCGGAATCCAGCCCTGCCCGACGGTTCGACATCAGCGCCGCCAGATCGGTGCTCACCAGAGCCCGCACCCGTTCCGCCCGCCGCTGCGCGTAGTCGGGCTCCCGGCGGTCGACAACCTGTTCGACCAGCCGAGCGGCGAGCGCGGCTCCGATTTCCTCGCTGGCGTCCGTGCGGGCCCGCTCAAGCAGGTCGGCGACCTGCTCGTCGTCGGCGGCCACGGCCCGTAGGGCACCGGCGAGCTTCAGGTGCACCCGCCGTCGCAAGGCCAGTTGGCGCACGTGGAGCCTGTCATCGTCGGTGATCTCGAACGCGCTCCGCTGCCGACCCAGGACTTTCCGCTGCCGCCCGACACGCTCGGCATCTTCCTCGTTCTGCGTCGCCAGCCGGACCAATTCGCAGCGGGCGGCCGCGGGGTAATCGGCGTCGGCAAAGTCGCGGTGCTCGCGCAGCGCCCCCACGATGATGTGGTTCTTCACGGCCATGCGCACCGCGGAGAGCCCGATGAGCACGCCCTCGTCGACAATCCGCTCAAAGGAGGCCATGGCGATACCCTATGCCCCACGCGCCCGCGGGGGTTTCATGGGCTGCATGACGGCAGGAACCGAAGCGTCGACACGCTGGCCCACCATCCCCAAGAATGTTCGCGCCCTCACGGTGCCGCCCAACCTCGTCGACTATGACGAGACCTGCGCCGCCTTCACCTGGGACGAGGCCCGCCACGCTCTTTCGGGGCTGCCCGGCAGTCGGGGACTCAACATCGCCTACGAAGCGGTTGACCGGCATGCCGCCGGTGCCAGGGCCACTCACGAGGCCCTGCGCTTCGTGCGCGGCGACGGCACGACCCACTCCCTGAGCTATGCAGAGCTCGGCGAGCAGACCGGCCGCTTCGCCAGCGTGCTGCGGGGCCTCAGCATCGGGCGGGGCGACCGGGTCTTCTCCCTCCTCGGCCGCGTTCCCGCGCTCTACGTCGCGGCGCTCGGCACGTTCAAGAATGCCAGCGTCTTCTGCCCGCTGTTCTCCGCCTTCGGGCCGGAGCCGGTACGCCAACGGCTCCAGCTGGGCGGCGGCCGGGCGGCGGTCACAACGCGGGCGCTGTACCGCAAGAAGGTGGCGCCGATCCGGGTCCAGCTGCCGGACCTGCGGCACGTGTTGCTGGTCGACGCCGACGGCCATCCGGACCCGGGCACGCTCGATCTGGCGGCCCTGCTGCGGGAGGCCCCGCCCTCCGGCGAGATCGCCGCCACCCAGGGCGAGGATATGGCTCTGCTGCACTTCACGAGCGGCACCACCGGCACCCCGAAGGGTGCCATCCACGTGCACGACGCCGTGACCGCGCACTACGCGACCGGCCGGTTCGCCCTCGATCTGCACCCCGGTGATGTCTACTGGTGCACCGCCGACCCCGGCTGGGTCACGGGCACCTCCTACGGCATCATCGCTCCGCTGGTGCACGGCGTGACCGCCATCGTCGACGAGGAGGAGCTGGACGCGGACCGGTGGTACCGGGTGCTCGCCGAGCAGCGCGTGACCGGCTGGTACACGGCGCCGACCGCCCTGCGAATGCTCATGAAAGCCGGCTCAGACCGGGCCGCCGGCCACGACCTGTCCGCGCTGAGGTTCGTGGCCAGCGTGGGTGAGCCGCTCAACCCGAGGTCGTGGTGTGGGGCCAGGAGGCGTTCGGGCAACCCGTGCACGACAACTGGTGGCAGACCGAGACCGGCGGGATCATGATCGCGAACTACGCGGCCACGCCCATCCGCCCCGGCTCGATGGGGCGGCCTTTACCCGGCGTCGAGGCAGCGCTGGCCGCCCGGGACCAGCAGGGCGCGCCGCTGATGCGTGGCGGCGAGGTCGTGCTGGTGACCGAACCGGATGCCCTGGGCGAGCTGGCACTACGGCCCGGCTGGCCGTCGATGTTCCGCGGGTATCTGGGCGAGGAGGAACGTTACCGGCAAACTTTCGTCGGCGGCTGGTACCTCATTGGCGACCTCGCCCGGCGGGATTTCGACGGGTACTACTGGTTTGTCGGCCGCGGAGACGACGTCATCAAGTCGTCCGGGCACCTGATCGGGCCCTTCGAGGTGGAGAGCTCGCTGATGGAGCACGAGGCGGTGGCGGAGGCCGGCGTGATCGGCATCCCGGATCCGGTTGCGGGCGAGGTGGTCAAGGCCTTCGTCGAACTAAGGACGGGGTGGGAGCCCAGCGAAGCGCTGCGCCTGGACATCATCGGCTTCGCCCGCAAGCGCCTCGGCCCGGCCGTGGCGCCGCAGGAACTGGACTTCACTACCTCACTCCCCAAGACCCGCAGCGGCAAGATTCTGCGCCGGCTACTCAAGGCCCGCGAACTGGGTCTGCCCGAAGGCGACACGTCCACCGTTGAGGTGCCCCGATGAGCGCGGAACGGGCGGTGCGTGCCGAGAGGTTCGCGGGCCGCATCGCAGCGAACCCGGATCACGCCCGCAGCCTGCTGCACCAGATGCTGCGGGTGCGGCGGTTCGAGGAGAAGTACGTCGAGCTGTACAGAGCCGCGAAGATCCGCGGGTTCATGCACGTCTACATCGGCGAGGAGGCGGTGGCGGCCGGCGTTCTGGCGACGCTCGAACCGGAGGACGCCGTCGTAGCGACCTACCGCGAACACGGCCACGCGCTACTGCGCGGGGTCGCCGCCGGCGCAATCCTGGCCGCGATGTACGGATTCGAACAGGGATGCTGCCGGGGCCGCGGCGGGTCCATGCACCTTTTCGATGCGGCCACCCGGTTCTTCGGGGGCAACGCCATCGTCGCCGGCGGTCTTCCTCTCGCCATCGGTCTGGCTCTGGCCGACAAGATGGCGGGCCGCTCCCGCGTCACCGCCTGCTTCTTCGGCGAGGGCGCCGTCGCCGAGGGTGCCTTCCACGAGAACCTCAACCTCGCGGCCCTCTGGCAGCTGCCGGTGCTGTTCTGCTGCGAGAACAACCTCTACGCCATGGGCACAGCGCTCGCGCGTTCGGAATCCCAGACCGACATCGCCCTGAAGGCGGCGGCCTACGAGATCCCCGCCTGGCCCGTGGACGGCATGGACGTGCTCGCCGTCGAGGAAGCCACTCGGCGCGCCGTCGCCGCCGTGAGAGTCGGCGCCGGACCGCACTTCCTCGAAGAAGACCATCCTGCACTACCTGAGCACCACCCTGGATTTGCGGGCGGCACTGGCCTGGATGGAGCAGTACAACTCCGCCCGATCGCCGAGTGGCTCGTGCCAGCCGCCCTGCTCCTGAAGGCCTCCGCGCCGGCCGCCAGGGACGTCCCCGAGGTCAACGGCTTCTTCACCGAGGGTTCCTTCCAACCGAGCGCCGCAGTGCACCTGGGCGTAGCCGTGGCACTGCGCCGGGGCGGCCTGGTTGCCCCCGCGCTGCACGACGCGGACGCCCTGCCGCTGGAGGTGCTGATGAAACAGCTGCGGGACCTGGTAAGCCGGGCGCGCGGCGGCCGGCTGCAGCGCGCGGAGATGGCCGATCCGACCCTGACCGTCACCAATCTCGGTGAACTCGGCGTCGAGAGCTTCTTCGGCGTGATCTACCCGCCACAGGTCGCCCTGGTGGGATTCGGCCGGGTGCGGGAGGAGCCGTGGACCCGGAACGGCCTGCTCGGCGTGCGCCCCGCCATCACGGCCACCCTGTCCGCCGACCACCGCGTCAGCGACGGACTGCGCGGCGGGCGATTCCTCGCCCGGATCGACGAACTGATGCAGAACCTGGAGGAGCTATGACCGAACAGACCGAACAGGAGGCCCGAACGGCCGTGTATGCGGCCATCCGCCAGGTTGCGCCGGATGTCGACACCGACGATCTCGACGAGAGCGCGCGATTGCGCCAAGATCTGGAACTCGACTCGCTGGACTTCCTGCGGCTGATCGAGACGATCCACGAGGCGACAGGCGTGGACATCCCCGAGCGCGACTACGCGGTTGTCACAACGGTGCGCGGCCTGATCACCTATGTCGCCCTGCACGGTTGATTCAGTTCTCGAGCATTATTCGGTTTCTTCGCGGCCGAGTCAAGGCCCTCGACGCGGTCCCTCCCAGGATATGTACTAATGTTCCAGCCCGAACTGGAGGAACCCATGACCATTACCGCACATGCATCATCCGTTGCCACCTATAACCGTGCAGCGACGGACGCGTTCGGCGACTACCTGAGAAAGATCGGCAGCGTTTCGCTCCTCACCGCCGAGGACGAGGTCGACCTGGCCAGACGCATCGAAGTCGGCCTGTTCGCCGAGCAACGCAGCGAGCAGGGCGAGGTTGAACCCTCCTTGGCCCGCGAGCTGGCCTGGCTTGCCCATGATGGCCGCCGCGCGAAGAACCGCTTCATCGAATCGAATCTGCGCCTGGTGGTCAGCATCGCCAAGCACTACTCCGGACGCGGAATGCCCATCA
>NZ_SOFT01000018.1:0-23531 GCF_004402645.1 Cryobacterium sp. TMT2-42-4
GACCCCGACGGCGTGTACGTGACAACACCCGTGGTCGCGTTGACCGACGTCGGGCCGTGAGCGGACGGCGTCGTCACCACGACGGAGGTGAGATCCAGGTCGCCATCAACATCCGTGTCATTCGCCGGAACATCAACCGTCCGGGCCACCCCAGAAGTCACCGCAAACGGCCCATCATCAACAGCCACCGGCGAAGACGGAACCACCGGGTTCGTGGCGGTGACGGACTTGGTATACGTGCCGAGATCGGAGTTGTAGTGGTATGAGGAGCCCGAATAGTCGTAAATGTTTGCATTGACGAGACCGGTACCTGGAGCTTTTACCAAGGCCGTGACCGTGACCACAATCGAGTTGCCGCCTGCCTTGCCCGTCCTTAGACAGGACCGATAGGACCCACTTGTCGTAACCGGGTCCCATGTGCACGCGTCAGCGTAGAAACCGGCGGTCGGCGGCCCGCCGGCACCTGTTTCTGGCTGCGTATAGGTGCCAATCACGGACAGGATTTCAAAAATGGTGCCGTCAAGCGAGGGCCCAGCGGACAGTTGCTCGTAACCCTGCGTGGCAGTCTTTCCCGTCAGCGAGTAGCTGACTGTCTGACCAACAACAACATTTGTCGGTCCCGTCACGGAGGTCACTGCATTGCGGTTTTGAGAGACGAGCTTCTCTACGTAAATCTCGCGTGTCGTCGGGGTGCTCACTGTCGTGACTCCCGGGGCCGCAGCCGAAATCGTGAAGCCACGTTTGGCGTTGTAGGCCGCCGCATTGCGTGTGATCTCGACCGTCCACCACAGCTTGGTGCACGAATTCGCAGCGATAGAGGGAACACTCTTTGTCGAAGTGCTGTCGAGATTGATGTAGGTATTGGCAGTCGTCCAATTCCATGCCACGTCAACACCGGTAACTGCCGTGCCGGTTACGTTGCATACCTCGGCACCAACCGAAAACTGGTTGGGCCCTGACGTGACACTGTTGCTGTCCAACCCGACGACGTTCCACTCGGTGGGGGTGATCGTTAGCGAGTTAGTGGCGGCAGAAGCAGGTGAAACGCACACAGCGAGAATAATGGCGCTCAGGGCAGTGATCGCACCAACACGAAATTTGACAGGAATCAAGACAGGGGCCTTTAGCTAGTCGGGTTTCTCGAAGGTGCAAGTTCCTCCGAGCAAGACCATGCCACCGCTAGGTGTCGGTGGCGAGATCTTGAAGATCCTGTCAATAGGGGTCCGGACTGTACATACCCCAGTTAGGGACTGTGCGGCTGCCGGATTGAGCCAAACACATCGCATCCTGCAGAATTGGACCATGACCCCGCTCCCCCGCAGCACCCCCGAAGCCGAGGGAATCTCCTCCACCGCCATTCTCGATTTCGTCGCCGCGGCGGAGCAACTGCTCGAGAGCCTGCACAGCCTGATGGTCGTTCGACACGGCCGCGTCATCGCTGAGGTCTGGTGGTATCCCTTCGCGGCGCAACATCCGCACCTCATGTTCTCGGTGAGCAAGAGCTTCACCTCGACCGCCGTCGGGCTGGCAATCCGTGAGGGACTGCTCACGCTCGACGGCCTCGTCGTCGACCTGCTCCCCGAGGACCTGCCCGCCCAGATCGACCCCCATCTGGGGGCGCTGAACGTGCGCCACCTGCTCACCATGACCACGGGGCATCCGACCGACACGGTGTCGCTCGCCGACGACTCGCACGGCGACAACTGGGCGCGCACCATCCTGGCCCAGCCCCTCGAGTTCGCGCCGGGCACCCACTACGTCTATAACAGTGGCGCGAGCTACCTGCTTTCGGCGATCCTGCAGCGGCTCACCGGAGAGCGCTTGCTCGACTACCTCACCCCTCGACTGTTCGAGCCGCTCGGCATCGTCGGCGCCACCTGGGAGAGCTGCCCGCGCGGAATCGATGCCGGCGGCTGGGGGCTCGCCCTCACGACCGAGCAGCTCGCGACCTTCGGCCAGCTGCTGCTGCAACGCGGCGAGTGGAACGGCACGCAACTCGTTCCGGCAAAGTGGATCGACGAGGCCACCTCGGCGCAGGTGGACACGTCGGGCACCGACCACGACTTCGACGGCCGCCAGGGCTACGGCTACCAGTTCTGGTTGAACCGGCCGACCGGCTACCGGGCCGAGGGTGCCTTCGGCCAGTTCTGCCTGGTGCTGCCAGAAACGGATGCCGTGATCGTGCTGACCTCGGCGCTCCCCACCGCGCAGCGCGCCCTCGACCTCGTCTGGGAACACCTGCTGCCCGCGTTCAGCGACCAGCCGCTCGCCGAAGTGTCGTCCGGTCTCGCCGAGACGCTGGCGTCCCTCACCCTGCCGACCGTCATCGGCGACGCCACGTCACCGACGGCGGCGCGGGTGGCCGGCATCCGCTTCGACTTCGACGATCCGGGGGTGACCGCGGCGACTCTCGAGCCGGGTCTGCTCACGATCATCCGTGGCGGTGTGAGCACGCCGCTGGCCTTCGGGTACGGCGAGTGGTTGGCGTCCGCGGATGCCCAGGTTCTGGCGAGCGGCGCGTGGGTCTCCCCCGGCACTCTGGTCGTGCGGGCGCACGACGTGGGCACGCCGTTCACGCGCACGTACACGCTCGAGTTTCGGGATGACGCGTTGACGCTTGACATTGACCAGAACGTTGCGTTCAGGGAACTGCCGCCCACTCACCTGGTCAGCCGCTAACACGGACGTGCCCCGCCCTCTGGCTTCTTCAGATCGGCTCCAGCCCAATGCGCGACTTCAGTCACCAGAGCCGTTTCGACAGAAGTCAGTGATTCTTCAGGTATCGCAGCCGATGCCGTCACCGTCGCGGTCGAGTTTGGGTGCGTAACCCGGTTCTCCCGCGTACAGCGGTGCCGCTCCCGCAGCGCGCACAGCGTCGCAGTTCGCGTAGGTGACCCCGACAGGTGCAGGTGCAGGTGCAGGTGCAGGAGCCGGAGCGGGTGCAGGAGCCGGAGCGGGTGCTGGAGCAGGAGCCGGTGCCGGAGCCGGTGCCGGCGGGGCAATAACAACCGGAGCTGGTGCCGGCGTGAACGAGGAGGTCAGTGCCATCTCACCATTGCAGGAGCCGAGGATGCTGGTCATAGCGTCGTGCTCAGCCTGAGTGACCCACAGACCATACGTTGCTTTGACGGACACCTGACGTGCGACGTAGCCACAGCGGATTGCTTTGTTCGACGGCAACCAGGTGGCGGTATCGCCATCGCCCTTTTGCGCGTTGGAGCGACCATCGACGGCGAGGAGATTCATGGGATCGTTCGCCAGAGAAACGCGCTGAGCCTGAGTGAGCTGCTGAGCGCCCGTCTGCCACGCATTCGAGAGAGCGACTACATGGTCGATCTGGACCAACGCTGACGTGTCCTGACCCCGAACGAAGGCGATTGGCGTGGCGGTGTACGGCGAGACGAAGTAACCGGTCATCACTCGACAGGTCCCCGACTTGGTCGTAGGGCTCAAGTCTCGAGCGAGGATGTCGTTACGGGTGTCACATCCGTTGCGGTCCACGTCGATCCAGGCGGAGCCGAACATGCCGGTGCGCTCGTAGCCGGTCTTCGCTGCCTTGCCTTTGACGGGGATGGTTGCGAGGAGCGCGAGCGCCGTGGTGTCGGTGGAGCTGGTGTCAGCGGTGACGACTGATGCGACCTCAATCGGAGCGGAGACGATCGAGGGGTCAACCGGTGCTTCTTCGGAGAATTCCGTTCCCGGTGATCTGGTCGGGGTAGGGGTTGGGCTTGGGGTTGCACTCGGTATCGCGCTAGCCGTGGGCTGCTCGGAAACAGCATTATCAACTGCGCCGGGCGCCGCAGCAGCGACCCCACCTGAGATGAAGAGGATCAGGCTGGCAGCCACCGCGATCGCAGTTGTCTTGCGGGCTGATACGGATGCCCACGGTCGGCGACCAGAGATCGCGTACACACCCGTCACGAGGGCAGCCATTCCCAGGATGACGAGAATTGCGGGGAATCCACCGAGGATGGCGTACATCAGAGCGAAGAAAGCGACCAACCCGCCGAGGATCCAGGTACTGAGGTTCGGCTTGGCCCCCTTCTTTTCGGCGGTCGACGGCCCGTCGATAAGGGTCTTGGCCGGCTCCGGTTTCTTCTTGCCAAGTTTCATCATCTGATCCCCCATTTCAAAGCGCTCGACGAGAGTGCAGACACGCCTATTTGAAACGTACTGGAGGCAGGGATTGGCCGATCAGCAGGCGAACACCCCAGAACGGGGAACCAGCAAGTTCCAGTTACACAACGCTCGGTATGAATCCCCGCAGATAGGCGCGAAGTGCTGGATCGCAGACGTAGACGTAAGTCCCCCGGATACCACGGGTCAGAAGAACCGCATAGATGTTGGTAATGAACCGCAGAAGGTCGTCGTCGGTGTACTTCTTGCCGAGGACGTCGTTGTTCTCCTTGCCCTTCTTGTCGAAGTACGAGCCCCGATCGATGACCAGCTTGCTCACCCTGGCGTCGTAGCAAAGGTCCGGGCCGATGATCACGCCGGCGTAATTGAGGTCATACCCCTGCACGGTATGGATCGAGCCCACTTCGTCCACGGACTTCGGTGAGGCAATCCAGTCGGTCTGCGTGCTGTTCCAGCGCAACTGACAGTCGCCGACCTCAATGTCAAACGCGGTCTTGTCGGTCTTGGTCTTCCAGGCCCACGCGTAGCCGGCGAGCAAGCGTGAGAGGCCGACCTCGGCATCCCTGCGACGGATCTCCGCGCGCATCTCCACAAGGCTGTCGAACAGCCGAAAGTCGTAGCCCTCGAAAACCTCGGGAGCCACGGCTTGCGGCCTGCTGATCGCGGTCGTCGCGTCGAGAATGCGCCTGACGTAGCCGACATAGTCCGAACCCGCCTGCACTCGCATTTGCGACATCAGCGGATAGTGACGTTTCGTGAGGCGCGCTTCGAGAACGAGGCTGTTCAGCAGTTCTGCCGGCACATCGGCCGGGCGCACACTTTGCGCCGCGTCCAGCAGGAAAATCTGATGCTTGCTCTTCGCGGTGATCCAATCGAGCTGGGTCTTCGTCTTGTCGTCGCTCCCGAAGAGCTTCTGGGTGATGAGGCTGAAGTTCCTGTTTTGGACACCAGAGGGTTGATTGGCTCGTTGGTTCAGCCGGTGGGATTCGTCGACGATGAGCAGGTCGAAGTCTTCCTCGGCGAATCCGACCTCGAACGCGGTCATGACCATCTCCGGCCGAAGCCCCGGCGTCTTGCGGAACACCTTCTTGATCGACTCACGCAGCGACTGCTGCGGCACCACCAGGCCGATCCGGATGTCGGTGAGAAGCTCCCGATAGCCCGGCAAGAAGAATTCGGAGAACAGGGAGTCGCTGTCCACGTCAACGCCGGGCGTCAAGGCCGCAATGTCGACGAGCAGCTTGAGCAGGTAGATGGCGACCACGGTTTTGCCAGTGCCCGGGTCACCCTGCACGACGATCGTGCTGTCAAGGCCGGCCTCCAGATCTTCGAAGAGCCCCTCGAGGATGCCGTCGACGGCGACGGCCTGGTCCTGCGAGAGCGCCTTGAACGGTGACAGCTTGAAGAGGTCGCTGTTTTCGATCTCCGGAATGCTCCGAGTGAAGACTCCGTCTCGCCGGAGTTCGTCGAACACCTCCCGGAAGGTCTCGCGGTACCGACCGCGGTCGTAGTAGTCCGCCTCGGTGATTCCGTCGTTGCGGTTCAGAACGCGATAGAAACCGTCGCCGGCAAGCATCCGAATCAGGTAGGACTCCAGGTCAAGGCACACCGATTTGTTGAACGTGGCGTCAACGATGACCCGGACCGTGCTCAGGTGCTGCTTCTCGGACGATTCAAAGTGCTGGCGCATGCGCCCGGCCGCGTTGCGCGACTCCCCCACGTAGACGTCGTTGAGCCCGCCCCTGACCGCGGGCTTGCCGCCGGCTTTGGCATCGTCCAGAACGTACACGACCGGCCAGTTCGTGTTGCGGTGGTCGCGCGGCGCCCAGGCCCGGACCGCTTCTTTCGTGAAGTCGAGCCGCTCGATCTCAAAGTGCGTCATATTTGACGCTGCGCCCCCGGGCTTTGTCGACTGGATACTTCTCGCGGGTTTTGGCCAGCTTGTCGAGAACGATCTGGTTCGGATCGACTCCGAGGCGGTCGGCCAGCAGGATGCAATAGGTAAGCACGTCCGCCAGCTCATCGTGTACCCGGGCGGCGTCGGCATCCGCGTTCCACTGATAGCACTCGAGTAGTTCACCGGCTTCGATGGCGATGCTCTTCGCCAGGTTCTCGGGACTGTGGAACTGCGCCCAATCACGCTCGGCGACGAAGGCTGCGATTTCGTCGCGGACTGAAATTTCGTCCATGACGCAAACCTAGCAGTGTGCGTTCCTCCCGATTTTGTCGTCGGCCGCCAAGCCTGTCGGCGCAGCCATGCCGCTGGCGAACTGCATCCTGCTCACAAACGCATCTTGTGAGTTCGGGGCCCCGGCACATTGGGGCGGGTCCGGAAACCCCGGCGCGCCGGCACGGCGCGACCCGACCGCTACCCCTCGAACCCGAGCTCCGCGGATCCGCCAACCACATCCCGGCCCCCCAGCGGCTGCGTCGGCCGGGCGTTATGACTATGTGCGCCCTCGAGAATGCCGATCTGCTCCGCCGACATCGAGATGGACGTGCTCATCACGACCCACTGCACATCCTCGGTGCACGGCGGCGTGGTCAGGCTTCCCGAGTACTCGTAGTGCTCCAGCGACCGCGGCAGCACGGCCGCGATATCCATTGTCACGTCCTCGTCGTCAGCCAGATGCGTGGCCGCGTCGATGAACGGCGCCAGGGCATCGGATGTCTGCCCCTCGGTTACGAGGATGCCCAGCACCAGTGGCTTGCCAGCCGCATCCGCGTGCACCAGGTGCAGCTCGGCCGCCGCCGGCTGGCCGTTCACGGTGTGCTCCGATGGCACGTGGGCGTGCATCTGCTGCAGACTGTACTCGTCGCCGGCGAAAGTCAGGGTCTCGCCCTCGCCGTCGGCCTCGAACTCCACCGCGTGCCCGGTGTCAAACACATCGGCCTCCGCGTCCTCCGCGCTCAGCTGGATGACCGAGCTCGGTGCGGGCACGGTCGCGGGCAGGTCGATCGGGGACTGGGCGGTGCCCACGCCGCAGGCCGCGAAGCCGGGGTCCAGCTCCGCCCACGATGCCGGGCCGCTCGCGCCGTCGTACGACCAGTGCACCGGCTCCGCCACCGGTGGCTTGCTCGACTCCGTCGCGGGCTGGGCGCAGCCGACAAGGGTGATGGCGGCCACCGTGAGAGCTGAGGTGACGAGCCAGGGTCGTGCGGACATGGGAACTCCTAGAAAACGGCAGAGAAAAACGCCACACCGAACATGTGGCGTGACCACTCTCGTGACAGAGCCGCCTTCCCGAATTATCTTCTCGCTGCAGCCGGCCTACGCTCATCGCCGATCTCCTGCAGTGCGAAAGCACCACGCCTGAAATCCCCGCGCCCCTGCCGGACATCCCTCAGTATGAGAGTTGTGACCGACACCGATCGCGAGAAGCGGATGCGTAACCTCGTCGTGCTCGTCGTCGACCCTGTGCGCCGCTACCTGCACCGCCGCACCGACGCCGCGACGGCCGACGACGTGATCGGCGACACCCTGCTGGTGTGCTGGCGCCGCCTCGACGAGGTGCCCGACGACCCACTCCCCTGGGCGATCGTCGTCGCTCGACAGTGCCTCAGCAACGCTCAACGCGCCGAGCGCCGGCGCATCCGTCTCGTCGGCCGCATCATTGCCGTCGACCCGCCGCCATCCGCTGCGGACGAGAACCCCGCAGCAGCCACCGTCGATGGCGCCGCCGAGGCGGCCCGCGTGACCACCGCCCTCGCCGGCCTGCGTCGAAACGAGGCCGAAATCCTGCGGCTGTGGGCGTGGGACGAGTTGACGAGCCCGCAGATTGCCGTCGTGCTCGGCATCAGCGCGAACGCAGCGGCGATCCGCCTGCACCGTGCGAAGGCGCGCCTCAAGCAGGAGTTACTGAAATCCGGCGACCCGACCGGACATGTACGGTACGACGAAGGGAGCGACGATGCACGACGATGACCGTGCGCTGCGCGATCAGCTGCGCGCCGCCGATCCGGCCCGCACGCTACCCCCTGCCTCGCCGACATGGCTCGACCACAGAATGGAGCAGATCATGACCGACCAATCCCCTGACACCACGACCGTCACCCCTACGGCGCCGCGACGCGCCTTCCGGCGGTGGATGCCGGTGGTCGGCGTCGCCGCCGGCCTCGCCATCGCCGCCGCAATCGTCGTGCCCCTCGTCGTCGGCGGCCCGGAACCCACCGTCGAGGCGCTCCAGCCTCCCCTGGGCGGAGGCCTCGCGAGCGGCAGCTGCCTCAGACTTGAGCCGGCGACCGTCGCGGCGCAGGAGCAGGCCTTCGCCGCGACGGTGCTGCAGATCCAGGGCGACACCGTTCTTCTAGAGGTCACGGAGCGCTTCGCTGGCAACGTCGCCGACCGTGTGGAGGTAACGCAGGTCGACGCGATCACCTCCGATTTCTCGGGCGTGCCCTTCGAGGTCGGCCAGAGCTACCTCGTCGGTGCAGTCGATGGAACGATCACCGGCTGCGGCGTCACCGGGGCCGACAGTGCCGAGCTCCGCGCGGTCTACGACGCGGCGTTCCCGGGCTGATCCACGCCTGCGAGAGCGGATGACGGGACCGGTTCGGAATCGTCCCATCTGGTTTCGGACCCCGCGGCGGTCAGTGCGACCGTTGTGTCGCGCCCCGGAAGAAAACGAGTTTGCCGGAGCGATCGTGGCTCACTGCTGCGGGATTATCTGCTGGGCGCAGTGCAGAAGGCAGGCAGGCAGGCATTCGACCTTCAGCTTCCAGTGTCACAAACTTCAGCTTGTGGAGCATTTGTCCGACGGCCTGTTGGACAAATGCGCGACGGTCTGCCTTCGGCACCGAGATCACGTACGCGCGTGTGTCCGCGACCGATTCGATTTTCGTGCTGATTAGATGAGGCAATGGTTGAGCATCACGCGCTGTCATCCGCGCCCAAACTGATTCCAGGCGATCGGGTCGCTATTCTTTCGCCTTCGTTCGCTGCTCCCGGATTCGCGCCAGCGGTCCACGAGCAGGCGATGCGCCGACTCATCACGGCAGCTGGACTTGTCCCCGTGGAGTATGCCACCACCCGCCGACTGGGCGCCACACCCGAGGATCGTGCTGCTGACATCAATGCGGCGTTTGGTGACCCCACGATCCGTGCGATCCTCTCGACCATTGGTGGCGATGATCAAATCACCGTAATCCCTCACCTTGATGCGAAACTTGCCGCAGCAAACCCCAAGATCTTCCTTGGCTACAGCGACAACACCCATATCCTGAACTGGCTCTGGTCACTCGGAATAGTCGGCTTCTACGGCGGGTCGACGCAGGTGCACCTCGGGCCCGGACCGCAGATCGACGACGTCCACCTCGCTTCGCTCAGGGCGGCACTGTTCACCGGCGGAGAACTGAACATTTTCGAGCCAGGAGAGTCGGAGGACTTCGGACACGATTGGCTGTCCCCGCGAGCCCTGACCGAGTTCGGCGACAGAGAACCCACAGAACCGTGGATCTGGGCCGGGCCGGAACGCGAGGTCAACGGTCGCACCTGGGGCGGTTGCATTGAAGTTGTCGACCAGATGGCGATGGCTGACCGTCTGCCGCCACTGGCAGATCTGGCAGGGACAATCCTGATCCTCGAGTCCAGCGAAGAATTACCACCAGCCGTGTGGGTGCAGCGATGGATACGCTCCCTCGGAGAGCGGGGCATCCTCAATGCAGTGGACGGTGTCATCGTTGCGCGACCTCCCGTCAGCAGCCCTGAGGTTCTCCCTACCGCGGAAGAGCGTGCGCGCCGTCGCGCCGCTCAACGTAATGCGGTTATCAGCGAGATCACGCGCTACAACCCGGAGGCCGTGGTCTGCGTCGGTGTGCCCTTCGGTCACACCCGCCCACAGTGGATCCTGCCGTACGGCGGGCGAATTCGCCTCGACGGTCGCGCGCGGACGGTCACCGCGAACTACAGCTGACAGTTCCCTTGGTCCGAGGACCAGGACGGTGGCGCCCAGAGCTCGCTTAGCGCTACTTGCCGTGTGGCGGATTGGCGCTCTATAGATGGGTGAGTTGCGCCAGCAGATTCTCAGCCACACTGAAGATGCTGCCGACCGAGGAGAGAGTGACGATCCCAGCAACACCCCAGAACCAGTAGCGGTCACTACGACCCGCTTTCATCCGGTTAAACGCCAGCCACCACGCCGCCACCGTCGCCAAGGTGGTGGCGATTACGATACCGAAGGCCATCCGTACGAAATCTGCTCCGTCTGGTGCATCCCAAGAGGTGGTCGCGAGCACAATACAGAGTGGAACGACGATCATCCCCACGAACCCGATGAGCACCGGAGACACAGCACGTCGTATCTGAGCACTTGTCGGAGTTGTCATGTGGTGAGTCTCGCAGGTCTCGCCCTTGTAGACGACGGAATCGCTCCAGCGATCCACAGGGGTTCGTTCCGCGCACAGAGCTTGCACGCGCAATACGCTCAACAACATGGATATGCGCCAACTCACCGATGAAGACCGGGAACTCATTGCGAAAGCGGAGGAGGCTATTGATGCCAACGCGGACGTTGAAGGTGGGGTGCACACAGTCGGAGCTGCTGTTCGGGATGCTGCGGGGCGTATCCACGTGGGAGTCAATGTCTATCACTTCACGGGTGGGCCCTGCGCTGAGCTCGTCGCGCTGGGAACGGCACGAACATCTGGGGCGCGCGAGCTAACGGCGATTGTGGCCGTGGGCGACAGCGGTCGCGGTGTGAAAGCCCCATGCGGCCGCGATCGCCAAGTCCTTGCCGATTACCACCCCAACATTCGGGTTATTGTCCCCACACCGATGGGGGTCCGAAATGTGTCAATCACCGACTTGCTGCCGTTGGGATTCGACTGGCTAGCCGAAGAGAAAGCGGCCGCTGAAGCGGCGACGGGTTTGATTGCGCGGTAGCTCGTCGTTAGGGGGATCCACCCCCGGTAGGCTCTCGATCACAACCATATGGGGGACAAGTTATGGATCTTGCGATCGCCCTTGGCGTGGCATTCGCTTTGGGCGCTGGAGTCATGTTTTGGTCTTTTCCCGTCGCGAAAGAAGTAAAAATAGCACCGCCACGGTTGCGGCGTCGTGGTTCACGACGAAGAGGCTCAGCACAGAGCCCGTGAGAGTCCGGCTTACAAACAGTCAGCACCCCGTTGCGGCGCAGTGCTCACAACCTCCCCCTGGCCTGGGCCCGTTCTCGACTCGACCGGAGAACGGGCCTTCCTTTGGCGGATCACAAGCCCAGGTCACAAAGGGCGAGACACTTGCTTAACGCAGTTACGGCTGTCAGCAACGGTTGAAAAGTAGGCCAAGAACGGCGGATATCCGTGTCCGAGAATACGGCCACCGGATGCTCCGCACGGCGGAGTTGGACTTCCACATACACGTTCTTCCGCCAGAGACCACTGAGCAGATCGACTACCTCGACCTCCGCGACTGGCTCCGGGTCAGCGCGGCTGACCGTGCACTCTACGAACCCACGAAGCGGATGCTCGCGGCGAACACATGGAGCGATATGAACCACTACGCCGACGCCAAGAGTGCGATCATCCAGCAGATACTGGCCCATGCACGCAACTGGCGAGCAGGACAGCCCACCAGCTGAACCGTCCCCACGTACCCACGTCCCGGCGACGGTTCCACCGATGCAACGGTCGCGGATCTGGTGCGGGGTGTTTTCGTGGCGGGCGGCGAGTAGCTTGTTGCTGTGGATGAGCTGTTGGCGGATCGTGTGACTGTGCCGGATACTGTCGGGCTCCCGTTCCATGTCGGCCGTGACTTAGCCGCCGAGTTTGGCGTCACTCTCGCTAACCCCGATCCTGATGGGCCGCCGATCGGCGGCCTCGCGTGGCCAGGGTTGTTCTACATCACGTCGCAGAACCCCCCTGCGCGCACTGAGCTTTACCTTTGACTCCGTCACAGTCGAGATCGTTGGCTATGGCGAGGCGGACCGCGATTCGCTTCGCCAGTACCTCAGAGCAAGTCCACCGTTTGACGCTCAGGGCGGACGTTCGCTAGATCTATTTGCCGGCTAGAAGAGCGAAATATCCCGGAATCTGCTGCGAAAGACCGGTGGATTTCATCAGGACCACTTCGATGTTCACCGGCCCGTCCGCGATCAACTGCCAGTCCGAATCCGAAAATGTGCGGTGCCGTTCCTGGGCGCCGAAACGCCCGGGGCGGGGCAGGTTTTCCAGGGCGCTCTGCAACTGCCGGGGTATGCTTCGCGGCGTGGCGCCCAGCTGCTGCAGGTAGGCGAGGCTGTTTCCTTGGAAGTTGGTTTCGGCGAGTAACACCCGGCCGCTGCGCCCGATGACGGTTCGCAGGTTGGCAGCCAAGCTGGACTGCTTGTCGGGTTTCAGGACGTGAAAAACTCCGCGGACAAAAACGTTGGCAGGCCCCATCCGCTCCAACAGGTGCTCTCCCGCACCTACTTCCGCAGCATCCATGACCATGAAGTCGGCGTTCTGGACGCCTTCAGTTTCCCTCCTCGCCAACTCGACCGCGCCGGTTGAAACATCGATGCCGAGAACGCTTGGAAAAAGACCAGCAAGCCAGCGGGTGTAGGTGCCGTTGCCACACCCAACGTCAATCACCGGAAGAGCCGGATCAAAGTGGGCTACGACGGCGTCGGAGTACTGCGCATGCTCGGTCCGGGATCCGGAGTCCCACAGCACGTCTCCGGAACGGCCGGTGGTGTGGATTCCGCGCCAGTACCCATCCCACGCGGCCGCCGGGTCTCTCGGCACCCGGGAAGTGAGGCGTACTACTGTTGGGACAAGCAGCATCTGTTCCCAAAGCTTTGACATGCCCTAACTCTACCGACGCTGCGCGAGACCCCGGAGCCGATCCAGTACCTTCGCGGGCGGCAGCGGGTGACTGTAGTAATAGCCTTGCCCGTAAAGGCAACCCATGGCCTGCAACTGGATCGCCTGCTCGGCGGTTTCGATGCCTTCCACGATCGCTTTCAGTCCCGCAGAGGAAATCAGCTGAAGAATGGCAGCAATGAATTTCAGCTGCTGCGGGTCCGAGCCCATGTCCTGAATCAGGGATTGGTCGACCTTCACCGTGTCCGCGGGAAGCGACCGGAGATAGCTGATGGACGAATAGCCGGTACCGAAGTCGTCAATTTGCAGCCCCACGCCCATGTCCCGCAGCCCGCTGAAGACCTGTTCTTCCGCCGTTCCCCTGGACATCAACACGGTCTCGGTGATCTCCAAAACCAAACGCCGCGGAGGCACGTGATGCCGGTCCAGCGTATCCCTGATGTCCTCCAGCAGATCGCTGCGAAGCAGTTCGGCAGCGGAAAGATTGATGTGCAGACGGAAGTCCGTCAGGTCAGGTGCGGTTTCGCTCCAGCGTCTCATCTGGGCGACTCCTTCATGCAGCACCCACCGCCCCAGCTCTAGGATCAGGCCGGTTTCTTCCGCGATGCGGATGAAGCTGTCCGGCATAATAATTCCGCGCACGGGATGATGCCACCGAAGGAGGGCTTCGATGCCTATGACCCTGCCGGAGGCCAATTCGACCACCGGCTGGTACCGCAGTGCCAGTTCGCCGCCGGCAACAGCGCTACGCAGTTCGGCGGTTATGCGTGAGCGTTCCCGGACAGCATCGAGCATATCGGGGTGGAAGAGCTGGACGTTGTTGCGACCCTGCTCCTTCGCCTGATACATGGCGATGTCAGCATCGCGCATCAGCGCCTCGGCCGGATACCCCGGCGTGCCGATGCAAACCCCGATGCTGGCCATTGCCCAGACCGTTTCGGTTCCGACACGCACACTGTCCTGCAGTTGCTCGGATGCCCGGTGTGCAATTTGCAGGATCTCTTCTTCCGTGGCCTCAGTGATGACGATGGCAAATTCATCCCCACCCAGACGGGCCACTGTATCGGCAGCCCTGACGGCGGACCGGAGACGCTTGGCAACCTCGACCAACACGGCGTCACCGGCACCATGGCCCAGAGTGTCATTTATGGCCTTGAAAGAATCCAGATCCAGCACCAGCACGGCCGGGGCTTTCCCGCTGTCCGCACTGGCCAGGATTGCCTCCTGGATCCGCTCGTTGAGCAGGGTCCTATTCGCAAGGCCTGTTAAGGCATCCGTCTTGGCCATCTGTTCCAGCTCAGCCTGCGCTCGCCCTAACATGGCCGTACGGTCGGCAACCCGCCGTTCCAGATCCGAATAAATATGGTCAAGTTCCTCCGCGAGCAGGTTGACACCCGTGATGACAGCATCGATGTCATCCCTACGTTCCGAAGTTTTCATGCGTGTGTCCAGCTCACCGGCAGCCAACCGGACAATGCCCTCCACCAACTGCTGCAGGCGCGGGTCCTCAGCGGCCTTTCCCGAGCTCATGACGTCCAAAGGTGCAATCCACGACGGGAAGTCTGGCCCTTTGCAGACCCCGGCTGAAGAACTGGCAACTGCCCCGGGGTCGCCCTGAATCGATCTGTCACGTCCTGAATCCTGCGGTCACCAGCAACCTCGGATGTGGGCCCACTATCGATACTCCGCCAAGAGGAGTACCCACCCGAAGGCGCCTGCCAGCCCGACGGGCGGTCAGTAACCCTGCCGGTTGGCCGGAACGTGTCGGGAACCGCCACCGGCGGTTCCCCGCTCGAAGGACAGACGCCCGGTGTGGCCCTCATCGCGGCAGGCAGCACTTCCCGGCGCTCACGCACGGGCACTAAGCCAGGCCAAGGCCTCGCTGCGCGATGTAAAAAATTGAGTCGGACAAGGCGGGACGTGCACACCGAGGAAGAAGTTCGCCAGGACCCGATCTACAGGCGATTCGCCTAACAGAGCAATGCGTGAGGCGCTGCAAGGAATGGACCAAACAGCCCTGGCCTCACGGCTAACCGAACCGACTGCTGCCATATCGACGAGCATGGGATGCTCTTCCTGCTGGCAGACCTCGTTGACTTTCGCCATCGCGGCCCGAGCGTCCTCGACCTGAACGTGGACCCCGGGCAGCCAGCGCAGATGGAGAAGCCCGCCATCAGTCATTTCAATGCTGAGCTTTGCCTCGTTTGCAGCGACCGGATCCACCACCACGTGTCCTCCCCCGAGCACGCCGCCGAACCATTCAGCCGCTCCTCAAAGGTACTCGGGTTCATCGATTTCTCCCGTCACGAGGACGGTAAGTTGCAGGCCGAGAGCGGTTCTTGCCTCTGCAGGCACGGAGGATGCAATCAATTAGCGAGTATCCAAATGCCGGGTCCAATACCGATCAGGTATGCAGATTACCGATCTCACAGCGGCCCTGAACGAATTACGACTGAGCGACCTCTCACGGGACATCCGAAGCTCCTACACGGCAAAAAGCTGGGGCCTGTCTCCCGACGTAGCTGTGGGCGGAGTGGCCCCGGGCTGCTCCCCAAGGTTCGCTTTTGTTTATCGCGGATCGATTGTTGGTCACGACGCCAGATGCAGAATCGAAGGTTACGCCGGTCGACTTGACGAACGAGTATCCGAACGGTGACGTCGTGAGCTACCTTACGACCGCCTACCTCTGCCGCCTTGCCGAGGAACTGCCAGTCCTCGAAACGGAGGAGTCGACCGCTGTCGTCTGGTTCTTTCCCCTCCAGATCAACAGCTCGATCGGTTCGAATGGGTAGATCGAGTCATTGACGACATCGGGCCCAGCTTGAACGGGCTCGATTCAGCCCAAACGGTACCCTCTCACGCGATCACTGAGGAGACAGCAGCCTGGACATCACGTTTACCGCGCTCGACCTGCCAGCTGACCACGCTGCACTGATGCAGTTCATGATGTCTGACGAGTTCCCCTTCCACGTGAACGCCAGACCGTCCCGCACGGATCTCGAGCGAAAGACCTCCGAGGGAGCATGTGGCGGCCCCGATCACGCGAGCTTCTGGGTCCAGTCGGAATCCGAAGGGCGCGTAGGCCTCGTGATCCTCGAAGACCTCCTCGACGACGCACCCTTGTTCGACCTGCGGCTATCCGCGAACGCTCGGGGCCGCGGGTTGGGCGCGCCCATTCTGCAGGCCCTCACCGCCGATGTATTCAAGCGATGGCAATCGATTCGAGGGGCAGACCCGCGAAGACAACATCGCGATGCGTAAGACTTTGCGTCGCTCAGGGTCATCAAGGAAGCTCACTACCGCGAGGGCTGGCCCGTGACCGGCGCGCGCCCGTTGGCATCAGCCGCCTAAGCGATTCCTCGTCAAGATTGGGGATCGGGCGAGACCACAAACTTCGTTTGGGCAGATCTCACCGTCTGAGGGATAAACCGTCGTGGACATAGCGACGTTTCACCTGGTGACTGCGTGACGCGGTCACGGTTCCGCTGCTGAGGGACTTCCGTCAGGCCTGGACGGCCGAGCCTGTCGTGCCAGACTCTCTGGATGGACCAGGCAAGAGACACGGAACTCGACACCATCCTGAGCGGTGGTCCTGAGCAACGGGCGATCGTCATCTTCGATTACGACGACACATGGCCCTCGAAGGCAACTTCCATGGCTCAAAAGATCCAGGACTCCTTGGGCCCAGCTGCGCTGTCGGTCGAACACATTGGTTCGACCGCAGTCCCTGGACTGGCTGCGAAACCGGTGATCGACATGCTGCTTGTCGTGGCCGACATCGACGACGAAGAGTCCTACCTTGTGCCAATGGAATCCATCGGGTTGCGGCTCCGTGTCCGAGAACACGGCCACCGGATGCTCCGCACGGCGGAGTTGGACTTCCACGTACACGTTCTTCCGCCAGAGACCACTGAGCAGATCGACTACCTCGACCTCCGCGACTGGCTCCGGGTCAGCGCTGCAGACCGTGCACTCTACGAATCCACGAAGCGGATGCTCGCGGCGAACACCTGGAGCGACATGAGCCACTACGCCGATGCCAAGAGTGCCGTCATCCAGCAGATACTGACCCATGCACGCACCTGGCGGGCAGGCCAGCCCACCAGCTGAACCGTCCCCAGGGAACCACGTCCCGGCGAAGGTTCTCTTTCGGTGACACTGGACCTACTGGTCCTTGATGCGGAGGTTCTCGCCTGCTTTGCTCCAGCCCTCTCGATTGGGCATGCCATCCTGCACAACCATGACTTCAAATCCTGGCGACTTCATGGTCGTCATACTCTGGCCGCACGCGCCTTGCCAGTCGGTGGCCGTCCTATAGGCGAGCAGGCAGACCGGGAAGTCGCGCCCTCGTGCCAAGTACAGCCGCGTTTCGTCAACGGCACTGACAAACCGCAGGCTGTCGGCGTCGAAATCCTCTAATGCGTAATCAGGAAGGCCACTAGGGACGGCATCCTCAGCGCTGGGCGTACTACGCAGGTCGGAGAAGCCCTCGGCCGGTGAACAGCCCATCAGGGTGAATACCGTCGCCGACACTGCGACTAGCCACACAAACGTCCATTTGCCGGCCATTTTTCTCCCCTGATTGAGGCAAACCTATCGGTTTGCGAAATCAAGCCACAAGGTGTCCTTGGGCGGGTAGCGCCCTGGCCTTTTGCGCGAGACGCTTCCCCTGGCTTGCAATCGGCAGCGCGTTGCCCGGGGCCGCCACCGGGTCGTAGGCTCGCGCTAGAAAGGGCAATCGAATGCCCGCGAGCCGAGGGATGGTCGAGATGGAATTCGGTTCTTTGTCTTGGTGGAACTTTTGGGTAGTCGTTCAGGTTTTCCTTGTGGGTGGGATCATCGTGGCTCTGGCGCTCGTCATTCGCTGGGGACGGCGCAGGAGCGCGATTCTTGAAGCAAACAAATCAACAAAAGGTCAGGGAGGCACTGGCCCAGGAAGGTAGTGGGCGGGAGGCGCCCCGCGTAGGGTTCGGCTACGGGCCTTGACTCTGTAGGCCGGCGATTTCTTCCTTCCAGTCTTCAACCGCTTACCCGGTGTCGGGAAGCACGTACTTCGTTAAGGAGGGGGGGGGTGCGAATGCAACTGCAAAGACCGACTTTCCCCGTGCTCCTCGCCGTGACTGCGCGGTCGTGGATCCTCGGCATTCCGTCCATGGCCCTCATGGCCCTGGCTGCGCTGCAGTTCGCGTTCATCTCACATGCGGGTATCGGTGAATCCTGCTATCAGAATCCCGAGCTAGGCAATCTGGCTCTGCCATCGGCAGGCTGGACCGCGAACGGTGCATTTTCGTTCTTTCCCGTCGGGGTCCGATGCTCCTATTTCACGAGCGACCGCGAACTTCTCCTTGTGCATACCCAGTCGAGCGTGTGGGACTGGGGAATCACGTTCGCCGCGATCCTCGGAGTCATTGGCGTTGCGCTCTTCCTGACCGCCCGGCTCGCCACTCGACGAACCTGGCACGCATCGCTCTGAAGAATCAGACCCGGACCGTCTCGATGGAGGTTCGACCTGCGGGTAGGTCCTGAGCTGGAGTGGGAGGATCGAAAGGTGCGACGTCTTTCCAGTCTCGAGGACCACTTCCGGATCACCGAGATCGAGCGAGCCGCTGGCGAAATGTTCCGCAACATCAACATGGCGATAGTCGCCGATGATCAACCGATCAACAGGCAGGATTTCCAGCACTTCGTCACGGACCATGGAGCGTTTGTATGGCTGGTCGACGGTGTGATCGTCGCCTACGTGCTCCTCGAGCAGGTGGACGGAGCTGCCCATATTGAGCAGGTCACGGTCCACCCGGAGCACGCGTGTCAGCGCATCGGAGCGCAACTGATTGTCCTGGCTGACTCTTGGGCACGGGAACGCGAACTCCCCGCTGTGACACTGACCACATTCCGAGACGTTCCGTGGAACGCGCCATACTACGAGCGCCTCGGCTTCCGTGCTTTTTTGCCACGTGACTGGGGCCCGACGATGAGCGCTCGAATGGATTCAGAAGCTGCGCGAGGGCTCGAAGCCTGGCCGCGCGTGGCGCTGATCCGACCCGTGAGCAAACTCAGCACACCAGAAGCCAACGTTCACGAGTAATCGCCCGCACGGCGTCGGGCTGCCGGTTTGAGGGCTATCGGTTTGCTTGGCCGAGCGCCTCAATCAATTGGAACCGCTCCAGCACGACGAGCGTGTCGTCATCGACTGTGAAGGTTGGGCTGTTGAGGAAGGCCCGCATCTCCGTGCTGTGCCAGAAGGCTTCGTGACCGCGGCGCCAGGCTGCTACGGAGACGAATCCTTCGCCCTCGTTGTGCGCATGCTCGAGGCCGACGTCAGCGAGTCGGACAATCTCGACCCCAACTGTCTGAATGGTCGCCACGGCGAAATTGTGTGAATCAACGACCGTCTGCGTGTTCCCGATGACCGGCAACGGTTCGTCCTCTATCGAGTACTCCACGCGGGTCGAGCTTGTCGATGTCTTTGTGCCGGCCAGGATTGAGGCGACCAGCCGATCCCGAAGTGGGCCCGGAAAACCGTACTCAGCAATCTGGAATTCTCCGTGGTCAGTCATGGGGTGATTTTACGTGCCGAGGCTCGCGACCCTGTGCCGTAGGGCGTTCCACAATGAGACCCCAGCTGCACTCGCGAGACCGAATGGCCTGACGGCTGAATTTGAGTCCCAAAGGATCCGGCTTGCGGACAGGGTAGCCGGGAATTGGATCCGGTTCGATCCGTAGGATCACCCTCATGCTCCCAAACGCTGAACTCGCAGTGCCGACGGCCGAAGACCTTGAGCTCGTTGAGCTCGCAAGAGAGGTCATCGACGCGAACACGGATGCCGGAGCCGATGAAGATGGTGCACACACTATGGGCGCGGCAGTTCGAGACGCCGACGGCCGTATGTTCGCTGGGGTGCATCTGTTCCACTTCACCGGCGGTCCGTGCGCCGAGCTGGATGCACTGGGCGCGGCGCGTGCACAGGGCGGCCGAGAAATCAAGACAATCGTCGCTGTTGGCAATCACGGACGCGGCGTTGTCGGCCCGTGCGGGCGTGACAGGCAGGTCCTTTTCGATTACTACCCAGGCATCAGGGTGCTTCTTCCGACCGCCGAGGGCGTTCGCGTCGCCACAATTGAGGCCTGATGCCGTTTGTCGCAGCATGGACCATGTAAGGCGGCACTCAGCAGTTCGACGAGGAGCGCTTTCGCTAACGTCGAGCGGAATCGAGTGAGGTTCGGGGATGGAGACGAATCCAAGCTGGTGAGGCGGTCTCTGCCATCGCGCAACTATTCTGCGGAGAATCCGCCCATTGCCAGGGAGTGTCGGAGACCGACCCGAACGGCGGGCCACTCACTTTGAATAATTGAAAATACGACGGTGTCCCGAAGGGCACCGTCTGGTCCGACGGAGTCGCTGCGAAGTACCCCGTCCTGCTTCGCGCCCAATGCCGCAATCGCTTTTCTCGATTGGCGGTTGTGCCAGTGAGTGCGAAATTCCACCGCAATGCAGTGCAAGTCGTCGAAGGCGTAGCCCAGCTGCAAAAGCTTGGCCTCTCGATTCACCCCTGTGCCCTGAGCGCTTCTGGCCAGCCACGTCGATCCAATTTCCACTCGCGGGGCAGCGGCGTTCGGATTCATGAAGGTCGTCATGCCGACTATCCGTCCCGTTGATGTAAGCCGGGTGGCCCAGGGCAGGACAAGCCCCTGTGCGTGAAGACTGAGCCGGCGGGCAACCTCTCCAGCCATCGACTCGGGGTGCGGTACCGCGGTGTACCAAGCACGCCAGAGTTCATCCTCGTCCGCCGCCACACACAAATCACCCACATGATCCAGAGAGAGCGGTTCAAGGGTCACGAGCGCACCTGTGAGCGTGCGCGGTACAGAGAGATCCATGGTTTGACACTAAGGCACCTCGGAAACCGTGAGCTTCGCTTTCCAAAGACCGCTCGCGATCGGCGGGTAGCATGCCGGTCCTGTCCCTCGACAATGAGAACGCATCCTTCCTGCAGGTACGACCAGAACGACATGCATCGGATGCCCTGATGCTGATCATGGTCGGTTTCGAGGGCCAAACCGCGAGACATCCGCCCGGCGTAAGGTGCACCGCATGATGCCTACGGTGCCGATCCTTGTCCCAGCGGCATCGGCCCACGTCCGCGAGGTAGAAATCTCGCTTCAAACCGAAGTCGTGCCAGACGCGGACAGCACCCCAGGGCCGGCCCTAGTCCCAGAGCTACTGATCACCTCTCTCGAGGCGAGCCTGGATTTCTGGTGCCGCCTTTGCGAATTCGTGGTGCTCTACGACCGCCCCGACGCGGGGTCTGCCTACATCACCAGCGGCACGGCGCACATCATGCTCGAACAAAGAGGATCAGGACGGAACTGGATACCTGCCCCGCTGGAGCCGCCTCTCGGCCGCGGGATCAACTTACAGATCACTGTGGCGTCGATACAACCACTGTTAAGTGCTCTTGAGGGCGCGAGCTAGGCCCACTTCATGGAGCCGGAGACGAAGTGGTACCGGACCGGCACGACCGAGGCCGGCGTTACCCAGTTCCTGGTGCAGGACCCGGATGGATACTTGATCCGATTCCAAGCGTCTCTGGGCCGCAGGCTCGCCGGGCCTGGCACCCGCTAACAGCAGCCGGACGCCGCCCTGTAGGAGCAGGCTCACGCTTGGACGGTGGCTCGAGAACTACTGTGGAACGCATGACTTCAACGATGCCGATCCTTGTCTTTGCGACATCACCGACGTCTGCTGAAGCCAAGGTGGTGTCACATCGGTACTATGAGGACATTGTGAGTCGCTACCACGGGCGCCCCGCCTCTCGACAGGAGACCCTGGACGCCCAGGCCGGATACCCCAGTGACGACCTGGTCGCACCGCTGGGCATCCTTCTGCTGGCCCGCCAAGGAGCCACCGTTCTCGGCTGTGCAGGAATGCGGCTGCGCCCCTGCGACATCGGCGAGGTAACCCGAGTCTTCGTGGAACCGGCGGCACGGGGTTTGGGCGTCGGACGCCTTCTCATGAAGGAACTGGAACGCGAATCCCGCGAATTAGGACTCGATGCATTGCAGTTGGACACACGCACGGACCTCGTCGAAGCGCGAAGCCTGTACGCGTCCCTTGGCTACATCGAAGGAGCGCCGCACAACACGGACCCATACGCGAACCACTGGTTCCGGAAAGAACTGGCGTAAATTCCGATTCTTGAGGGCCAGCGAAGGACTTAGTCGGTTTACAGTACCCGGTCAGGGTTTGGCCCCTGACACAGGCTGCTCAGATTTAGATCTTTGAAGTTCCTTGGACGAATCGGCGCCGGAGCTTGTGGCTAGCACGGAGCTTCTGAGGGCACTGAACCATCTAATCGATGGGCGATGATCGCGGCGTGGGACCGCTTGCCCGGATCGGTTCGGGTGTTCACCGCGTGAACGTGAAACCCTGCGGCCTCGAGCTGCGTGCTCATCTCTCCGATCGGCCAGAAGTAGGCGGTCGTAACGGCGTGTGGAAACGGCTCGACGGTGTCGCCCGCGAAGAAACCGAGGAGGAGGCTGCCTCCAGGAACAATACAGCGGGCGAACTCGCGCAAAACCGCCGGCAAGTCACTCGGGGCAAGGTGGATAACGGAATACCACGCAAGAATTGCAGCTGTGTATCCGTCTCGGACCTCGAGATCGCACAGTGATGCGACTCGAAACGGGACCGTCGGGAATCTTATCCTCGCTCGCCCGATGAACGCCTGAACTTGATCGACACCCTCCACATCGACACCACGCTGCTTGAGGAAATCGGTCCAATGTCCAGGACCGCACCCCGCGTCGATGACCGCGCCCTGCAGGTCGCGCGCCCACTGGGCGACAAGCCGCTGATCGGCTTCGTGCGTGTGAGCCATCGATCCGAGCAGCGCCGTGTATTCCTTCGCCCGACCGGCGTATGCATCCCGAACCACATTGCCAGTCATTGGTCCGAGTTTAGGAGAAGCCATGTAGACGTTCCGCTCCTGAGCGGCGGTCCTGTGATCTCAACGGATGGGCTGTCCGTTGGCTCGTGCCATGGATGAACACATGACGCATCATGTGTCGTGCGGATTGCTCGTACGCCCGGGGCACGTTTTCCTCGTACACCGATCACCATCGAAAGCGTGGTTCCCCGATGTCTGGGACCTGCCGGGAGGTCACGTCAAACCAGGCGAGAGTAGTCGACAGGCTCTCGTGAGAGAACGTCGAGCAGAATTGGGCGTGGAGATCACCCCACCTGATGGAAACGCTTTGCTAACGCGTCGAACAGCTGACGCCCTCCTGGAGGCGTGGAGGGTCAACGGGTGGGCCGGCAACATCGTCAATGCGGCGCCCGATGGACACGACGCTTCAAGCCGGTTCAGTTTGGACGAGGCGACGTCTTTGGACCTAGCTGATGATGAGCACCCAGCGCTTTTCAAACACGTGTAGACCTAATCCCTGAGGTACCGGTCCCCACCTGCCGGCCCGGAATTTGTCAAGGTGAATGAGGCCAGCGTGAGTTTAGGCGGCTAGTTTCGGCTCCACGTTTTGAGCTTCGGTTGGCTTGTTGATCCAGGCTGTGTCGGGGGTGGCGAGGATCTTCGGGTCGCAGC
>NZ_SOFT01000003.1:0-25038 GCF_004402645.1 Cryobacterium sp. TMT2-42-4
GCGAGAGCACCGCCTGCGGTGAGGCGGTGGGGTGGTACGGAGTGGGGGCCCCAGCCATGCCCTAATCGTATCTGTGTACTAATCTGCAGTCAAGAGATTCCGCACGAATGTAGAAAGTAATTCGGTCAGCGCAGGAGTGGCGGGGAGCTCAACCGCGGATCACGCCACTGGGCTCCACCGCCGCTACCCGCTAGAAGTTCGGCAGGAACTCCTGCCAGACCGCCCGCCGCTCAGCGCGCGGATCCGATTCGATGCGATCGACCTCGTCGATGATCAGAGTCAGCCGGTCCGTTTCCGAGTAGGTCGGCCAGGTGTCGTCGGGCCGCCCGGTGCAGGCGAAGCGCAGCCAGCGCAGGCGCATCCGTTCGCCCGCGTTGATGAAGAGTTCTCGACCGCGGAGCAGGCTCATGGCCCGGGCCGTGGGGCCGTCGACGTGGTCGAACAGGGCGAACAGCTCGATTCCGTGTGTGGCGCCGATGCCCAGCATGTGCGTAAGCCGCGGGGCCAGGTCGAACCGGTACGTATAGACCGGAGCGACCCGGGAGTGAAAGTCGCCGATCTGAAGGCTCGGGTACCAGAACACGAAATCCCCACCGAAGTCCGACGACGACCGTTTTGCCGGCAGGCTCGCGTAGACGGAGCGCATCGCGTCGTGCGAGCTCACCGGGGCGTGGTCGAAGATGGCCGCGATACGCGTCGGCGACTTCGGCAGGATGTCCACCCGGCCCCGGAACAGCGACCCCTCCCGCTCGTTGGTACCGATGATCAGCGGCACCCGGTGCGCGGTCCCGTGTCGGAAGGCGTCGAGCGGCCGCTCGGGCAGGAAATGCCCGTCGATCACCGGGATCATGCAGAAGGTGCCCGGGTTGGCATCCGGCGTGCGCGCCTGCAGCGCCACGGCCGCCTGGGTCAGGTCGGCTATCGCGGCGGTGGTCAGCAGCTCGTTCGGCGACAGGGCGGAGGCGTCCGGCCGCTGGGAGCGCAGCTCCGCCACGAACTCGGCGGCCCAGCCGTCGGTCAGTGAGTGCGAGAACGACGCGCTGGTCGAGGGACTCTGCGCGATGGTGCGGGTGAACAGCCCCGCTGCGGAGGGCGTCGCCATCAGATGGAGCACCGCGTTGGCGCCGGCCGATTCCCCGAACACGGTCACGTTGTGGGGATTCCCCCTAAAGGCACGGATGTTGTCGTGCACCCACCAGAGGGCGGCCACCTGGTCGCGCAGCCCGAGATTGCTCTCGAGGGGCCGCTCCGGTGTCGAATACCGGGAGAAGTCGAGGTAGCCGAGGGCACCCAGCCGGTAGTTGAAACTGACGTAGACCACCCGCCCGGTGCGCACGAAACTTTCCCCTCGGCTGGTGAATCCTGCGAGGAGCCCACGCTGTAGCCACCGCCGTGGATGAAGACCATCACCGGGCGGCCCAGCCGCCTCCGCGACGCCGACGCCGGCCGAAGCACGAGAGGCGTCTCGCACGCCCTCCCACGGGGCCACCGGCGCCACCTCGCGCAGGGTCGCGGTCGTGGCGTCCTCACTTCGGGCGCGTCGACGCCGCTATCGGTACTCCGGGTTCGGCTGGAATCCGAACCGCTCGCCCTCGTCCCACTCCTCGCGGAGGTTCCCGTAGGCGGGGATGCCGCCGTTTGCCTTCAGCATCGCCGCCAGGTGCATCAGGTTCCAGGTCATAAAGGTCACGTTGCGGTTCGTGAAGTCGCTCTCCGGCCCCCCGGAATCCGGGTCCAGGTAGCTCGGGCCCGGACCGATCGCGCCGATCCAGCCGACGTCGGCCGTCGGCGGAATCGTGAAGCCGATGTGCTGCAAGCTATAGAGCACGTTCGACGCGCAGTGCTTCACGCCGTCCTCGTTGCCGGTGATGACGGCCCCGCCCACCTTGCCGTAGTAGACGTACTGACCCTTGTCGTTCAGCTCCCCCGACATGGCATAGAGCCGTTCGATCACGCGCTTGGTGACCGAGCCGTTGTCGCCGAGCCAGATCGGCCCGCCGATCACGACGATGTCGGAGGCGCGCACCTTGTCGAACAGAGCGGGCCAGGCATCCGTCGCCCAGCCGTGTTCGGTCATGTCGGGGTAGACGCCCGAGGCGATGTCGTGGTCGATGGCCCGGATGTTCTCGACGTGGACGCCCTGCTCGTGCATCAGGTTGATGCTGAGGTTCATCAGGCCCTGTGTGTGGCTGATTTCGGGGCTTCGCTTAAGGGTGCAATTGATGAACAGGGCCCGAAGGCCGGCGTATTCGAAGGATGCCTGGGTGTTGCGGGTCGCGGTCATGGTGTCAGTTTTGCACCGGCCCCAGACCTCGTCTAGGGCCACACCGGAGCCCGCGCCCTCCGGATCGGGCCTTCGATCGGGCCGCGAATCGGGTTAACTGGGAGAGTGATTTCCAGAGAGCATCGGGTTCTGATCGTGGCCATTCTGGCGTCGTTCGTGGCGTTCCTGGACGGCTCCATCGTCACGGTCGCGCTGCCGGCGATTTCGCGGGAACTCGGCGGCGGCCTGGTGCTGGCGCAGTGGGTGGTCGACGGCTATCTGCTCTCGTTGGGCGCCCTGATCCTCGTGGCGGGGTCGCTCTCGGACACGTTCGGCCGGGTGCGGGTGCTCCGCATCGGACTGATCTGGTTCGGGATCGCCTCGCTGGCCTGCGCGGTGGCACCGTGGGGGAGCGCGCTCGTGCTCGCCCGGGTGCTGCAGGGGATGGCGGCGGCCCTGCTCGTGCCGAGTTCTCTGGCGCTGATCACCTCCACCTTCTCCGGGGCGGCACAGGGGCGAGCGATCGGGGCCTGGACCGGCTGGACGGGCATCGCGGGCATCATGGGCCCGGTGCTCGGCGGCATCCTGGTGGACACGTTCAGCTGGCGCCTCATCTTCGGGCTCAACGTGATCCCCATCGTGGTTACCCTGGTGCTGCTGGCCGGCCTGGACGAGCCGGTGCGCACCCGTCCGGCGGCCCCCATCGACGCGTGGGGCGCCAGCCTGGCCGCGCTCGGGCTGGGCGGGCCGGTCTTCGCCCTGATCGAGCAGGGGCGGCTGGGCTGGGCCAGCCCGGTCGTGTTCGTGCCGCTCGTCGTCGGGCTGCTGGCCTTGGCGGGGTTCGTCTGGTGGGAGGCGCGCGCGCCGCATCCGATGATGCCCCTGAGCCTGTTCACGATCCGCAATTTCGGCGTCGGGAACCTCGCCACGGTCGGCGTCTACGCGGCGCTCAGCCTCGGCTTCTTCGTCTTCACGGTCTATTTGCAGCAGGTTGGCGGCTTCTCGGCGACCGCGGCCGGTTTCGCCGGCATCCCGGCGACGCTCATGCTGCTGCTCTTCGCGACACTGTTCGGCACCCTGGCCGGTCGCTACGGACCGCGCGCGTTTATGACCGTGGGCCCGATGGTGGCAGGAGCCGGATTCTTGCTGCTACTCGGGGCGGTGCCGCCGATCGCGCTCTGGTCGCAGGTCGTGCCGGCCGTCGTCGTGATCGGCCTCGGCCTGGCCATCACCGTGGCTCCGCTGACCTCCGCGGTGCTCGGGTCCATCCGGTCCGAGCAGGCCGGGATCGGTTCGGCCATCAACAATGCCGTGTCCCGGGTGGCCGGCCTGGTCGCGATCGCCCTGGCTGGGACGATCATCGGAGCGACGCTCGACGTTGCCGGATTCCAGCGCGTGATGGTCGTCGTCGCGGGCCTGATGTTCGCAGGTGGGCTGGTCTCCTGGCTCGGAATTCGCACTCCGGTCCCGGTTTCCGCACCAGAGCACCCCGAATAGCTGTTATAGTTTTCAAGTTGTCATGGGGCGCTTAGCTTCGAGACAGCCTGCGCTCGTAGCTCAACGGATAGAGCATCTGACTACGGATCAGAAGGTTGGGGGTTCGAATCCCTTCGGGCGCACATCTGGACCCCCGCATTCAGCAGATTGCGGGGGTTTCCTGTTTGTCCGAAATTCACGGGCGTCGGCACCCGAAAAAACGCGGTCTCTCGCAGCGATAGAGTGAGAAAGTGCTCACCCGCCTGGTTCAGATCTCCCGACCGGTGCTCTGGGTCAACACCATCGGAACCACGGTCATCGCCATGTGGCTGGTCGGAGATTTGTGGCGGTGGGAGATTGTTCCGCTGCTCCTCTGGGTGACGCTGCCGTTCAACTTGCTGATCTACGGTGTGAACGACATTTTCGACCAGGAAACGGATGCCCGGAACGCCCGCAAGGGTGGCCTCGAGGGGGCCCGCATCGTCGGCTCGGAAACCCGCGCCATCGTGCTCGGAGTCGTGCTGACCAACGCGCCTTTCGTGGCGTATTTCCTCGCTACGTTGCCGGCGGCGGCGCTCGCCTGGATCGCCGCGTACATCGTGATCTTCATCTTCTACTCGGCACCCCCGCTGCGTTTCAAAGCCCGGCGCTACCTCGACTCGCTCAGTAACGCCGCCTACGCTTTCCCGCTGGTCTTCGTGCCTCTCGCCCTCGGCGAGTCACCGGTCTGGGCGACGGCGATCGGACTGATGGCGTGGAGTGTGGCCAAGCACACCTACGACGCGGTGCAGGACATCGACGAGGACCGTGCAGCCGGAATTCGAACCACTGCCGTTCATCTCGGCGCGCGCGGCGCCGTGGTGTGGAGCGGCGCGTGGTGGGCCCTGTCCACCGTGGGTTTTGCGCTGATCAACTGGCCGGTCGCCATGGTGAATGCGCTCATCGCCGGCTGGCTGGTGGGGTCGCTGGGGCGCAGCCCCACGCCGATGACGGCCCGCCGAATGTACCGCTACTCGATTGCGTTCCCCTACGTCGCAGGTTCCGTCGCCGGGGCCCAGCTCGTGGCAGTTTTTTTGCTCAAGGAGCTCCTATGACACGGTCCCGCAGGAAGACGAACCTGACCCCGCAGCGCATCGTCGTGCTCGGCGCGGGAGTCGGTGGGCTCACGGCCGCCGCGCTGCTGGCCCGCGCCGGCCATTCGGTGACGGTGCTGGAGGGCTCCGACTGGATCGGTGGCAAGAGCCGACGACTCGAAATCGACGGGCAGCACGTGGACACCGGACCGGCGCTGGTCACCTTCCCTCTGGTCTGGGAGGAGCTGCTGGCCCGCTACGACGCGCTCGGCGCCCGCCGCTCTGTTCCCGCCGAAGCCGCCGCGGTGGCCGCGGTGACGTTGCGGAGACTGCCTGAGGTGGGCCGGTACTTCTACCGGGGAGCGGACGCCGTCCTGCCGGTGCCCGCCGGTCACCCGTGGCACGAGGCCTGGACCCGGTTCGAAAAAGAACACGGTGGCCTCGGGCCTCAACTCACGAGCATGCTGACCGCCGACCCGGCCGATCCGGCATCGCTGCCGGCCGTACGCAACGTGTTTCGGCTCTACGGCACCCGCCTGACCACGCGCAGCTTTCTCGACGGCCTGAGCTGGATGCCCGAAGGCCTGCGTGAGGTTATCGCCATCCACACCCTCAATGCCGGTGTCTCTCCCCGGCGGACCCTCGCACTGTACGCGAGCATGCCGGCGATCATGGCCAGGGACGGCGTGTGGGTTCCCGAGGGCGGTGTGAACGAGCTGCCGCTCGCATTGCACCGGCTCGCGTTGAACGCCGGCGCGGTCGTGCGCATTAGCGAGCCCGTCACAGCCGTGTCGAAAGGGCTCGTGACCACGGCCACGGCGACGCATCCGGCCGACGTGATCGTGAGCGGGCTCGACCGTGGGGTGCTCGACGGGCTGCTCGGCGTGCCGCCGGTCCGGCCACGGAAGCTGTCCTGCTCCGGCGTGGCCATCTATGCCGTGCTTGAGACCTCGTTGCCGGAGGGCACCGCCACTCATTCCGTCGTGTTGCCCGACGACCCGGCCGCCCTGCACCGCAGTCTCGATGCCGGGGCTGTGCCCGAGCAGACGATGGCCTTCCTGAACTATTACCGGCCGCACGAGGTCTATGCCAACGACCGGGCCACAGTGGCGGTGCTCCTCACCGCGCCCGCTGACGGCCACCGCTATGACCTTGACAGCCCGTGGGTGGCGCGTGAGGTCGCGCGGGTCAGCGCCGCCGTGGGCCTGGACCGGCCGATCAGCGAGCTGTTCCGTGATCACGTCGTGCTTGATCCGCGGTACTTCGCTGGCTGGGGCTCCACCGGGGGTGCGCTCTACGGCGCCACCAACCCGCTCTGGCAGAGCGGGCCTTTCCATCGCCCCGGGTACACCAGCCGGGCACGCCCGTGGCTGTGGCGGGTGGGGGCATCGGTGCACCCCGGCGGCGGTATACCGGCCGTGCTCGGCGGCGCCATGACAGCGACCTACAAGCTGATCGGCCGCCTCGACGCCCGCTGACCGAGGAGTGACGGCCGCCGGATCAGCGAACGGCCAGGTCCGGCCGAGGCAGATGCGCCGACTCGCGGCGCATATTGGTGCGATCACAGCCGAAGCAGGTCAGCACGTAGACGGGCAGGGCGCGGTGCGCGGCGTGCGCCAGGTTCGGCGTCAGGCGAGCTATCGAGTGGCAAAAAGGACACGTGATTCACATGGCTGAAGCTCCTGATCTTGTACCCGCCACGATCTGCAACGCGTGTTTCGAAGTTGACTCAGGTGATGTCGGCGCAGTACGCCCTTGACCTGGCCGGATGCGTGTGCCGCACCCTCCGGCATCCTGTGCTGCGAGGTTCGATGTGCTCGATCATGAAGTCCGTGCCGGGGAACAGGATGCTCTCATGGCCTTCGCTGAACCGCACGAGGTAGGGAGGTTCGCCGTCAAGCCCGCGAACCTCCACGATGTCACCGTGCCGGTCCGGTGCTTCCACCGTCTTTTCCTCGGATGACGACCCGGTCTCCCTGCGCTGCATGCATAGGAATCACCTCCTCGCGGATTACCGTACGCCCGCTCGCGCGCCCTGCACAGGGCAGAGAGAGGCGGCGCGCCGGGTTCCGTCAAGGCGGCGCAACCTGGGCGGCGCAGGTCAGTCCGCGCCATGCAGGCGATCGCAGAGGGCGGTGAGTTGCAGGAGCTCGTCGGTGCCGAGCGTGTCGCCGATGCGGTCGGTGATGGTGCCCATGTGCTGGACAGCGACCCGGCGGAACAGGTCGAAGCCGGCATCCGTCAGTTCGATCAGGGCGCCGCGGCCGTCAGTAGGGTCGGTGTGCTTCCGCACATAGCCCCGCGCGGCCAGCCGGTCGACCAGACGGCTCACGCTCGGCTGGGTCAGCAGCACCTGCCGATTCAAATCGCGGAGCCGCAGGCGCCGGCCGGCGGCCCGGGACAGGTTGAACATCACGTCGTACTCGTTGAACGAGATGTTATGCGCCGGAAAATCGGCGGCCAGGCTGCGCATAATGGCAACCTGGGCACGAAACAGTGATTCCCAGGCGGCCACGGCCACGGCTCGATCGGTCACGCTGCCTCCACACATCCTTGATCTCCAAGAATAGGGACTCGGCATCGGGCCGCCTCCCCCACTCGTGGGGATTTGTACAAAAAAAAAGAATGACAAACAAGTGGCGCTTCGTTACGCGTTCGTTATATATTCGAAGTGCGTCAACCGTTTGCTGTGGCGGAAGACGCGAAATGTGATTGCAGGACACTCTTGGTGCAAGGGAAGAGGGCTGGTCGTAGCTACTACGACCGGCCCTCTGTCACGCCATCGCCGTCGAATTGTTTTGCGGCGTCGCTCCCGGAAGGCCAGAACCGACCGCAATTTGTGGATGCTGTTCATCCCAGGCGGAGCGCCGTGCCCGGTGTTGGACCAATTCGACGGAGATTCTGGTCTGAAACTGCTTTTCGGAGTATTGCGGGGACGACTTGGCCAGAATCTCCGTCGAATCCGTTCGAGGCGAGTCGCTGAATGGCCCCGGAAACCCCGATCGGCGAACCCTCAGCGCCCGTGGCCGGGGGAATCAGACAGCGGGAAGCTGGACGTTAGAAGACGTCCGGACTCGGCGTGCTCGATTGGCGGATCGACACATCAGCGTGCCGGTCGAAGCGGTAGCCGACCCCGCGCACGGTGCGCACGATGTCTTCGTAGCGGCCGAGCTTGGCGCGCAGGCGACGCACGTGCACGTCGATGGTGCGCTCATTCGGCGCGTCTTCCTCGTCGGAGGCGTTCCACAGCTTGGCGATCAGTTCGGCACGCTCGATGGTGCGGCCTTCGCGGAGCACCAGGTACTGCAGCAGCTCGAATTCCTTGTAGGTGAGCGCCGCGGTCTCGCCGTCGAGGATGACCCGCTTGCGGGAGATGTCCACCACGACGCCGCCGAGTGCGCGGTCGGGGTCGTCCGCCACAGTGCGGTGCCGGGCCAGCGCAGTCGGGTCCTGCAGGGCGAGGCGCACGACGTCGACGTCGCGTCCACCGGCTCCGGCGGGCGCCAGTGCGACCGCGGCATGAGTCTCCGCCGTCGGCGCGATAGTTCCGGTGAGGGCTTTGAGCGCCTCGACGATGCGGCTCAGGCTGGTCCCGGCCGCGGCGGCCGTGGCCTCGTCGATGCCGACGTAGAAAACGAAGCCACGGGCCTGCGTGCCCTCGGGCACGGCGCGGATGCGCGGTGCGGCGGGCGTCGGGGCGGCGTGGCGTTCGAGGCGTGCGGCCTGGGCTGAGCGGGCGGTGTCAATGTGGGCAAGCGACATGAGAGTGATCCTTGGCTGGGGTAGTGCAGGTGAACCCGACGCTGAGGAGCGGTTCCAGGTTCGAAGAAATTCGGCCGGTGAGAGGCCTGGAGGGAGCCAGAGGGGCTCCGAAGTTCAACCAGCCGGCCGCGTGAAGTCAGCGGGGCGGGAACTCGGCGAGGTGTTCGCTGCCTAGCGGGACATTCGGCAACACGCGCAGCAGCTGCCGGGCATCATCATGCCGGCAGTCCCGGGGGCCTCGGAGGAGGTCTGGGGGCGTGCGCTCGTTGTCATAGTTGCGAGTAAAGCCCACTGTTACGGCGTGTGTCAATTCTGTAACCAAGGATGACGCCGTGTGACACGCATCACGTTCGGTGGCTCCGCGGTGGATCGGAGGATCCATGGCGGATCGCGAAACCATGAAAGTATCCATGATCAAATCGAATTCGATCAAAGATTCTTGAATATGCGGGGCAACGGCGCAGGGCATGTCGCAGGACCTGCAATGTCCGCCGCCCCGCGGAATTGATGCTCGCTCGGGCTAGACCACTCCGTAGAGGCGGTCGCCGGCGTCACCGAGGCCGGGAACGATGTAACCGTGCTCGTCAAGCTTGTCGTCGACGGCACCGAGAACGATGGTCACTTCGCGGCCCTCGAGGGCCTCCTCGACCGCGGCGAGCCCCTCAGGCGCGGCGAGGATGCAAATGGCCGTGACATCGACGGCGCCGCGGTCGAAGAGGAACTGGATGGCTGCGATCAGCGAACCGCCCGTGGCGAGCATCGGGTCGAGCACGAAGCACTGGCGGTCGGAGAGGTCGTCGGGCAGGCGCTCCGCGTAGGTGGTGGGCTGAAGGGTCTCCTCGTTGCGGGCCATGCCGAGGAAGCCGACCTCTGCCGTCGGTAGCAGCTTGACCATGCCCTCGAGCATGCCCAGGCCGGCGCGGAGGATCGGCACGACGAGCGGCTTGGGGTCGCTGATCTGCACGCCGCGGGCCTCGGAGACCGGGGTCTGCACGGTCACGTCCTCGACTCGCACGCCGCGGGTCCCCTCATAGGCGAGGAGGGTCATCAGCTCTTCGACAAGTGACCGGAAGATCGGCGACGGCGTGTTCTTGTCTCGGAGTACCGTGAGTTTGTGGGTGATCAGGGGGTGGTCGGCTACGTGGACTCGCATAGGCTCAATCTACTAGTCGGGGAAGGGAGCGTAGATGGGCGAGGTCGATCGCCGGCACAGCGAATGGATGCGGCTCGCGCTCTGCGAGGCCCGTGCTGCCCTCGAAACGGGGGATGTGCCCGTCGGTGCGGTGGTGCTGGACCCGTCCGGCCGTGTGATCGGCCGCGGACGCAATGAGCGCGAAGCGCTGCAGGATCCCACCGGCCACGCCGAGATCGTCGCCATCCGTCACGCTGCCGCGGCCCTGGGGGACTGGCACCTGACCGGCTGCACCCTGGTGGTGACGTTGGAGCCCTGCGTGATGTGTGCGGGCGCGATCCTGGCCGCACGGGTGCCGGTCGTGGTTTTCGGCGCGTGGGACGAGAAGGCGGGCGCCTCCGGATCGGTCTATGACGTGCTGCGTGACCGCCGGCTCAATCACCGCGCTGAGGTCTACGCCGAGGTCGACGCTGACGAATGTGGGGAACTGCTCAGGGCGTTCTTCGCGGACCCAGCCCGTCGAGCCATTCGCTGAACATGGACCGGGAAGCGCTCTGCATGCCGTTGGAGTAACGTTCGCGTTCGCGGCGCAGGTCGCCCACGTCGAAGCCCTCGGCGGACACCTCAGCCTCCGAGGCCTCCAGCCACACCTCGTGCATCTCCTCGGTGACCTCCGGGTGGAACTGCACGGCCAGCGCCCAGTCTCCGATCCCGAAGGCCTCATTGCCGTACTGGGGGGACCCGGCGAGCCGTGTCACCCCGTCGGGCAGGTCGAACGTGTCGCTATGCCATTGGAAGACGGGGACGCCGCTGACGTGTCGCAGCGGGGAGGTCGCCCCGGCCTCCGTGGGCTCCACGGAGCGGTAGCCGATCTCGTTCGTCGGCCCACGGTAGACGCGGGAGCCCAGAGCGTTCGCCATCAGCTGCGCACCCAGGCACACGCCGAAGACGGGCAAAGAGGCGCCGAGCCGCTGCGTGAGCAGCTCGATCTCGGCGTGCAGCGTGGGGAACTCGTCGGCCTCGTAGACTCCCATCTCGCCGCCGAGAACGACCAGCAGGTCGGCTTCCCGCGGGTCGAGGGCGCGCACGTCCTCCCGGAGCGTGTCGACGTAGCGAATGGAGTAACCGTGCTCCCGCAGCACCGGTTCGAGGTTGCCGAGGTGGATCGTGTCATCGTGGCGCAGGACGACCGCGGTGCGGGTCACTCGGTGCCTTTGATGACGATGGTGTCGGTGGGTGGCGCGCGGCGGTTGGGGTCGAAGAACAGATCCGGCTCGAGGTAGATGACGCGGGCCGCCGGCACGGCCTCGCGGATGCGGGTTTCGACGGTGTTGATGCCCGCCGCCACCTCGGAGAAATGGCTGTCGGCCTCGAAGGCGATCTTGGCGGCGACGAGCAGTTCGTCCGGGCCGAGGTACAGGGTCTTGAGGTGGATGATCTTGCGCGTCTCCGGGCCGGCCAGGATGGCACGCTGGATGGCCGCGGCATCCTTCTTACCGGCGCCTTCGCCGACGAGGAGGCTCTTGGTCTCTACGCCGAGGACCACGGCGACCAGGACGAGCAGTATGCCGATGAACAGGGTGCCGATGGCATCCCAGACGGGCTCGCCGGTGATGATGGTGAGGCCGACGCCGAGGAAGGCGAAGACCAGGCCGGCGAGGGCGGCGACGTCTTCGAGCAGCACGACGGGCAGCTCGGGCGCCTTCGCGTGCCGCACGAACTGTACCCAGCTTTGGTTGCCGCGCACATGGTTCGATTCCCGGATGGCGGTGCGAAGTGAGAAGGACTCGAGGCCCATGGCGACCAGCAGCACCACGATGGGCAGCCACGGCACGTCGAGCGGGTGCGGGTCCTGCAGCTTCCGCACACCCTCGTAAAGAGAGAAGACGCCGCCGACGGAGTACAGGATGATCGACACCACGAACGCGTAGACGTAGCGTTCCCGGCCGTAGCCGAACGGATGCTCCTTGTCGGCTTCCTGCTTGGCCTTGCGACCGCCGATGAGCAGAAGCACCTGATTTCCGGAGTCGGCCAGGGAGTGCACGCCCTCGGCGAGCATCGAGGAAGAACCGGAGAATGCCCAGGCCACGAATTTCGTGATCGCGATCCCCAGATTGGGGAGGAGTGCCGCCACGATTGCCTTGTTCCCGCCCGAAGTGCTCATGGGGCAATCCTAGAACGCACGCCAGACGGACCCGGCACAGGGGGCGAAAGTAGACTCGTCGGATGACTTCGACTGCAACCACCACACTGCCCGCCATCGCGTTCCTCGGCGCCGGATCGATGGCGAGGGCCGTTCTGACCGGGCTGCTGAACCCTAACGTGACCGTTGAGGGCGGCATCCGGGCAACCAACCGCTCCACGGCGAAGGCCGACGAACTCGCAGGAATCCCCGGCGTCACCGCCTGGGCCACCGCCGACGAGCCCACGGCCAACCGCAAGGCCGTCGCCGGCGCGCGCATCGTGATCGTCGCCGTGAAGCCCGTCATGGTCCTCGACCTGCTGGCCGAGATCGCCGACAGTCTCGAACCGGGCACGCTCGTCATCAGTGTCGCCGCCGGCGTCACCATTGCGACGTTCGAGGGGTCGCTGCCCGAATCCGTGTCGGTCATCCGCTCGATGCCGAACACGCCGGCCCTCGTCGGCAAGGCCGTCACCGGGCTGAGCGCCGGCACGCGGTCCAGCGACACCGATCTCGAGCTCGCGAAGAAACTCTTCGGCACCGTCGGCGACGTCCTGGTCGTGCCGGAGGAGAAGCTCGATGCCCTCAGCACCATCTCCGGATCAGGTCCGGCCTACGTTTTCTACCTGATCGAGCAGCTCACCGCCACGGCGATCGCCAAGGGCTTCACCCCGGAGGAGGCCGCGGTCATGGTGAACGGCACCTTCCTCGGTGCGACGAGCCTGCTGGCGGCATCCGACCTGTCCCCGACGGAGCTGCGCCTCCAGGTCACAAGCCCGAGCGGCACCACCGAGCGTGCCGTGTGGGAGCTGGAAAAGGGTGGGATCAAGGACCTGTTCGACCGGGCGACGGATGCCGCACTCGCCCGGGCCCGCGAACTCGCCGGCCACTAGAACTCACCGGCGCCTAGAACTCCAGGGACGCGAACCGCTCGATGTCGGACTCGGTGCCGGAGACGATGATGAGGTCTTGGTCAGTGACGACCGACTTCTCGGTGGCGTAGGTGAAGGGGCGGCCCGGGCTCTTCACGCCGACCACGGTGACGTTGTACTTGCGGCGCAGCCCGGATTCGGTCAGGTTCAGGCCCCGGATCGGCTTCGGCGGGATCATCTTGACCAGGGCGAAGTCGTCGTCGAACTCGATGAAGTCGAGCAGTCGTCCCGACACGAGATGCGCCAGGCGCTCGCCGGCCTCCGCCTCCGGGAAGACGACGTGGTTCACGCCGATGCGCTCAAGGATCGTGCCGTGCGACTTGGAGATCGCCTTCGCCCAGATCTGGGGGATCCCGAGGTCGACCAGGTTCGCCGCGATCAGCACACTGGCCTCGACGGACGAACCGACGGCGCAGACGGCGATCGAGAAGTCCTGGGCGCCGATCTGGCGGAGCGCTTCGATGGAGGTGGCGTCGGCCTGCACCGCGTGCGTGACGCGCTCGGACCATTTCTGCACGAGGGAGGCGCTGTCGTCGACGGCGAGCACATCCCGGCCGAGACGGTCGAGCTGACCCGCGGTGGCCGCGCCGAAGCGGCCGAGGCCGATCACGAGCACCGGTGCGTCGTGTTTGAAGCGATCAGCCAACGATGGGCCTCTCTTCCGGACGTGAGAACAGCTGCCTGCTCTGGCTCGCGGCGAGGGCAGCCGCGAGTGTCACTGTACCAATTCTGCCCATGAACATGGTCGCCGCCAGCACGTACACCCCGGCGGGAGGCAGATCGCCGGTCAGCCCGGTCGACAGGCCGCAGGTGGCGAACGCGGAGATCACGTCAAAGAGCACCAGGTCCAACGGCGCCTGGGAGATCTGCAGGATCAGAATGCTGGACACGGCCACGGTCGTGGCACCCCACAGCACCACGCTGACGGCGAGCCGCAGGATGTCACTGGGGATCCGGCGGCCGAACGCCTCCATCTCGCTTCGTCCACTGGCCTCGGCGACGGCCGCCAGGAAGAGGATGGCCAGGGTCGTCACCTTGATGCCCCCGGCGGTGGACGCGGACCCGCCGCCGATGAACATCAGCATGTCCGTCACGAGCAGGCTCGACCCGTGCAGGTCGCTGACGGTGATGGTCGCGAAGCCGCCGGACCGGGTCATCATCGACATGAAGAGCGACTGGAAGATCGTGTCGCCCACGTTCAGGGAACCGAACGTCTTCGGGTTGTCGAACTCGAGCACGATGTACACGGCGACGCCGGCCACGAGCAGCGCCACCGTCGTGAAGAGGGTCAGTTTCACGTGCAGCGACCAGCGCCTGGGGCGGTACCAGCCCCGGGCGAGGGCGTAGATCACCGGGAAGCCCAGGCTGCCGAGGAAGGCTCCCAGCATCAGGGCGCTGAGGAACCAGTAGTCGTTGGCGAACGGCGTGAGGCCTCCGACGTTGGGCGAGAAGCCGCTGTTGGTGAACGCCATGGCGGAGTAGTACACGCTCTGCCAGAGAGCCTCGCCGGTGGGTGTCCCGACAGCCAGGATCCGCGGGAAGAGCAGTGCGGTCACGATCAGCTCAATCACGAAGGCGCTGATCGCGACCGTCACGAGGAGGTTGCCGACCTCGCCCAGGCGAATGGCCTGTCCCTCGTTGACCGGTCCGGCGTGGATTCGGGAGGGATTCGTGTCGCTGGCGGCCATCAGCCGGGCACGCAGGCCCAGGCGCCGGGAGATCACCATTCCCATCAGGGAGGCAAGGGTCAGAACGCCCACGCCGCCGATATTGACGCCGACCACAACTAGGACGTTGCCGAAGGAGGACCAGTGCGTCGCCATGTCCACCGTCGCGAGGCCGGTCACGCAGATCACAGAAACCGCCGTGAAGAGGGCGTCGTGCAGGGGCGTGATCGTGCGGTCTGCGGATGCGATCGGCAGGGAGAACAGCAGCGTGAACACCATGACCAGCGCCGTGAACACGAGGATGGCGAAGCGGGACGGCGAGCGGCGAACGAGGCCGTCCACTGAGTCCCGGACCCAGGCATACCAACTCGTGGGACGCGGCGCAAAGGCGGAATCCGCCACCCGTGTCTGCACTGAAACCTCCGACTCGCCCGCCGCGAACGGCTGTCGTCATGGTATCCCCACCGGGAATGACTAGCCTTGGGGAATGGCAGACATCTTCGGCGTAGTGGCGGATCCGACCCGACGCGAAATTCTACGCATTCTCCTCGAGCGATACAACCAGTCGAACGCGACCGGTGGAGAGCTGAGCGTGTCTGACATCGTCGACAAGCTCGGCCTCAGCCAGCCGACCATCTCGAAGCACCTGAAGGTGCTGCGTGAAGCGGGCCTTGTGGGCGTGAGAGAAGCCGGTCAGCACCGGTATTACCACCTGGACTACGCTCCGCTCGAGGAGATCGAAGACTGGTTGATCCCCTTCCTCAGTGTCGACTTCGACGCCACCGTCGAGGAGCTGACCGAGGAGACCGAGGGCTTGAAGGTGGAACAGCGGGCATTTGCTGCCGCCATCGGAAAGGCGTTCGCGGAGACGTCATACCAAATGGCGCATGCGGTCAAAGATGCCAAGCCCCGAAAGTGGCGGAAAATCGACTAGTCGGCGGCGTGTGAACGCACGAATGCGACCACCGCGTTGGAGAGTGTTCTTTTTCCGGTAGACTGCTATTTACCGTGTCTGTCGCGAATCCCGCGGCGAAACCAATTCTTTTGTGAGGTCCGTGTGGGTTCTGTAATCAAGAAGCGACGCAAGCGTATGGCGAAGAAGAAGCACCGCAAGCTTCTTCGTAAGACTCGCCACCAGCGTCGCAATAAGAAGTAGACGGTTCTGAACCGTTCGTAATAACTACCGGCGTAAGCGCTAGGCCCTTGGGGTCTAGCGCTTTTTGCTTGTCCGGGTGGCGGCCTTGATGCTTCGGCGCTTGAGGATCATCACCGGCCAGTGGCGGGCCGCGGCATAGCGGCGAAGGGTGGCATCCGGATTCACGACCACCGGATTGCCGACCAGGTCCAGCAACGGAATGTCGTTGTGGGAGTCGGAGTAGGCCCAGCAGTCGGCCAGGTCGACGCCGCTGCGCTCTGCCTGGGCGTTGGCGGCGACGGCCTTGCTGGCACCGTGGCAGACTCCCTCGGTGAGGCGGCCGGTGAAGATTCCGTCGACGGCCTCGAGCCGGGTGCCGACCGCGCCCGTGAGGCCTAGCCGTTCGGCGATGACGTCGGCCACCTCTTGGGCGGTTGCGGAGACGAGCCAGACCTCGCGTCCGGCCTTGAGGTGCGCACGGGCGACGGCGACCGTTTCCGGCCAGAGTCGCGGCAAGAGGCGGGCGTCGAAGATCTCCGTGCTGAGCGCGACGAGTTCGTCCCGGCTGTAGCCGACGACCACTTCCAGCGCGCGCTCCCGGATGCTCGCGAGGTGCATCCTGTTTTCGCCGACGTAGAGGAATCGGGCCTGCTTCCAGGCGAAGGAGAGCAGGTCGCGGCCGGTGACCAGTCGTCGCCGCCAGGCACCCACTCCGAGGTGGTACAGGCTGGCGCCGCGCAGGAGGGTGTTGTCCACGTCGAAGAACGCGATTGCGGGGGCGATGGTGTCTTCGGACATGTGTGCGGTCAAGTCTAGTTGCGTGTTGCGTCGGCGAGCCAGCATAGGCTGGAGCAATGGCTACTGCACTCCTCACCCTGATCGGCAAGCCCGGTTGTCACCTCTGCGATGACGCCCGGGATCTGGTCGGCAGCGTCGTGACCAAACTCGCCGACGACCCGTCCGCCCCCGACATCGTGCTCGAAGAGCGTTCAATTCTCGACGACGCCGAGCTGCACGCCCTGTACGTCGAGGACATCCCGGTGCTCCTGCTCAACGGCAAGGTACACAATTACTGGCGCATCGATCCACTGCGGCTGCGCACGGCGCTTTTGGCCGTGCGATGATCCGGCACATTGTCTCCTGGCAACTAGCCCCGGCCGACCCGGCCCAGAAGGCCGCCGCCGCGGCCGGGATCGCGGTCCGCCTGGAAGGGCTTGTGGGCGTCGTCGACGAGATCCGCTCCCTGCAGGTGGATTTCGACGTCGCCGGCGGCACCAACTGGGACGTCGTGCTGATCGCCGACTTTGACGACCTGGACGCCGTCAACCGCTACCAGGTCCACCCCGCGCACCAGGCGGCGGGAACCTTCATCCGTTCCGTCGTATCGTCGAGGATGGCCGTCGATGTCGTCGTCTGACCGTTCGGCTACGGCTCGAGGCGCGTCGGGCCGCGGAACAGGTAGGTGACCTCGCGGATGCTGGCCTGGTGCAGCATCAGCATGAGTACCCGCGCGAGGCCCATGCCGAACCCGCCGTGCGACGGAACGCCGTAACGGAAGAAGTCGAGGTAGCCCTCGATCTCCTCGGGGTCGACGCCCTTCTCCTTGGCCTGCTCGACCAAAATGTCGATGCGGTGCTCGCGCTGCGCTCCAGTGGAGATCTCGGTGCCATTGAAGATCAGGTCATAGCTCTTGGTGATGCTCGCGTCGCCTTCGTGGCGCATGTGGTAGAACGGCCGGATGCTTGAGGCGTAGTCGGTGAGGAAGACGAACTCGTGGCCGAAGGTCTCGAGCACGTAGGCGGCGATCCGGCGTTCGCCTTCGGGGTCCATGTCGTCGTCTTCGCGCGGGACCTCGTAGCCGCGGGTCTTGACGATCTCCTTGGCCTCGGCCAGCGGGATGCGCGGAAACGGCGTACTGGGCACGGTGACCTCGACCCCGAAGAGGGCCAGGACCTCGTCGCCGTGCTTCTCCTTGACGGCCGTGAATCCGGCGACAAGCAACTCTTCGTGCAGCCGCATGACGTCTTCGTGGCTGTCGATCCAGCTGATCTCGGAGTCGACGCTGGTGAACTCGGTGGAGTGGCGGCTGGTGAACGACGGGTCGGCGCGGAACGCTGGTCCGACCTCGAAGATTTTGCCGAAGCCGGCGGCCTGGGCCATCTGCTTGAAGAACTGCGGGCTCTGCGCCAGGTAGGCCTTGGTATCGAAGTACTCCACCTCGAACAGCTCGGCGCGGGACTCGCTCGCGCTGGCCATCAGCTTCGGGGTGTGCAGCTCGATGAAGTCATTGTCGATCCAGTACGTGCGCAGTGCGTGCTCGAACGTGGTCTGAAGACGGAAGATCAGGTTCTGCTTGGGCTGGCGCAGATCGAGGAAGCGCCAGTCGAGGCGCTTGTCCAGATTGGAGTCGGCCGCGATCGGGGTCTCGGGGATGGCGACCGTGACGACCTCGAGGGTCGCGAGCTTGATTTCGATGCCGCCGAGTTTGACGCGCTCGTCGTGCTTGAGCTCACCGGTGACGGTGACGAAGCTGCCCTGCGACAGGGTGGAGATGGTGGTGGCCGGTTCGTCGGCGACGACAATGCCGTCGGCATCCGTGGTGCGCGGGTTCACAAGCTGCACCGCGCCGGATTCGTCGCGCAGCACGACGAACTGCACCTTCTTCTGGTCTCGGACGGTGTCGACCCACCCGGACACCGTCACGGGTCCGTTGTCGAGGGCGGCCAGGTTCTTGATCACTATGCGCTCAGTCACCGGTCAAGTTTAGCCGCACGGCTCTCGGCGTATTCGCGGGTGCCCCCTCCGTAGACTGGAACGGTGGTAGCCAGACAGGTACATCTCGTGCGGCACGGTGAGGTTTTCAATCCCGAGCGCGTTCTGTACGGACGCCTGCCCGGATTCCGCCTCTCCGATCTGGGGGCGGGGATGGCCGAGGCCGCTGCCGCCGATCTGGTGGAGCGCGGGCGCCCCGTCGCCCGCATCATCTCCTCACCGCTGCAGCGTGCGCAGGAGTCGGCCGCTCCGATCGCGGCTGCTTTCACCCTTCCGGTCGACATCGACCCGCGCATCATCGAGCCGACCAATTTCTTCGAGGGCAAACGGATGCGGGGCGTGGGTGGGGCCCTGCGCGATCCCCGCAGCTGGCACGCGCTGATCAACCCGCTGCGCCCCAGCTGGGGCGAACCGTTCGACTCGATCGCGAAGCGCATGCTCGCCGCGATCGAGGATGCCTGCAACTCGGTCGACGAGGGGGACGTCGTGCTCGTCAGCCATCAGCTTCCGATTTGGATGGTGCACCGTGCCCTGGCCCGGCAGCCTTTGCCCCACGACCCGCGCAAACGCCGCTGCGACCTGTCGAGCATCACCACCCTGTCCTGGTCCGGTGGTCGCCTGGCCGAGACCGGTTACGCCAACCCTGCCCTGTCGCTGCAGGCCGGCGCCACTGACGTGGGGGCCGTATGAGCTTCCGTCCCCGCGTCTACCTCGGCGCTCTGATCGCCGTGGCGCTATTGCTGACCGGCTGTTCCGTCGACCCGCTCGCCGAACAGTACCGCGAAGGCAGCAGTAAGGGCTTCATCGCCGGTGACGGCAGCTGGACCGAGATCCCGGCCGCCGAGCGCGGCGATCCCATCTCCTGGAGCGGCGCCGACGAAAACGGCGACCGGCTCTCCAGCGAGGACTACGCCGGCAAGGTCGTCGTGGTCAACTTCTGGTACGCCAGCTGCGCGCCCTGCCGGGCGGAAGCCCCGGCCCTGCAGAAACTCAACGAGGAATTCGCCGGCACGGACGCCCACTGGGTCGGCGTCAACGTGCGGGACCAGGCCGCGAACGCCACGGCGTTCAACGAGAGCTTCGGCATTACGTACCCGTCGGTGATGGACGTCGACAACGGGAGCATGCAGCTCGCGTTCAGCGGCAGCATCCCGCCGAACGCCGTTCCCACCACCCTGGTGCTCGACCGGTCCGGCCGGGTGGCGGCCCGGATCCTCGGCGCGGTCTCGGAGCCGTCGATCCTCGAGACCCTTGTGCGGGACGCGATCGCCGAGGATTCGTAGGCGTGGACAACCCCTTCGGCGAGATCGTCTTCAGCGGCCAACTCTTCCTGGCAATCCCCATCGCCGTGCTGGCCGGGCTGGTCTCGTTCGCCTCTCCCTGCATCCTCCCTCTCGTACCGGGCTACCTGGCCTACATCGGCGGCTTCACCGACGGCAGCTCGACCGCCGCCCGCGGCGACCGCCGGGGCCGCAACCGGCTGCTGCTCGGGGTCCTGCTGTTCATCCTCGGCTTCACCCTCGTCTTCGTGCTGACCGGTGTCATTTTCGGGGTGGCCGGGTTCTGGCTGAACCAGTATCGCGATGTGATCACCCGCATCGCCGGCGTCGTGGTAATCCTGCTCGGCCTGGTGTTCGTCGGCCAGTTCGGTTTCGCGCAGCGCAGCGTGAAGGCATCCTGGAAACCGGGGATGGGCTTGGCTGGCGCGCCCGTACTCGGCGCGGTCTTCGCCGTGGGGTGGACCCCCTGCACCGGTCCCACACTCACCGCCATCAACTCCCTCAGCCTGACCACGGGCTCTCCCTGGGAGGGGGGGCTGCTGGCCCTGTTCTACGCGCTCGGGCTGGGCATCCCGTTCCTCCTGATCGCGCTCGGCCTCAGCTGGGCGACCGGTGCCGTTTCCTTCCTGAAACGGCACGTCAGGGCTATCAACCTGTTCGGCGGTCTTCTCCTCGTTCTCATCGGCGTGCTCATGGTCAGTGGCGTGTGGAACGCCTGGCTCCTCGACCTGCAAGGAACGATCGGAAGTTATGTCCCGGCCATCTGACCATTACGACGCCCCGGCCTCCGCGGGAATAGTGCAACCGCACCTCGGCTTCGCGGGCTGGCTGCGCTGGTTCTGGCGCCAGCTGACGAACATGCGCACTGCGCTGTTCCTTCTGCTGCTTCTCGCGATCGCCGCCGTGCCGGGATCCCTGGTGCCGCAGCGCAGCTCCGACCCGAACGGGGTTACCCAGTACTTCGCCGACAACCCGGACCTCGCACCGCTGCTCGACACGGTTCAGGCGTTCGACGTCTACTCGTCGGCGTGGTTCTCGGCCATCTACCTACTGCTGTTCATCTCGCTGATCGGGTGCGTCATCCCGCGCACCAAGCACCACTACCTCGCGCTGCGGGCCAAGCCGCCGCGCACCCCCGTCCGCCTGTCCCGGCTGGCCGGCTTCACGACGCGCATCGCTCCGGCCGGCACGGATGCCCCGGCCGCCGTCGAGTCCGCCCGCAGGCTTCTGAAGACCAGCGGCTACCGGGCGGCCGTCTTCGAGAATCGCGGGGAGACCTCGGTCTCGGCCGAACGCGGCTACCTGCGTGAAACCGGCAACCTGGTCTTCCACTTCGCTCTGGTCGGCATCCTGATCACCGTCGGTTTCGGTGGCGGCTTCGGGTTCAGCGGCCAGCGTGTGCTGGTCGAGGGGCAGACCTTCGTGAATACCCTGCTGGCCTACGACTCGTTCAACCCCGGCCGGTTCTTCAACGACACCAGCCTCACGCCCTACAAACTCACCCTCGACAACTTCGACGTCACCTACGAGGAGAAGAACCTCAAGGCCTACGGCCAGCCGATCGACTTCACGGCAGAGGTCACCATTTCCCCGCGGGGCGAGGCCGCAGAGGCCAGCCAGGTGAAGGTGAACGGCCCGGCCCGCACCGGCGGCACCGATGTCTACCTGCTCGGCAACGGCTACGCCCCCACCCTCACTGTGAAGGACCCGAATGGGGTGGTCGTCTTCACCGATTCCGTGCCGTTCCTGCCGCAGGATGCCAACCTCACCTCCCTCGGCGTGATCAAGGTTCCCGACGGGCTCGCCGAGCAACTCGGCATGATCGGCTTCTTCTACCCGACCCAGGCCACCGCGGATTCGGGGGCTTTCTTCTCCTCCTACCCGGACCTGCAATACCCGCTGCTGACCCTCAACGTCTACTCGGGAGACCTGGGGCTCGACGCGGGCGTGCCGACGTCGGTCTACTCGCTCGACATCGACAAGATGACCCAGCTCACCGGGGGCAAGACCGACGTGGAGTCGATCGAGTTGAAGCCGGGGGAGACCCGGGAACTGCCGAACGGCCTCGGGTCCGTCACCTTCGACGACGCCAACCCGGGCGCGCAGAACGGGGACTTCTCCGGTTCGGTGCTGCGGTTTGCCTCGTTCGACATCCACCACGACCCCACCCAGCTCTGGGTGCTGTCCTTCGCCGTTCTGGCGCTGCTCGGCCTGCTGACGTCACTGTTCGTGCCACGTCGGCGGGTCTGGGTGAAGGCCGTGCCGGAGCAGGACGGCTCCCTGCGCCTCGAATACGCGGGTCTAGCCCGGGGTGAGGACCCGACCCTGGAATCCGCCGTCAGCGACCTCGCCGATCGGCACACGCACCTGCTGTTATCCTCCCAATCGGCCACCCCGGCATCCGAACAGAAATAGGCTGTCATCGTGAATCTCAACGAGCTCTCCATTCTGAGCCTCTACTCGGCCATGGCGGTCTACGCTCTCGCGTTCATCGCCTTTTCCTTCGACCTGGCCAAGCGCTCCGCGGCGGTCACCTCCGCCACGGCAGCAGACGCACAGGTGCGGGCCGAGTCCGCGCGCGCGGAAACGGCCGGCGCGGCGGGCGGAACCACCACCCTCACCCGCATCAGCGCTCGCATCGCGAACGACGCCGTCACCCCCTACGGCCGCTCGGCCAGCCTGCGGGTGGGCGTCTCGCTCACCGTGCTGGCGTGGCTGATCCACCTGGTGTCGGCGGTGCTCCGCGGCGTGGCCGCCGAGCGCGTCCCGTGGGCGAACATGTACGAGTTCGCGATGACGGGCACCCTGCTGATCGTCTCGGTGTTCCTGATCGTGCTGACCCGCGCCGACCTGCGCTTCCTCGGCACCTTCGTCACCGGCATGGTGCTGGTGCTTCTCGGCATCGCGGCGCTGCGCTTCTACGTCGAGGTCGCGCCCCTGCCGCCGGCCCTGCAGTCGGCTTGGTTGGTCATTCACGTCTTCGTCGCCTCGCTGGGCACGGGCTTCTTCGCACTCGGGTTCGCCCTCTCCACCGTGCAACTCCTCCAGTTCCGGCGTGAGTCGCTCCTCGCGTCTGCGAAGAGCGGTCAGCTGCGGTTCCTGGCCACCCTGCCGTCGGCGGCCACGCTGGAGAACCTGGCCTATCGGGTCACCATCATCGGCTTCATCCTGTGGACCTTCACCCTCATGGCCGGCTCGATCTGGGCCGAACAGGCCTGGGGTCGCTACTGGGGCTGGGATACCAAGGAGGTCTGGACGTTCATCATCTGGACCCTCTACGCGGGCTACATTCACGCCCGGGCGACCCGTGGCTGGCGCGGATCACGGTCCGCCTGGCTGTCGATCATCGGCTTTGCAGCCGTCATGTTCAACTTCGGCATCGTCAACGTCTTCTTCAAGGGCCTGCACGCCTACTCCGGCCTCTAGGCCAGCGGGTCCTCGCCCCTGACGAATTCGACGGAGATTGTGGCCGGATCGCCTCCAGACACGCCGAAAACCCTTTTTTTGCGCAGAATCTCCGTCGAATTGGTTCAGTCGGTGAGCAGCGCGTAGCAGCGGGTCAGGCGGGCCAGCCACCAGTCACGCCGGTCGTCCGCGGCCGCGTAACGCTCCAGCAGCTGCGGGTCGGGGGTCACCCGCCGTACCGGAATGCCGCCGTCGACCGGCAGCAGCGGGTCGGTGGTGACATCGGCGGCAAGGAGCGAGGCCGTGCCGAGCCCGCAATCGAAGCTGAGTTCCGGAATCGCGGCGGCCAGGTGGGCGCCCATCGAGATGCCAACCGAGGTGTCGAGGGCGCTTGAGACCACGGCGGGCAGCCCGGTCTGGTTGATCAGCTCCAGGGCGGCGTGGATTCCGCCGAGCGGCGCGGCCTTGATCACGAGGATGTCGGCCGAGCCCGTGCGGGCCACCAGCAGCGGGTCCTTCGCGCGGCGTACGCTTTCGTCGGCGGCGACGCCGACGTCGAGGTAGCCGGTGCGGCGGCGGATCTCGGCGAGTTCCTCGATGGTGGCGCAGGGCTGCTCCACGTATTCGAGGTCGAACTCGTTGAGGGCGTGGATGGCGTGCTCCGCCTCATCGACGTTCCACAGGCCGTTCGCGTCGACACGGATGCGCCCCTCCGGCCCGAGCACACGGCGAACCTCGCGCACGCGTGCCACGTCGTCGGCGAGGGTCTGACCGGGGTCGGCGACCTTCACCTTGGCGGTACGGCAGCCGGGGAACCGGGCGAGCACACCGGCAACCTCGTCGGCGCTGACCGCCGGCACCGTCGCGTTCACGGGGATGCACTCGCGGAGGAGGGGCGGCGTGGCCTGCCAGCCGAAATCGAGGGCGGCCCGCAGCCAGGTGGCCGCCTCCGCGTCGTCGTATTCGGCGAACGGTGAGAACTCCGCCCAGCCTTCCGGTCCCTTCACGAGCAGGGCCTCGCGGGTGTCGAGTCCGCGAAACCGCGTCGCCAGAGGCAGGGCGACGACGCGGGCAGTTCTGAGCAACTCAGCAAGTGGTGGCAGCATGTTCCCAGTGTGCCAGCCGGGGGCTCTCCCGGGGAACGCCAGTCAGGTCAGAGCACGTCCTGGTTGAACGCCCCGTCCACCTCGAGATCGATGTCCGGGCCGTTGTGCGGCTTGACGTTGAGAATTGCGAAGGGGATGCCCGGCGCGATCAGCAGGTAGGCGTCTTCGAAGCGCCCGCCGCCACTGTTCACCCACAACCAGTAGGGCTTCCCGGCCAGGAACGCGGTCTCAACCTCGGTCTGGATGGACTCCAACGACCGGCCGCCTAGCGAGTACTGCGCGCCGCCGTAGACAATATCGACTCGGATCACGATTCGTCCTTCACCAATACTGTCGCGGGTCGGTGTGGTTCCGGCACGAGCTGGAGGCCGCCGGAGGAATTGGCCGAAAGCATCAGGGCTTCGATCCATTCGCGGTTGAGGCTGGGGGAGCGCCCGCCGAAATATTTGTAGGCCAGGGGTATCGCGGGATGCAGCCAGATCGTGCTGCGGCCGTCGCCGCCCTGGGGGTCGTCTCGCCACGTGAAATAGAAACACTCGCCGCGTCGCAACTTCGCTCCGATGACGACCTGGATATGGGCGAGGACCCGGTCGTCGAAATCTGCTGTCAGAGACGAGTTGTACGTGAGCTTGCCCATATATCCCCCGATGACAAAGTTGATAACGAGAATAGCGTGAAGTCGGCAGCACCGCTGCGCTCCGTTCAGGGGGTACGGCCGAGGTTCAGTCGCGCAGGTACTGTTCCAGGCACGGCACCTTCAGCAGGGCCAGCGCGCGCTTCTCGATCTGGCGCACCCGTTCCCGGGTCACGCCCTGAACGACGGCGATCTGGTCCAGCGTCTGGGGCGCGCCCC
>NZ_SOFT01000014.1:0-29518 GCF_004402645.1 Cryobacterium sp. TMT2-42-4
ATGGAACTATCGTCGCGCACGGCGATCAACGATGGGCTGGACATGGTGGGACTTCCTGATTCTCGCCCTACGTCAAACGGCGGACTTGCTCTGAGCTACTGGCCTCAACTCACCCTGACACGTAGGGTGCGTCGGTAGATGTGCGTGGTGTACTCGTCGACATCGACTCCCAGTTTGACCAGTTTTGCGCGCTCGTCGGCAATGAACGAACGGAGCAAGCGCTCGTAGTTGCTGACGCTCAGTGAACGGCCGGACTTGGTGGCGAACAGTGACGCCTCGGGGTCGGGTTCGGCGAGGGCCAGTCGGCGGCGAACGGCCGCTGCGGCCATCGATGGGGGAGCGATGCTGCGCCGTTGTCGCGAGCGCTTCGGAGAGTCTTTGCGATGGATCCCTTCTGCCTTCGTGCTGACAATGGTTCCGTTGACGACGAGGGTTGGAGGCAGGGTCGTCATGTCCACGTCGCAGCGACGCAGGCCGAGGCATTCTCCGATCCTTATCGAGGTGCCCAACATGATTTCCATGCCGTCGATCAAGATCCGGTAGTTGGGCCTCGGACCATCTTCCCGCGTGATTCTCCACTGCTGCATGAGTTTGCGGATGGTGGTGGTTTGCACCGTGGTGAGTGTCGACTCCTTCTTCGGCGTTGTCGGCGAGCGCTGAACGTCGCGCACAGGATTAGCACCCATCGCGTCGTCGCGCACGGCGTAGCCACAGATGAGACTCAACACCGCGCGCGCGTGACGTGCCTTCGAGATCGATTCCTCCTCCAGAATTTTTTGGAGAATGCGGTCGCAGCGCCCGACGGTGAGTCGGTCAAGCTGTACTCCCCCGCACCGCGGCAGGATAACCAGTCGTGCTGTCGTCTCATACGATTCATAGGTCGGGTACGTGAGGCTGCCCGACTGCGCACGCGTGTGGATCTGTGAGAGCCAGAGTCTCACCGCATCTGCGATCGTGCTTTTGGGCGAGAGCGCTCCGGAACCTCCCGTGGACCATGCCGTCGCTTGCCTGCGGATATCGACACGAGCGGTCTCTTCGGTGTCGGCTACCGCAGCGAGGCGATGCAACGCTCCGCCATCGTCCCGGCAAGATGCGCGGGCTCGGTAGCGTCCGCTCGGAAGAATTCCGACGACAATGGTGCCCAACTCTCCGGCGGGGATCTGTGGCCTAGCCATGTCGGTTCTCCCTGGCCCAGACGAGCACGTCCTGAAGGTCGTACCGCACATGCCGACCGAGCTTCAGGTACGGCGGCCCTGTGTGCGTCAGGCGCCAGTCTTCCAATGTGCGCTCGGGCAGGCGGAGCATCTCCGCAAGTTCCTGCTGGGTGAGAAACGTCGAAGTGATTTGAGTCATCGCGTCCATACCCAGAAGGTGCGCGGGCGAAGCCGTGAGCAGTCCGACTGGTTCGGGACAGGTCCGTATCAGCCCGGACACCAGAGTGACCCCTGAACGGGGTTATTGGGCCATTTCTGGTCACAGAGGCCTTTTCGGGCCGCGAGGGAAGGATGGGCGATGGGTGATATCGCCGCGGAATCCTGCGCCTGCTACTGCTGGGGTACCTGGACTCGAACCAAGAACAACTGATAGTCATCTCGGCGGTAGCGCCCACCCGCAACTGGGGCAAAATGCCGCAGATTTCCGCGGTTTTCATGAATTCATTTTACGCGCTTGCACGGACTGATACGGGCCAATTCTGGTTACGCAAAGGGGTTTTCGGTGCGTTTCTGGTCACAGCCTCCAGTGCGCCTTATACAGAGATATGGGCCACTCATCGGCCGAAGGCGGCGATAGATGTGTCGACCCGTCACATCGCCCGGTACTACGAGAATTGAACCCACGACACCCTGAAGGCTCAGGCCTTAACTCTGTCTTCGCCGAATATCCCGCAAAACTCGCGAATTCCCTTATGTTGACAGGGAACCGGGCGGTTCACGGCCTCTGAATCTACCTGGAATGGTAGGTCGGCAACGGTCGATTCAGGTGGATAAAAGGTGGGCTTCTCAACGACTCGAATTGAAAACAACGGATGAAAATGACAGCTCTGAACTAGCGCCTGCGAAGAGCATGAATCGTCGCGTTGACTGCCCTCATCCGGGAAATCCGTTGTCGCAGCTGTTCCTCGATCGCCACTTGCTTGCGCTCCATTTGAAACTCTTCTAATTCCCCGATGCCGTAGGTCAAAGCGATCATGCGCAGGAAACGCCCCTTCTCGCCGACACGGCGCATTGCCTGCAGTCGGCCAACCTCAATCGCGAGGCCATGCCGCTCCTGCATGAGTGCCTGCATCTGAGGATCCATAGGTGCGCTTTCTTCCTCTGGATTACCGACCGCAACGGCGGGGCACCGAAGCTGCCTCAGAACATAGCGGATTATCAGATCAGGATCGAGAGCGGATTCTGGATGCGCCTGACGAAGGCCGCCATCCATTCGGCAGCGACGGCACCATCCACGACACGGTGGTCGGCCGATAGGGTCACGGTCATCAGAGTGCCCACCACGAGTTGGCCGTCTTCGACGACGGCACTCGGCTTCGCCGCTCCGACGGCGAGGATGCCGGACTGCGGCGGATTCAGGATCGCAGAGAACTGATCGACGCCGAACATACCCAGGTTCGACACGGCGAAGCTGCCACCCTCGAGTTCCTGCTGCTGCAGGCGGCCACGACGGGCCCGATCGGCGAGATCGGCGATTCCCGCACTGACCGCTGTCAGGCTGAGGGCGTCCACACCGCGCAGCACGGGCGTGAGCAGGCCGCCGTCCGTGGACACGGCTACGGCCAGGTCGACACCGGTGAAGCGACGCGTGGCCGTGTCCGTCCAGATGGCATTCGCCGCCGGCACGTCTGCCAGTGCCCCGGCGACGGCCTTGACCACGAAGTCGTTGACAGAGATCTTGCGCGGTGACGAGGCGTTGACCTCGGCCCGGAGGGCGAGCAGCCGGTCGACCCGGCAGTCAGCGGAGACGTAGAAGTGAGGAACGGTGGACTTGCTCTCCGTGAGCCGCCGCGCGATCGCTCGGCGCATGCCGGTGTGCGGGATGTCCGTGAACTCCGACGAGACGGATGCGGCCGCGGACTTCGCCGAGGCGGGCTCCGCCTCCGGCAGCACGGCCGGCACCGCTACCTCCGCCGTTGCCTCAGCCGCTGCTTCTGCGGCGGGCACCAAACCCTCAAGGTCACGCCGCACGATTCGTCCGTTCGGCCCGGTCCCCACGACTCCGGTCAAGTCGAGTGAGCGCTCCTTCGCGAGACGCCGCACGAGCGGACTCGCGAATTGACGTGCACCGGGCACTGCGACCGGCGCCGCCGGCGCAGCAGGACCAGCAGCCGCAGCAGTCGCAGCAGGCCCAGCAGGCGCAACGGGTTCAGGAACCGCAGACGCAGGCGCAACAAATGAGGGCTCAGGCTCGTTCACCGGCGCCTCCCCCGCGAGCAACGCCGCGACATCTGGAGTCTCGCCGACGGCGGCGATCACGCCGATCGGCGCACCGACCTCCACGGCCGTGCCCTCCTCGACCAGAACCTGCACGAGCACGCCCTCGACCTCGGCGTTGTACTCGACCATGGCCTTTTCGGTCTCGATCTCCGCCAGGGGCTGGCCGATCGACACCGTCTCGCCCACCTTCACCAGCCAGGTCTGCAGCGCGGCCTCCGTGGAGTTCGCGAGCACCTCGGGCATCCGCACGATCGTGGCCATCAGCGACCACCCAATCCGCGCGTGATGATCTCGAGTCCGGCCACGACTTCTTCGGTGCGGGCGATGGCGGCGCGCTCCAGCACGCGGGAGATGCTCGGGCTCGCTTCACCCCCGGTGACGCGCTCGACCGGCTGGTCGAGGTAGTCGAAGAATCGCCGCTGGATCTCGTCGGACAGCCATCCGCCGTACGAGGTGCCGCGAGCACCCTGTTCGACGATGAGCACACTGTTGGTCTTCTGAATGCTCGCACCGATGGTGTCCCAGTCGATGGATGCGCGGTCGAGCCAGCGCAGGTCGATCACGTCGGCGTCGATGCCGGTCTGCTCCACGGCCTCGAGCACGTGCTTGACCATCGAGAGGTAGCTGATCACGGTGACCTCGGTGCCTTCCCGGCGCAGCGCAGCCTTGCCGAGCGGAATGAAATAGTCGAGGTCGCCCGCGGGCACCTCCCCGGTGTCGGCGTACAGGTCGACGTGCTCGATCACCAGCACCGGGTCCTGCAGGGCGAGCGCCGTGTTCATCAGGCCGATGTAGTCCGCCGGCGATGATGGCGCCACGATGCGCCAACCCGGGCTGGTGGCGAAGATGCCGGCCGGATCCATCAGGTGCTGCGAGCCGTAGCCGCTGCCCATGGCCACCTTCGTGCGCAGCACGAGCGGCACGGGGTTGTCGCCGCCGAACATGTGACGCGCCTTGCCGATCTGGTTGAAGACCTGGTCGGCGGCCACCCACATGAAGTCCGGGTACATGAACTCGACGACCGGGCGGTAGCGTCCGTCGAGCGCCAGACCACCACCGAGACCCGCGAACGCGTTCTCGCTGATCGGGGTGCCGAGCACCCGGCCCTCGTACTTCTTCGCCAGTCCCTTGGTGGCGCCGTTGGTTCCGCCGTTGAGGCGGTGCACGTCTTCGCCCATCACGACGATGCGCGGGTCGTCGGCCATCCGGCGGTCCATCACGGCGGCCACCACGTCGACGAACTTCTTCACCTCGAGCTCACCGGTGTGCGCGGTCGGCTCGAGCGTGCGCAGGTCGTTCAGTTCGCTCGCGTCGCCGCGAACGCCCACGTTGACGAAGTCGGTGTCGGGCCACAACTCCGGGCGGATGCGGCGCTTGCCGGCCGACTCCGGGTCGGCTTCGAGCAGCTGGGCCACGGCATCCCGCATTGCGGACTGCGCCTGGGCCCGCACCTCGGCGTCCCCGGCCTCGTCGATCTGGCCGAGGGCGATCATCTCGCGGGCCACGCGGACGAGCGGGTCGCGCGCACGCCACGCCGCTTCCTCTTCCTTGGTGCGGTAGCCGAAAGCACTGCCCGGGTACGGGCCGTTCTGGTGGAAGAAGCGGTAGACCTCGACTTCGACCACGGCCGGCCCCTGGCCGGAGCGCATGACGCCCTCGGCCTCCTTGGTGGCCAGGTGCACGGCGAGGGGGTCCATGCCGTCGACCCGCCAGGAGGGGATGCCGAAACCGAGCGCCCGGGCCGAGAGCCGTGGCTCCGCGGTGGCCTCCTCGACGGTGGTGGAGACGGCATAGAGGTTGTTCTCGATGAAGAACGCGAGCGGCAGCTTCCAGGCCGCGGCGAGGTTCATGGTTTCGAGCACCGAGCCGATGTTGGTGGCGCCGTCTCCGAAGTAGCTGACCGTGACGTCCGTCGTGCCCGCGTGCTTCTGCGCCCAGGCGTTGCCGGCGGCGAGCGGAACTCCCCCGCCGACGATTGCGTTCGTGCCGAGCGCCCCGGCTTCGAACCACTGCAGGTGCATCGAACCGCCGCGGCCGTGGCAGTAGCCCTGGGCCAGGCCGAGGATCTCGGCGAGGGTCTTCTGCAGCACGGTCTGGATGTCCGCGCTCACCAGTGAGCCCAGGTCGAGAACACCGCCGGAGACATGGTTGATCGCCTTGGCGAGGAACTGGTGGTGACCTCGGTGCGAGCCGTTGATCGCATCCGTCGACCCCAGCCCCACGATTGAGCCGACCGCTCCGCCCTCCTGGCCGATGCTGGAGTGCGCGGGCCCGTGCACGAGCCCGTCGCCCGCAAGTTCGAGCACCGTTTCCTCAAAGGCACGAATGAGGTGCAACTGTCCGAGCATGGTCGCCAGCAGGGCCGGGTCGGCACTCTTCCAGTCCTGGGCCGTGGTGGTGAGCTCCACCCACGGGGCCATCGGATCCAAACGTCGTCGTTTAGGCATGTACACGGTCTCCATTGGTCTCGCCGATCCCGTGGATCGACTACATGTGTCCCACAGCGTAGCGCTGATTGAATCCAATGCCAATCAAATAAAGCAGTTATCCCGAGATTGCTTTCACCAAACACCTACTTTGGATACAATCAGGCAGAGCGATAACGAACGAAGGAGTTCACCATGGCCCACGGCATCCCCGGCCTGCGCGGCACGGAGCACATCGGCTTCACCGTGCCCGACCTCGAGGAGGCCGAGCGGTTCCTCGTGGACGTGATCGGCTGCGAGCGCGTCTACTCCCTCGGGCCCTTCACTCACCCCGACGACGACTGGATGCTCGAGCACCTGGGCGTGCACCCGCGCACGGTGATGCGCGAGCTGCGGTTCTTCCGCTGCGGCCACGGCCCCAATTTCGAGGTGTTCCAGTTCGAACCTGCCGACGGCGCGGCGCCGCAGCCCCGCAACAGCGACATCGGCGGCCATCACCTGGCGTTCTACGTCGACGACTTCGATGCCGCCCTCGAGCACCTGCGGGAGAACGGGGTGGAGATCATGGGTGACCCCACCTTCAGCTCGAGCTGGAGCGCCGGGCAGCGCTGGGTCTATTTCCGCAGCCCGTGGGGAATGCAGTTCGAGCTGGTGAGCTTTCCCGACGGCAAGGCCTACGAAAAGGATGCGGCCGCTAAACTGTGGCATCCGGCCCACCCGGCCGAATGACCGCCTCAGCTCGCCAGCAGCACCTGACCGGATGGACCCCATGATCCCCGCATCCAGCCGCGACGGGAGCGCCGGCACCCGGATTGCGACCCGGTTGCGCGAGGCGATCCTCACCGGCGCGTACGCACCCGGAGCGCGCATCCGGCAGGAGGACATCGCCGAGGAATTCGGCGCGAGCCGCCTGCCCGTGCGCGAGGCACTGCGCATCCTGGAATCCGACGGGCTGGTCACCCTGATTGCGAACACCGGCGCCTGGGTGTCCCACCTGAGCCTCGCCGAGTGCCAGGAGATGTACCAGATCCGCGAGCGCATCGAACCGTTGCTGCTCCGCTACAGCCTGCCCCAGCTCTCGGCCGAGACCCTCGACCGGCTGCAGGAACTCGCCGACGAGATGCAGGCAGGCTCAAATGTCGAGACGTTCCTGCACCTCGACCGCGAGTTCCACCTGCTCTCCTACACCGGCGCGACGACGTCGATGCTCGGTGACACCGTGCGCCGGCTCTGGAACTCGACCCAGCACTATCGGCGCGCGTTCACCGTTTTGATCGGGCCCGACCACAACCAGGCGGTGCACTACGAGCATCAGCTGCTCGTCGGCGCGCTCCGCCGCGGAGACGGTGAGGATGCCGAGCGCGTGCTGTCGGGGCACATCCGTCGCACCCGCCTCGAACTGTCGAAGCACCCGGAGCTGTTCGCCGACGCGTAGCCGCCGTGGGTGCCACGACGGCCACCACGCGGCTCACTCGTACCGGGTCAGCAGCTCCGCATTCGCGGGGTCGGCGGCCAGCTCGCCGCTCTCGATCCGGTGCGCAAGACGCACCGCGACCTCGTTCGCCGGAGCGTGTCCCCCCAGCTTCCGCTGCTCGTCCACAACCAGACCGTTGATCTGGTCGACCTCACTTCGGCGGCCCTTCATCCAGTCCTGCAGAACAGTCGTGCGGGTGGACGGCAGGGTGAAGTCGTGCAGCACCGCGTCGAGCAACACTTCGGTGAAATGCTCGGGGCTCTTCACATCGTCCTGGGACATCCCGAAGATTGGCACCACCCGGTTGCCCAGCGCGATAGTCGTGCGCACCGCCTCCCGGCCGGCCTCGATCATGTAGTCGCGCATGCCGGGCACCCGCATCGCCTCGGCCAGCGGCAGGTTGAGAATCGCCGACGGCACCAGTTCTGCGGCATTCACCACGAGCTTCATCCACTTGGACGAACGGATGTCCACGGAGATTTCCACGGTCCCCGAATGTCTCAGCAGTGCGGCCACCTCCTCTTCCCGGCCCAGCGTCGACGCGTGGACACCGCCCACGGCGAACCACGAGCGCGCGTGCGGGCTCTGCCGTTCCACCACCCCGGGTTCGAACATGTTCGACGAGATCTCGATCACAGCCCCCATGGTGCGTTCCGGGCCCATGACGCGAGCGATGTCATCGATCGTCATGCCGTTCTGCACGCCGACGACGAGTCCGTCGGGCTTCACGTACGGCTTGATCAACTCGGTCGCCCACGTCGTGTCGTAGGCCTTCATCAGCACGAGCACGACATCGAACTGCTCACGCAGCGTCGCCACCTCGCACAGGTTGATAGCGCGCACCGGGGTCGTGATGGTCTCAGCCGGCATTTCCATTCGCACACCGCGGGCTCGCATGGCCTCCACATGCGCCGGCCACTGCTCGATCAACGTCACATCGAGGCCCGCTCGGGTCAGGTCGGCCCCGATCGAGGCGCCATTGGCCCCGGTGCCGAGCACCGCGATCTTCCGGGTAGGCATCAGTGGCTCCCCTGGTTCGCGCGCACGAGCACCTTGACCTGGTCGCCGGTGGGCGAGAGCAGGGTGTCGAAGCCTTTCTCCACGACATCCGTCATCTCGATCTGCGCCGTCACGACCTTCTCCACCGGGAACCGGCCCCGATCAATCAGGTCGATGATGCGAGGCCAGTCGGTCACGGGGAAGCACCACGTGCCGGAGATGGTGATGTCATGTTCGGAGATGACCATGGGGTCGATGGACGCGGCCTTGGTGTGCAGACCGGTCTGGGAGATGCGCCCGGCCGACCGCACCGAGGCGATGGCCGCCTGCAGGGCGCGCTCGTTGCCCGAGCACTCGATCACGGCGTCGACCCCGATTCCGTCCGTGTGCTCGCGCAGCCAGCCGGGCACGTCGATCGCCGAGGGGTCCAGCACGACCCCGACGTCGAAACTGCGCACGAGATCCGCGCGCACCGGGTTGATCTCCGAGACGAAGACGTTCGCGCCGAGGGATGCGGCGTACAGCGAGGCGAGCGCCCCGATTGGTCCGGCGCCGGTGATGAGCACGTTGTCGCCGGGGCGAACGCCGGCCGTGTCCACACCGTGAGCCGCGACGGCGGCCGGTTCGACAACTGCGCCCTGCAGATCCGAGACGCCGTCGGGCAGAGCGGTGACGTTCGCGGCCGGCACGATGGCCAGTTCGGCGATTCCACCCCACTGGTAGCTGAGCCCGACCGCCGCCATGGTGCGGCAGAGGTGGTTCAGGCCTCGGCGGCAGAAGTAGCAGGTGCCGCAGAACAGGAGCGGCATCACCGACACCCGTTGGCCCACCTGCACAGTCGTGACCCCGCTGCCGACCTGCACCACCTCGGCCGAGAACTCGTGGCCGAGGATCTGCGACCCACACGCCGTCGTGAGGGGGTGCGGTGCCGTCGGGATGACGATGGGCCCCTGGGCGTACTCGTGCAGATCGGTACCGCAGATGCCACACCAGAGCGGTTTGACGAGCAGTTCCCCGGCCCGCGGAGCATCCGGCGACCGGGTCTCCTCCACTCGGATGTCACCAGCGCCGTGAAAGACTGCGGCTCTCACGGGCGGGGGTCCAGCAGCTCGCCGCGCACGAACTCGAGTTCACGGGTGACGTAGTCGGTGATGTCGCCTGTCTTGAGATGCGCCGGTAGCACGTCCCAGGTGTAGGTCTCGATCTCCAGATGGTCAGAAAGCGGGGTCTCACGGTGCATCTGCAGCGCCTGCTGCACCGCGAACCGGGTGGTGACGAACGGGCCGAGTTCCTCCAGGAACACTGGCACGTGGAAGTGGGTGCGGATCTCGGTCGGCTTCGGGTCGGCTTCGAAGGCGTCCAGTGCCTCGCCCAGGTTGAGGAACTTGGTCACCAATCCGCCGCTGCGCATTGTGGTCTGGCTGAGGTAAATGGTGTCGGTAAAGACACGCAGCTGGGGAACCAGGTCGAGGGTGAGGTCCTTGACCCAGAGCGCGGCGGCTTCCTGGAGCTTGAAGATCGGGATGCCCGCGTCGACGAGGCTGCGCAGGGAGGCCGGGATGTCCTCGAACCCCACGGACTGGTGCCCAATGTCGAAGACGACGCCCAGGTATCGGCGCATCGCACCCTCGGCTTCCGAGAGCGGCAGGCCGGCGAGTCGGGCGAGTTCGGAGATCCCTGCCGGGGAGTAGATCCGTTCGGTGAAGTACGCGACGGTCTCTGCCGTGGTCTCCAGAAAGCAGGCCGGCTCGGGCTCGAGGGCCAATTTCACCCGGCGCCCGGTACGCGCTTCGAGCGACACGAGGTGGGCGACGACCTTCAGCAGGTTGGTTGTGAAGTGGGCGATGTAGTCATCGTTCGCGACGTTGGGGGCGAACGCGAGTGGAGCTGTCTGGATGCTGGGGCTGATGTCCGCCGGCGCGATCTCCGCGAGGATGTCGGCCACCGCGTTGGTGTACGCCACCCGGTCATCCGTGGACCAGTCCGGCTCGTAGACCCGTTCCATCACGACATCACCCTTAAACGGTCCGTAGGGGAAAGCGTTCACGGTGTAGACGTACATGTCGTTGTCGTCGAGGAACGTCTTGAGCTCGCGCCGTTCCTCCGGGTTCTCGGTGAGGGTTCTCGCCGAGGCCGCGGAGATCCGCAGCGACACACCGAAACGCTGGTCGGGCGCGACCCGCGCCTTGACGGCGGGAACGAAGGTCTGCAGGCTCGCCTTCATTTCCGGCCAGGTGTCGCCCGCGTGTACGAGAGTCGAGTAGGAGAGGTGGCCGAGGCCGTTGCCGAGGTCCATGTGGTCTGATCCTTTTCCGCCAGTCGCCCGGCTCACATCATCGTGAAGGCAAGGAAGAGGGATGACCCGCCGCACAACGGTCGTGAGTGAACACGTGTGCAGTATTCCTTAACACCAAGCTACGGCGGCCCCCGTGCCGCTGTCAACTGCGGGGAGCGATCAATGTGGCTGGTGACTGTCCTTGCCGTGCACGAACCAGACGCCGTGGAAGTCGACCGTTCCCGTGTTCTTCAGGCTGTGCGGGATGGCCGAGTCGAAGCCGAGAGACTCCCCCTCATGCAGGGTGAACGTTTCATCGCCGATCGTCACCGCCAGCTCACCTGAGACGACGTAGCCGTACTCGTAGCCCTCGTGCGTTACCGTGCCGCCGCCGTCGTTGGAGATGGCTCCCGGTGCATAGACGATCTTCATGAAGTTGACCGCACGCTCGGGAGTGGCCGCCAGCCGCTCCCAGGTGACGCCGGCTGCCATGGTGAGCCGAGGCCGGTGGGACGGGTGCACGACCGACACCCGATTCGCATATTCGGAGGGTTGCCAGGCCTCGGACGGATGCGTGACCTCGCTTCGCTGGACGGATGCCCCGTCATCTGCGGCACCCGGCGCGTACTGACCTGTCTGTGCAGGATCCGTTACCACCCTGCTCTCGAAAAGCTCGTCGACGGAGACATTGAGCAACTGGGCGAAGGCATAGAGGGTCGCGACCGATGGCTGTGACTTTCCGTTCTCGATCTGGGACACGAAGGAGGGAGAAACATCCACCTGCCGCGCGAGTTCGCGCAGGCTGAGACCGGCCTTGAGCCTGATGTCCTTGAGACGGGACCCCAAATTGTCCATAACCACTGTTCCTTGTCCAACGTCGGCACAACTCTGTGTCGAGGATCCCGGTCGGCGTTTGGTGAAGCCTGACTGCACGTTACGGACGGTGCGTCCCAAGCGCCTGACTACATATAAACATACACAGTCCGGCGTCATTCCGGCCTAAACGCAAGCTGTGCGGACCCAATTCCCAGAAGAAGCGTGTTAACTCTTGTAGAACACTATAGCCTTTGGTTTGATCAGACTCGGCAAGAGGTTCTGCCACACCAAACTCTCAAAGGAGCACTGCTTCATGACATCCGCACAAGCAACTTCGTCGGGCCGCGCCCTCATCGTGGGCGCGACCGGCATCGCGGGCCAGACCGTGACCCGCCAACTGGTCGAGCAGGGCTGGGAGGTGTTCGGCCTCTCCCGCAGCGGCCAAACCGAGCTCCCCGGCGCCACCTCGATCACCGCCGACCTCCTCGCCCCGGACGCACTCGCCGCCGTGCTGGCGGGCACCCGACCGGAACTCGTCGTCATCACCGCGTGGATGAAACGCGACACCGAGGCCGAGAACATCGCGGTCAACAGCGCAACGGTGCGCAACGTGCTCAGCGCCTTGGAGAACGAGAAGTCGGTGCGGCACGTAGCTCTTCTCACCGGCCTCAAGCACTACCTCGGCCCGTTCGACAACTACGCGACGGGTGTCATGGCGGACACCCCGTTCCACGAGGAGGAGCCGCGTCTCTCCTCGCCGAACTTCTACTACGCGCAGGAGGATGAGCTCTTCGCCTCGGCCGCCCGGAACCGCTTCACCTGGAGCGTGCACCGGGCGCACACCATTTTCGGCTTCGCCACCGGCAACGCCATGAACATGGTCCTCACCCTCTCGGTCTACGCCGCCATCTGCAAGGAACTCGGCCTCACCTTCACCTTCCCCGGTTCAGACACCCAGTGGAACGGTGTGACGGATGTCACCGACGCCGACCTTCTCGGCGAACAGATCGTCTGGGCCGGCACCCACCCGGAGGGCGAGAACGAAGCCTTTAACATCGCCAACGGCGACGTCTTCCGCTGGCGCTGGCTGTGGCCGCGCATCGCGGAACTCTTCGACGTGCCGTGGGCCGGCTTCGAGAGTGAGCCCCGCCCGCTGACCGTGCAGATGGCCGGCAAGGAAGACGTCTGGCGCACCATAGCCGAACGCGAGGGTCTCGTCGAAGCGGACGTCACCCGCCTCGCCTCCTGGTGGCACACCGACGGCGACCTCGGCCGCAACATTGAATGCCTCACCGACATGAACAAAAGCCGCAACGCCGGCTTCATGGGTTACCGCACCACGCCCTACAGTTTCATCGACAAGGTAGAACGCTACCGCGCGGCCAAGATCATCCCCTAGGCCGGCACCCACGACGAAGGTCCAGCCAGGATTTCCCGGCTGGACCTTCGTCGTTGTGCGGATGCCCTCGTCAGCCCGGCAGAACCGCGTCGAGCTCGATATGCGCCTTGATGGTCGTCGCAGGGTGGTGCGCCGCGTCGAGGGCCTCCAGAGCCTGGTCGATGGTGAAGCGCTGCGTGACGAGCGGGCTGAGGTCGATCCCCGTGTTGGCAAGGAAACGCAGGGTTTCCGGCCACGCGCCGGGAGACCCGATCGACCCGGTGATCTTGAGCTCCTTGGACTGGATGAGGCCGAGCTTCGCCGGTGCTTCACGCCCCACGTCGATGCCGATGTAGGCGACCCGTCCGCGGAATGCGGCCAGCTCAAGCGCCTGGGCCATGACCTCGGGCCGACCGCTCGCCTCAACCACGACATCCGCTCCCCGCCCACCGGTGCGCTCCTCCAGCAGGGCGACGATGCCGTCCGGATGCACTGCGTGGGCCGCGCCGAGGCTCATCGCGGCGTCACGCCGTTCCTCCGACGGCTCGACGACGATCGTAACCGCCCCGAGGGCCGCCGCTGCAGCCGTGACCGCGAGCCCGATCGGACCGGCACCGAGCACGACAAGGATGTCGCTGGCATTGACGTTGCCCACTCGCATGAGCGCGTAGAACGCGACGCTGAACGGCTCGACGAGTGCGCCGTTGGTATACGAGATCGACGCCGGCAGCTTGTGCAGCCACTCGGGTTTCGCCACGAAGAATTCCGCCGCCGCACCGCTGATGGAGAAGCCGAAGTGGTCGTCGCCGATCACGCATTCGCCGACCACCCGGTCGCCGACGACGAAATCGGTCACCCTGCTGCCGATCCTGACCACCTCACCGGACCACTCGTGCCCGGGAATGATCGGATAGCGGAACGGGATGATGTAGCGCCCCGCGAGCAGGTCGATGTCGGAGTGGCACACCCCCACCGCGCGCGCGGCGACGAGCACCTCGTCCTCGGCGATCCCGGGAATCGGGATCTCGTCAACCGCGGGGGTGTCCTGCTTGAGGTAGCGCAGCGCTTTCATTCGAATTCCAATCGATTGCGAAGTGGCAGAAGTGGCAGTGAAATGCCGCGGGTCAGGTCAGGCGCGCGTTGACCAGCACCTTGACCTGATCACCGGTGGGTGAGAGCAACGTCTCGAAGCCTTTTTCGACGACGTCGTCCATGCTGATCTGGGCGCTCACGACCTTCTGCACCGGATACCTCTCCCGGGCGATCAGGTCGATGATGCGGGGCCAGTCCGTCACCGGGTAGCACCACGTTCCAGACAAAGTGATGTCGTGTTCGGACAGCACCATCGGGTCGATAGCGGCGCTCTTGGTGTGCAGGCCGGTCTGCGAGATGCGGCCCGCCGAGCGCACGGATGCAATCGCGGTCTGCAGTGCACGCTCGTTGCCCGAGCATTCGATCACCGCATCCACGCCGATGCCGGCGGTGGACTCCTTGATCCAGGCGGCGACGTCAACCTTCGAGGGGTCGATCACCTCGCCCACGTCGAGGCTCCGCGCGAGCGCGATGCGGGTCGGGTTGACCTCGGAGATGAAGACCTGCGCGCCGAGAGCCGACGAATACAGCGCGGCGAGCGCGCCGATGGGGCCCGCGCCGGTGATCAGCACGGTGTCCCCTGGGCGCACCCGGGCCGTGTCGACGCCGTAGGCGGCGACGGCTGCCGGTTCGACCAGCGCCCCCTGCAGGTCGCTCACCGAGTCGGGCAGAATGCTCACGTGGCTGGCCGGTACGACCGCCAGCTCGGAGATCCCGCCCGAGGCGAAGCTGAGTCCCACGCAGCCCATGGACTGGCAGAGGTGGTTCAGTCCGCGGCGACAGTAGTAGCACGTGCCGCAGAAGAGCAGCGGCATGACAGAGACGCGCTGCCCGGCGCGAACAGTGGTCACCCCTGATCCCACCTCGAGCACCTCGGCGGAGAATTCGTGGCCGAGGATCTGCGGCGCCGCCGCCCCGGTCAGGGGATGCGGCTGGGACGGGATGACGATCGGCCCCATGGCGTATTCGTGCAGGTCGGTGCCGCAGATGCCGCACCAATACGGTCGCAGCAGCACATCCCCGGGGCCCAGGTCCGGCGGGGCCGAGACCTGCTCGATGCGGATGTCGTGGGCACCGTAGAATACTGCGGCTTTCATTGTGCCTCCATGGTGGGGTCGAAGAGTACCTTGCCCTCGAGTTGCCCGGTAGCGAGCCGCTCGAGCTGTTCGGCCAGGTCGTCGAGAGGGTGCACCGAGTCGAGCAGCTCGCTGCCCAGATTGGTTGTCGCCAGAATAGCCAGCGCGGGCGCGAGGTCGGCGCCGCACACGTGGGCGAGTGTCGTTTGCACCGTGATCTCCCGCATGACGAGCGAGTGGATGTCGACGGCCTGTTCGCGCGCCGGCAGTCCGACCTGCAGGATGGTGCCGCCGTTCCGAACCATACTGATGGCGTCGTTCAGTTGCCCGGGGGCGCCGCTCGCTTCGATCACGAGGTCGGCGCCGCGAGGCCCGATCGCCTCGAGAACCTGTGCGCGGGCATCCTCGCCTGCATCTACGATCCTCGTCGCGCCGATGCGCAGGGCCCGGTCGAGTCTCGCCCCGGGAAAGTCGATCACGGTGACGTCTGCCTCGGCGAGCGATTTCAAGCCGGCCAGCACGAAGGAGCCGATCGCGCCTGCCCCGATGACGATGACCCGGTCGCCGTCCTGCACGCCGGAGCGACGTGCGGCGTGCAGGCCCACGGAGAGCGGCTGCGCCAACCCGGCGAGGTCGAGCGAGAGGCCGGCCGGAACCGGCACGAGCACCTGTGTGGGGCACGAGACGAATTCGGCCATTCCTCCCTGGGTGTTCAGCCCCAGCGTGTAGTAGGACTCGCACAGGTTCGTGCGACCCTCCGCGCAGCGCGCGCACCCTCCGCATGAGACTCCGGCGCCGCTGGCGACGATGTCTCCCACGGAGAGGGAACTCGAGGCGTCGACCTCCACGACCTCACCCACGAATTCGTGGCCCAGGATCATCGGACCGATGTGTCCCGTCACGGGGTGCGGGCGGTCGATCGGGAAGGTTCGCGGTCCGGCCTTCCACTCCGTCGCATCCGTGCCGCACATGCCGCTGCGCAGCACGCGCAGAAGCGCTTCCCCGGGGGCGCGTACCGGAATGGGAACATCGCGGAGGCGCACGTCTCGCTCGCCATGGTAGAACGCAGCTCTCATCGGAGAGGTCCGCCTATTCGGGCTCGCCGCGGCCGGCGGCGGTGTTGAGGTGCGATTGTGAGTTTCGGATCAGGGGCAGCGCACCTCCGACGCTGAAGTAGCGCTGCCCGGCGACGAGAAGGTCTTCGGCCGGGAACTTGGTGATCACCTCGCAGCCGGTGGCGGTCACGACGACCTCCTCCTCGATTCGGGCGGCACCGATGCCGTCGGCCGAAGGCCAGTAGGTCTCGAGTGCGAAGACCATGCCCTCCACGAGCACCTCAGGGTGGTCGAGCGAGACCAGCCGCGAGAAGATCGGCTTCTCCCAGATCGACAGGCCTACGCCGTGGCCGTACTGCAGAGCGAAAGCGGCCTCCTCGTCGGGAAAGCCGAACTCCTGCGCCGTCGGCCAGACCTTGACGATGTCGGCGGTCGTGGCCCCGGGGCGAACCAGCGCGATGGCCCGGTCCATGTACTGGCGCGCGATCTTGTAGGCGTCATGCTGCGCCCGGCTCGCCGACCCGACCGCGAACGTGCGGTAGTAGCAGGTGCGATAGCCCTGGTAGCTGTGCAGGATGTCGAAGAAGGCGGGATCACCCGGGCGGATGAGGCGATCAGAGAAAACGTGCGGATGCGGCGAGCATCGTTCCCCGGAGATGGCGTTCACGCCCTCGACATATTCCGAGCCGAGGTCGTAGAGCACCTTGGAGACGAGCCCGACGGCCTCGTTCTCCCGCACGCCGGGGCGGAGGAATTCGTACAGCGACTCGTAGGCCGCATCCACCATGGACGCGGCCTGGGTCAGCAGGGCGATCTCGTCGCCGGTCTTGACGGCCCGGGCATTCAGGAACACCTGCTGGCCGTCGACGACCCGGATCCCCTCGTTCTGCAGCGCCAACAGAATGGGAAGCTCAATCACATCGACGCCGAGAGGTTCGTTCTGAAGGCCGTACTTCTCGAGTTCACGCTTGATCTTCTTGGCCACGCCCTCGGCGATACCGGCGTCGGGGTGGAAGGCACCGCGGAGGGTCGAAATTCCCGCCCGCGCTCCGTTCTCGGTCCGTGGACGCACAGCACCGTGGTGCGGGGCGTGCGGGTCGGCGTCGGCCTCGGCCGTCGTGGTCTGCAGCCACGGGTTGTAGAGCTGGTGGTGCTTCGCCGCTGAGCCGAAGTCCCAGACGACCGGGTCGCTCTGGCGGGTCAGCAGCGAGAAGCGGATCAGCTTGTCCATCGCCCACGTGCCGATGTGAGTCGACGACATGTAGCGGATGTTGGAGAAGTCAAAGGCGAGCAGCGCGCCAAGGTCGGAGGTCTCGAGTTGCGCCTTGAGCTTGCCGAGTCGTTCGGCGCGGAGGCGATCGAACTTGATGCGCTCCTCCCAGTCGACGGCGTTGGTACCGAATGTGGCTGTAGTCACGGTTATGTCATTCCCTTCGTGGAGAGTCAAGAAGTAGAGTCCTGATCAACGTTCTGATCAGACGAGGATCATGCCGCCCTCAATGGGAATCACCTGTCCGGTGATGTAGTCGGAGTCACTCGCCGCGAGGAAGATCGCGGTGGGGACGATGTCGTCGGGCACGGCCGGGCGGCCGAGCAAGATGTCGCCCGCCATCGAGGCGAAACCGGAATCCGCGGCGCCCATCTCGGCGAGCTCCACATCGAGCTTCGTCCAGAGCGGGGTGTCGACGACGCCCGGGGCGAAGGCGTTGACCGTGATGCCGTCGGGTGCGAGCGCCCGCGCACCGGCTTGGGTCAGCGAGATGACGGCGGCCTTCGCCGCACTGTAGGGAGCGAAGTTCGGGAAGCCGGTGCGGCCGGCGATGGACGCGGTATTGACTACCTTCCCTGGGCTGCCCTGAGCCAGAAACTGCTTCGCGGCTTCCTGAGTCCCGATGAGCACCCCGAGCGCATTGACCTTCAGGACAAGCTCGAAGTTCTTCTCAGTGATGTCGAGGAACCTCATCGGCGAATTCATACCGGCGTTGTTGAAGTACACGTCCAGGCGGCCGAACCTGGCCACGGCCATGTCAATGGCGGCCCGCACCGCTGCCCGGTCGGTCACGTCCATCTCTACCGCGACCGCCGCACCGCCCGCGGCCGCGATCGCGTCGGCAACCCGCCGGCCCGCCGCCAGGTCAAGGTCTGCGATCACCACCTTGGCTCCCTCCCGGGCCACGCCGCGGGCGATCGCCGCACCGATGCCGGATGCGCCACCCGTCACGATGATGGTCTTGCCTTCGAGTCGAGTACCCACGTGTTCCGCTCCTTAGCAGTACAAAAACGTTTAAGTGTGTTGCGGTTGCCCAACGGGCCACCGAGAAGACGGACAAAGAAAATGGAACGCCGCATCCTGACCTAGGTGAGCGCGAACCCCTTCTTGCGGCGCTTGTTGCTGCCGCGAGCGACCGAGTAGAGAATCGCGGCCACAAGAATCAGAAGCCCCTGGAAGAGGTACTGCCACATCTGTGACAACCCTAGGAAGGACGTGGCGTTGAGCACCTGCACGAGCAGCACCGAACCAAGCAGGGTTCCTATGAACGTTCCGCGACCGCCGAGAAGGCTCGTGCCGCCGAGCACAACGGCGGTGATGCTCGTCAGGGTGTAGCCGATGCCCTGTGCCGGGTCACCGACCCCGATCTGCGCCATCAGCATGAATGCACCCACGCAGGAGAACAACGAGGTGGCGACGTAGGCCAGGACGACCGTGCGATTGATGTTGATGCCCGTGCGACGAGCCGATTCTTCACTGGACCCCGTGGCCCGCAGCCGCCAACCCCAACGACGCTTCCGTAGGAAGAATTCGGCCACGAGAGTGACCGCGACGAGCACGAGGAAGGCGACCGGCACCGGCCCAACCTGCCAACCGATGAACGCGGTCACAGACGAATTGATGTAGCCGTCCGGCCCGTCCCGAAGGATGAAGCTCATGCCCTGCAGAGCAATGTACACCGTCAGGGTGGCGGCGATCGGCGTGAAGCGGGCGAACCGGATCAGAGAGCCGTTGATCACCCCCACGACCCCGGCCACCACGACCATGAGCACGAATCCGATCATGATTACAATCGCCGGCTTACCGTCATTGATGAAGAACGACGCGATCACGACGAGGAAACCGGCGAGCGGACCGACCGAAAGGTCGATGCCCCCGATCAGGAGTGAAATCGTCTGGCCGAGCGCGATGAAGCCGAGCGCGCTCACGAGGGTGAGCACTGAATAGATGTTGAAGTCCGAGATGTAGCGGGCGTTCTGGCTGAAGATGTAGGACCCGAGGAGGGCGATCACTCCTATCAGGAGAACGGCCGGCGCGTAGTCACCCTTGACGAAGCGACGCAGCCGGGATGACTTCGATTCCTCACCGGTGGGAACCACCGACACCGATCGGGTCGTCGATGTGACGGCCGCGTGAATCATCCGTTCTTCGCTGATGTCCTCGCCCTGGAGCACTTCGAGGGCGTGCCCGCGGCTCATCACGATGACCTGGTCGCACAGCCCCTCGAGTTCCTTCGCGTCGGAGGAAGCCACCACGACCGGGATTCCCGACGCCGACACTTCGCGCAGGATCTTGTAGATCTCCGCGCGAGCCCCGACGTCCACGCCCTGGGTCGGCTCATCCGCAACGACGAGAAGCGGCTCGGAGAGCAGAGCGCGCGCCATGACGACTTTCTGCTGGTTGCCGCCCGAGAGCGACGACACGACGGAGTCCAGCGACGCCGCCTTGACCGCGAGCGAACCGAGCGTCTCCGCGACGGTGCCGAGTTCGCGCTTGCGGCTGAGCAGCAGGCCCCGCTTGAACCGGGTGAGCGCCGAGACGGATGCGTTCTCGCGCACTGTGAGGCTCATCATCAGCCCCTCGCGGTGCCGGTCAGCGGGCATGAAAGCCGCGTCATGGAGCAGCTCCCGCTGGCTCAGTTCCTTATCGGCGATGGTGACCGATCCGGTGAAGAACTCGAGCCCGGCGAGTGCACGCATCAGTTCGCTCTGGCCGTTGCCGACGACCCCGGCGATTCCGACGATCTCGCCGCGGCGGGCACGGATGGAGATGTTGGCGAAGCCCGGCCCGCTGAGGCCATTGATCGAGAAGTTCGTCTCGTCGTCGGCCGAGCTCACATGCTTGGGCGGAAAAGTGGACTCCAGCTTGCGGCCGACGATCATCGCGAGCAGTTCCTGGTCGGTGATGGCGACAACTCTAGCCGAGCCGCGCACCCGGCCGTCGCGGAGCACGGTGACCCTGTCGGCGAGTTCGCGTACTTCCGCCAGCCGGTGGGTGATGTAGACGACAGCGGTTCCCGCAGCGACGGATCTGCGCACACGGTCGAACAGGAGATCGACGGATTCCTGGCCCAGAGGCGCGGTCGGCTCGTCGAGGATGAGGAGCTTGGGTTTGAGTGCCAGCGCCTTAGCGATCTCGAGGAGGTGCTTCTGGGCAACGGTGAGCAGCTCGACCCGGTCGCGCAGGTGCACTTTCAATCCGACGTCGGCCAGGAGCGCCGTCGCGGTCGATTCCACGGATGTCCCGGATGCAAGGACATCAGCCGGCAGCGCCACCTGGAGGTTCTCCAGCACGGTCATGTCCGGCAGCACGGCAGGATGCTGGTGAACGATGGCGATCCCGAGGTGAAAGGCGATCGCGGGGGTCAGCGCGGCGATCGGCTCGCCCTCGAAGGTGAGGGATCCACCGTCGGGTTGCACAGTGCCGGATGCGACATTCATCAGCGTCGACTTGCCGGCGCCGTTCTCGCCGAGGATGGCGTGCACCTCACCCGGCAGGATCTGCACGGAAACATCGGAGAGGGCCGCTACACCGGAATAGAGCTTCGAAATGTTCGACATGATGAGTGTCGCCGGGGCGACCATATCCACCCTGTCCGATGTCCTCACGTCGACGGCGTCCTGGTTATTCACGTTTTTGACCTGTTCCTATCAGTGCGATGTGATGAGTTTCGAACCAGAGGTGCAGGTTGGCCTCGACCGGAATCGCGGCCAACCTGCACGACGTGCGGTTTCGGCTAGTCCTTCAGTAGGGCTGCCTGGTCCTCCGGTGACATCTGCGCGGACAGGTAGATGTCGCCCGGCAGGTCCTTATCACACTGAACTGCGCTCGGCTCTCCCGACACGGAGTCCTCGAAGGCCGGGGCCTTGAAGACGGTGTCGGAGGGAAGCTCGCCGCCGGTTGCCTTGGCCACCGCGTACTGCACGGCCAGACGAACGTTGTCGTTGCCTGTGGCCACGGTCATGAGCTGGAAGTCCGGGTTGTTCGCTTTGTTGTCTTCGAAGAAGCAACCGAGGGAGTTGCCGTCCGACGTGACGATCGGGGGGATCGAACGGCCGCTCTTCTCGAAGGCCGGAAGGGCACCCACCAGCGATGGCCCGAAGTCAGAGACGATGACGTCGATCTTCGGGTACTTCGCGATGTCCGCGGTGAGAACCTGCTGCGTCAGTGCCGGATCCCAGTTGGTGACCTCCGGGGTTTCACCGATGTACACGTACTTGGGGTCGGTGAGGACGCTCTTCATGCCCTTGAGCTCATCCGTGGCCTGGCTGTTGCCCTTGGGTCCGCTGATGAAGAGGATGTTGCCGCCGTCGGGCAGGTTCGTCTTGATCCAGTTGCCCCAGTTCTCGCCATCCGTCACGAAGTCGGCGCCGATCCAGGCGTCGTAGTCCACGCCGTCCTCGCCGCCCGGGTCGACCCGATACGGGACTGTGACGACCCCGGCCTTATAGGCGCTGCGCAGCGCCGGCAGCATGGCCGGACCGGCGTCGGGGAAGACGACGATCGCGTTGACGCCCTTGGCTACCATGCCCTGGATGTCCGAGATGGCCTTCTGGGTGTCACCCTGGCCGTCGGCGTACTGGTAGTCGGTCACGCTCGGGCACTTCTTGGCCTCGTCCTCACCTGCAGCCGTCGTCACGAGGCGCCAGCTGTTTCCTCCGAATCCGTCGAGGAGTCCGAGACTGATTTCATTCGGACCACACCACGACGGGGCTCCGGCGAGGGGGGTCGCGTCGTCGGGCGTGGAACCGGTGTTTGTTTCTGTGCTGCTGCAGCCGGCCAAAGCCAGTGACGCCGTGGCGGCGGTCATGGTCAGCATTGCGAGTGTCTTGCGACGTTTCATGGTTACTTCCTCCAATTTGGGTGCGACGCCTCTGTCACACGAATTTCGACCGCTCCGTCGAAAACTTTGTCCCCCGGGTGGTTTGCGATGATGTTCATAGCTTTTTTCCTCAAACCGGCGTTGTGAGCAAGGGCCTCGCTCGCCGGAATCTTTGGCGCATCGCCGCCCAGTCCACGGTGTACAGCGCCACTCCTACGGCGAGCGCTGCGGCCTGAACGAGGGTGCGAACCGCATAAGGAACACCCAGCGACAGCACGAACTGATCAAGCTGGCTCAGGAAAATCGCCGCGACTACGGTGGCGACGGGGAATCCACGGCCTCCGAGCAGCGAGGTACCACCCAGAACGACGACCGCTACCGCTGGGAGGAGGTACGCATCTCCCTGAAAGGCTGTCGGCTGGTTTGTGATCCCCGCCAGCAGGATTCCGGCCAGGCAGTAGAGCAGCTGGGCCCAGACGAAGGCCAACGACTGGTGAGTCGTCACCCTCAGACCGGTCGCACGAGCGGTGAACGGATTCGCGCCGATCGCCTCGAAGCGTCGTCCAGCCACCGTGCGTTTGACCATGATCGACACCACGATCAATGCAGCTGCGGCGAAGTAGGCGGAGTTGGGAATGCCGAACGTCTCGCCACCGGCAATTGATGCCAGCAAACGCGTGGTGCTGCGGGGTGTGCCACCGGAGATGCCGATGACTGCGCCGAACAACAGTGCGTTCATTCCCAGGGTCGCGATGATCGAGTTCAGTCCGAGCCGTCCGACAAGAAGTCCGTTCAGTAGGCCCGCAGCGAGGGCGTAGCCGAGCGCCAGGATCACGGCCGGTAGCAGCTTGCTGTCATCCCCGTTGGGCTGGTGGCTGGCGATCACGATGGCTAGGGAGACCGCGCCGGGGATGGACAGGTCGATGCCGCCTTGCTGAACGACCAGCATCTGTCCAAGTCCCACGATCGCCAGCACGGCTGCGAACGGGATCATGCCCTGCACAGCACCGGGAGAAACGCTCGTCGGCGCCACCACGGCAGATACGAGGAAAAGCACCACTGTGGAGACCCCAACGGTGATAAAGCCCTTGGAGACAGGGACGCGCGAGCTCGTCAGCTTCATGGAGTTACGCGTCTTCGCGTCGGTCATGCTTTCTCCCAACAGGTTTCAGCAGGCAACGTCAATGTTGAATGCTGTGTATGTTGAGTGTGACTTTACAAAGGAACCTGAGCTGTTCACAAGTAGTTTCGGTAACGATTCGACCAACCGGTCAATCGGCGGCCACACAAAGGAGAAGTCATGACTGAACGATTCGGCGTGGTCGGAGGCGGCATCGTCGGCGTGGCGATTGCCCGAGCACTGGCGCTCGAGCATGGGAAGACCGTGACCGTTGTCGAGAAGGAGGGCCGGCTGGCCGAGCATCAGACCGGCCGCAACTCGGGCGTCGTGCACGCCGGTCTCTATTACGCACCGGGCACCCTGAAGGCCAGGCTGTGCGCGGAGGGGCGTGCCATGACTCGGGACTTCTGCGTGGACCACAACCTTCCCTACCGGGAGGTTGGAAAGCTCGTCGTCGCCACGCGCCCCGAGGAGATCGGTGCCCTGGACAGAATCGAGGCTCGGTCGATCGACAACAAGGTGCCGGGACTCCGCCGACTACGCGCGGAGGAGATCGGCGACGTTGAGCCGCATGCTGTCGGTGTGGCCGCCCTGCACTCTCCTCACACCGCCGTCGTGGACTACGTTGCCATCACCGAGGCCCTGGCCCAGGAGCTGCGTGAGCACGGAGGCAGCATCCTTTTCAATCATGAGGTCATCGGCATCCGGGAGACGGGCGGCAAGGTGGAACTCCGCACGCCCCAGCAGACTCTTGAATTCGACCGGGTAATCGTCTGCGGCGGACTCCAGTCGGACGTGCTGGCGCAGCAGGCCGGCGCCAGCCCCTCCCCCAAGATTCTGCCGTTCAGAGGCGAGTACCGCAGTCTCGTTGCGAGTCGACACAACCTGGTCAGAGGAATGATCTATCCGGTCCCCGATTCGGACTTTCCTTTTCTCGGCGTGCACTTCACACGCAGCGTGTACGACGAGGTCCATATCGGCCCCAATGCCGTGCCCGCCCTGGCCCGGGAGGGATACCTGTGGCGAACCATTTCCGCGAAAGACATCTGGGAATCGATGCGCTGGCCCGGGGCCGGCGCCCTCGCGCGGCGCCACTGGGCCATGGGCGCGAAGGAGATCAGTGCGTCTCTTATCAAACCCCTCTACTTTCGCGAGGCGCAGCGGTTCATCCCCGAGCTGACTCTGTCGGATGTCGGCGGAAAGACAGCGGCGGGCGTGCGCGCGCAGGCCTGGGATCAAACGGGAGCACTGCTGGATGACTTCGCCCTCGACCAGATCGGCAGCGTCACGCTGCTCCGAAACGCTCCCTCACCCGCCGCGACCTCAGCAATGGCGATCGCACGCCATGTGATCAAGCATCATGTGCTCACGCACTGACCGGGGCGGCTTAGTGGTGCTGTACAAACCCACCGGCATAAACCAGACTGTGGCTCGACCAGAGCTGCTCTACCCCGCACGAGAGGAGAAGCTGACATGTCTTTCCAGGTTGTCGGCGTGCACCACGTAGGACTGACGGTTCGCGATATGAAACGTTCGTTTGACTGGTATTCGCGCATGTTCGATTTCGTGCCAGGCCCGGTCAGTGTGGGTTCGGGTGACGCCCTGTCCCGCAGCGTGCAGGTCGACGATGCGGAGCTGTCGTTCTCCATGATCATGATCGGGAACACCCGTCTGGAGTTTCTCGAATACCACCAGCCCACAGGTCGGGACTTCGACCGCAGCAACGGAGACGTAGGGTCGGCGCACGTGTGTCTGGAGGTCTCCAATCTCGATGAGGCCTACCGTGACCTGATCGCCAAAGGGGCGGTCTTCAACGCCCCGCCCGTGACTCTCGATTCCGGGGCACTCATCGGCTCGAAATGGGCCTACCTCAGAGACCCGGATGGCATCCAGTTGGAGATCTGGGAGTCACCGAGCGTTCAAGCAGGCCCGTCACCCGAGTGACGGGCCCTCATCCCGGCCACACAACCACGCTCCGATAGTGTTCACTGTAACTGTACATTTCGGTCGAGGCGAAGGTTGCCCAGCACCGAACTCCGTCTGAATCAAGGAAGATCACATGGCGATCGCAACTGTCAACCCAACGACCGGTCTCATCGAGCAGAGCTTCGAGCCCCATTCAGGTGAGGACATCGAGCGGAAACTGACTCAGGCCGCGGGTGCGGCCTCAGCCCAACGCGTCTCGGCTTTCGCCACCCGCGCGGCGTGGATGGTCCGGTCAGCCGAAATCCTTGAGTCGGAGGCGGACGCGGTCGCGGCCATCCTCACCACAGAAATGGGCAAGACCCTGAAGTCGGCACGCGCGGAAGTGCTCAAATGCGCCAAGAATATGCGCTTCTACGCCGAGCACGCCGAAGCGTTCCTCGCCGACGAGCCGCTCTCCGATCCCTCCTCGGTCGGCGCGAGCCTGGCCTATGCCCGCTACGAACCATTGGGCATTGTCCTGGCGGTCATGCCTTGGAACTACCCGCTGTGGCAGGTGATCCGATTCGCCGCCCCCGCCTTGATGGCCGGCAACGTGGGGCTGCTCAAACACGCGTCGAATGTTCCCCAGTCGGCGCTGTACCTCGACACCCTCTTTACCCGCGGAGGGTTTCCCACGGGCGCCTTCTCCACCCTGCTGATCGAATCGGGGGCGGTTGCAGCGGTGATCCAGGATTCCCGGGTCAAGGCCGTCACGCTCACGGGCTCCGAGCCGGCCGGCCGTTCGGTCGCGCAAACCGCCGGTCACAGTATCAAGAAGGCAGTGCTCGAGCTGGGTGGTTCCGATCCTTTCATCGTCATGCCCAGCGCCGACATCCGCGCCGCCGCCGCCATGGCCGCGACCTCCCGCACCGGTAACAGCGGCCAGTCCTGCATCGCGGCCAAGCGTTTCATCGTGCACACCGACGTCTTTGACGATTTCGCGGGCGCCTTCGTCGAGCAGATGCGCGCTCTGCGGGTCGGCGACCCCCTGCTCGACTCCACGGATGTCGGACCGTTGGCTACCCAGGCCGGCCGCGCCGAACTGGCTGAACTCGTCGACGACGCCCTCGCTCACGGGGCCACCGCCCTCATCGGCGGAAGCACCCCCGACGGACCGGGATGGTTCTACCCGCCGACGGTACTCACAGGAATCACCGGGAGCATGCGACTTCACCAGGAGGAGGCCTTCGGCCCGGTTGCCTCGCTCTACCGCGTGGCGTCGGTTGACGAGGCGATCGAAGTAGCCAACGGAACCCGGTTCGGGCTGAGTTCGGCCGTATGGAGCACCAACGAGGCCGAGCAGGACGCATTCTCGAGGCAGCTCGACGCGGGTGCAGTGTTCATCAACGGCATGACCGTGTCCTACCCCGAATTGCCCTTCGGCGGCATCAAGGACTCCGGTTACGGGCGCGAACTGGCCGCTGCCGGCATCCGTGAATTCTGCAACCTCAAGACGATCTGGAAGGCGTGACCGCATGACAGACGTCAGTTTCATCGGACTCGGCGAGATGGGCTCGGCCATGGCCGGCCGTCTCCTCGAGACCGGCCATTCCGTTCGGGTTTGGAACCGGTCCCCTGGTGCCGCGGATGCGCTCGTCGAGTCCGGTGCCACGCATGCCACCTCGATCGACGATGCCCTCGGTGCCGGCACAGTGATCTCGATGCTGGCCAATGACGAGGCGGCGGAGGCTGTCTTCACCGCCGAGGCACTTGCGACCGCGCCGGCCGGCACTCTCCACATAAATTGCGCGACCCTCAGCGTCGCGACCACGGACCGCCTCAGCGACCTCCATGCCCTCGCCGGCGTCGACTACGTGGCAGCGCCGGTGCTCGGCCGATCCAACATCGCGGCCGAGGGACGACTCAACATCGTCGCGGCCGGCACGGCGCGAGCCACTACCCGGGCCCAGCCCTACCTCGACGCTCTGGGCAAGAGAACCTGGGTGGTCGGCGAGCGGCCGAGCACGGCGAGTCTGGTCAAGATCGGCGTGAACTACAACCTCATCCATGCACTCCAGGCCCTGGCCGAATCGGTGACCTTGGTCGAACGTGGCGGGGTCGACGGGATAACCTTCGTCGAAATATTGACGGATGCCGCCTTCACCGGGAGCGTCTACACCGGTTATGGGAGCCTCATCGCCCGCAAGGCATATAGCCCGCCGGGGTTCACTGTCGGGCTGGGCCTCAAGGACCTGTCCCTGGCCGAGCAGGCGGCAGCAGCGAACGGCGTCGTGCTGCCCACCGCACCGGTGCTCCGCGACATGTTCGAGCGCGCACTCGCTGATCCCGAACTGGCGCCCCTCGACTGGTCGGCTATCGCCGAGATCACTCGCGGGCTGTCGACCGACGGCTGACCCCGGGCACATCAGTGCACCGCAACCACGGGTGAAAGCCGGTACCACTGAGGTCTTCGCCGAACATCTCTGCTAACTCGCGGATTCCCTTATATTTCTGGGAACCGGGCGGTCGGCTGAAAAGTCGAGGCGGGGCAGGAACCGCACAGTTCTCTGGCTTGACCTCGGATCGTGAGATCGCACAAAAGGCAGAGCAGATCGGTATCGCTCCGGGCGTGGCTGTTCACCAGATGCACCGGCGCAACTCGATTATAAATTCGGCAACCGGCTCTGCGTCGATCTAGCGGGCACCTTCACCTCTTAAACACCCGGCCTCGCACTTCTTGCGGTTGGGGCGGCGCAGAGCATGACGCAGCTGTCCGCAACTGTCCATGAGAAGACCACTGACGGAGGATAGTTGTCTCGGTCAAACGGGCACCGCCCGCTACTTCCTGGCGACTCCCAAATCGTTTCGGCCAAGAATGGCCGGCGTCGGCTGTGGGCCGTCCCCGAACCCACGTCGTCCGGGGCAATCGCGCGCCGACACACCAAGTCGAGGCTACTCGTCTCTTCGCGGAGCTAGACGCCGTTCCCACAGACACAGCGCGCTCGGGCAGCGGCACGAGCCGGCTGGAGAGAGTAGCCGTCGATGATTAGCTTGGTGCATGCCCGTGAGCTGCCTCTGCTTCGCCGCGAACCCGCTGTGATTCTGACCCTGACCAACCAACGAGGCGGTGGGCAGACCTTGTGAGTGTCAGAGCCCCGACCTACACTCCCCATATCGAATAAACGTTCGATAGCAGGGGTTGGAGGTACGAATGCGACAGAGCTTTCCGCACCTCCACGTCGCCTCCGCATACTCCCCGCACTACGGCGTGACCATGCCCGAGGTCCTCGTCGACCAGGCGGCGGCCGCCGGCTCGGACTTCCTCGCCCTCACCGACCGGGATGGACTGTAAGGAGCGGTGAAGCACGTGCGGGCGTGTGCTGCCGCCGGGATTCGGCCGGGCCTCGGCGCGGACCTGGCCGTCCACGATGATGAGCACCGGCCGCTCGGCCGGGTGACCCTGCTCGCGCACGGCGGGGACGGCCGCGGCTACGCCGCCCTCTGCCGGGCCGTAAGCTCCGCGCACGAAGCAGGCCGGGTGCCGAGCATTGACCGCCGCCGGCTCGCCACCTGGGCAGAGGGACGCACCCTCACCGTGCTCCTCGGGCCGCTCTCCGACGTGGGGCTCGCGGTGGAACGCCGGGACAGCGTCGAGTCCGTCGCGGGGTTGCGTGCGTGGCTCCGCGTCATGCCGATCGGCACGGTCACCCTCGAAGTCGTCTGCCACCTCGCACCTACCGGCCAACGCGGTTCCGTGGCCGCGGCCACCCGGATGCTGGGCCTCGCCGAGGACACCGGGACCCCCGCCATCCTCTCCAACGCCGTCCGGTACGGCGAGCCGGGTGACGCGGCGACCGCGGACCTCGCCGACGCGACCCGGCTCCTCACCCCGCTCGCTCGGCTCGAGGAACCGCAGGCGAACGGGCAAGCCTGGCTGAAAGACGGGGCGCACATGCGCCAGGTCGCCCGCATGGTCGTCGACGCCGGCGCCCGGAACCCCGGCACCCTCGACCACATCCTCCGCGCCACCCAGGAGTTGGCGGACCGGTGCGCCCTGGACCCGGCCGCGGACATCGGACTCGGCACCCCACGGATGCCGGAAGCCTCGATCATCGGCGTCGTCGGCGACCCGGTGTCTGAGTTGTGGCGGCGGGCCCGGCACGGCATCGACGACCGCTACGCCGGCACTACCCTCGCCCGTGCCGCACACCTGGAGCTGGCACATGAGATGGAGACGGTAGAGCACCTTGGGTTCGCCGCGTACTTCTTGACCGTGGCCCGGGTCGCCGACCTGATCCGGGGCATGGGCGTCCGGGTGCAAGCCCGGGGTTCCGGGGTCGGCTCGGTCTTGAACTACGCGCTCCGCACCTCCTCGG
>NZ_SOFT01000021.1:0-35532 GCF_004402645.1 Cryobacterium sp. TMT2-42-4
CGCACCCGTGGCGGCACCGGCACCCGTGGCGGCACCCGCACCGGTCGCCGCTCCCGAGCCCGTCGCGGCGCCCGCACCGGTGTTCGCGCCCGCACCGGTCGCGGCACCCGTTGCCGCCCCGGCACCTGCCGCTGCTCCTGTCGCCGTCCCGGCACCTGCCGCTGCCCCCGTGGTCGCGTCGGAGCCGGCCGTCTCCCGCGGATCGCACGCGGGAACATCCGGCTACGTCACCCCCATCGTCCGCAAACTCGCGAACGAGGCCGGTGTCGATCTGTCCCGCGTAGTCGGAACCGGTGTCGGTGGACGCATCCGCAAGGAGGACATCGCGCTCGCGCAGGCCAGCGCTCCCGTCGGGACGGCTGCAGCAACAGCTCCGGCCGTGGAGGTCTCCGCCCTGCGTGGGACCACCGAGCCCATGTCGCGTCTGCGCAAGGTCGTCGCCGAGCGCGCCGTCATCTCGATGCAGTCATCGGCTCAGTTGACAACGGTGGTCGAGGTCGACGTCACCCGGGTCGCGATTCTTCGCGATCAGGTGAAAGCCGATTTTCACGCCAAGACGGGCAACAAGTTGTCCTTTCTGCCGTTCTTCGCTCTCGCTGCAGCCGAGGCACTGCAGGCCAACCCGATCATCAACGCCACCATCGACGGCGACACGATCGTGTACCCGAACCAGGAGAACATCAGCATTGCGGTCGACACCGAACGCGGCCTGCTGACCCCGGTCGTGCGCAACGCGGGCGACCTCGATCTGGCCGGATTCGCCGCTCAGATCGCCGACCTCGCCCAGCGCACCCGCGACAACAAGCTCAAGCCCGACGAGCTGTCTGGTGGAACGTTCACGCTGACCAACACCGGTTCGCGCGGTGCACTCTTCGACACCCCGGTCGTCTTCCTGCCGCAGAGCGCCATCCTCGGCACCGGGGTTGTCTACAAGAAGCCCATCGTCGTCAGCCAGGGTGGCCTCGACGCGATCGCGATCCGCTCGACCGTGTTTCTGGCTCTGTCCTATGATCACCGCATCATTGACGGCGCGGATGCTTCACGCTTCCTCGTCACCATGAAGCAGCGTCTCGAGGCAGGTGCCTTCGAAGCAAACCTCGGTATCTAGTCGATGTCGTCCGTGAGACCGGACCTCGACTAGTTGTCGAAAATATCCCTGATTCGCCAGCCGGCCTCGCCCTTGACCACAAGGACCGAGGCCGGTTGTCGTTCCGCATCCGGGGCCTTAAGCGACACGAGTGCGACATCCCCCATTCGCTCCACCAGAACCGCCGCCCACGACGACAAATCCTCGTCTTCGGCGGCCCCGCCGCCCTGTTGAATCATGCGCAGGGTGTAGCTGTCGGCCGCCAGAGCCGCCGATTGCGCCTGGTACACGGCATCGAGGCAGACCACCGAGACCTCCGCCAGGCACCCGTTCCGGACCCGCAGCAGGGCCGGAAGCGCAACCACCGGGTCGTCACCGGTCACCACGGTTTCCTCTTGGGGGGACCCGTCACCGTCTACTGGGTCGCCGTCAGCCGTGGTCAACTCGGCCGGCTTTGACGCCTTCGGCCGCGCTCCGTCGGTGTGCGCTGATCCACCCGCGGCCAGCGCCGTCACCGCCAGTCCCATACTCAGCAGGGCCATGAGGGCCACGAGGAGCAGCGGCCCACGGCGGAGGCGGAACCCCCGGCCCAGCAGCGACTTCAGCCCACCGGCCGGGTGACCTTCCCGCAGCCGGCGAAGCGCCGTGCGAACGCGCGAGGCCCGGTTGCCGAACATCCGATTGGCCCGGGACGCCTCCGCGGCAAGGCGGACGTTCACCGTGGGAGCACGCCCGACGACATCATCAGTCAGAGGTCTCCGGTACCAGTCGACGGCCGGTTGCGGCCCGCTGACGGCCTCGGGGCTGCGGCCCAGCCTCACCGGCACGGCCTCAGCCCAGGCGAACAGGAGATGCTCGAGCTCGCCCCAGGCGCGGGCCGCCGAGCCAGCGGCCGGCACCGCGCACCACCGTTCCAGGTCGCGGAGGACCGACGGGACCGGCACGACGGGATCGACGTGGTCGAGCACCGTCCGGATGACCTGCGCGAGCCGACCGTGCACCAGGGCGAGCGCCTCGGGCCGCCCGCGACCGGCCTCGGGCAGCGCCCGGAGCTCTCCCAGCCCGGTCAGGACCGGGCGCCCGCTGGAGTCGAAGAGAATGCTCGCGAGGCTGACGGCCGGATGGATCAGGCCGATGGCCTGCAGCTCCGCCAATGCGGCCGCGATCGGGGCCAGGATCGTGACCACCTCCCCGGGAAGCAAGTGTCTGCGGCCCTCCAGAAAGCAGCTCAGCGACCCGCCCGTGAGCTGTTCCAGTATGAGGCAGGTGCGGCCATCGGCCAGGGTGCCGACGTCGACGAGCGTGGTCAGCCGTCCGACCGTCAGGGTGGTCAGGGCTTGGACCTCCCGTTCGATCGAGACGTCCTCCGTTCCCGGATGGAAGACCTTGAGCACGACGGATGTCGTGGAGCAACCCTGCTCCCACTCCCGCGCCTCGTCCCCGGTCGAGGTCGACCGGGACGGCGCCACGCCCACATACAGGTCGGCCCGGTCGGTGGACGCCAAGCGCCGCAGAACGCGGTAACCTGCGACCAATGCGGGGCCGCCGCCGGGCACCGCGCCAGCCGAGTGGGGCGGGGACGCAGGCCCCGGATTACGGACGCGTCGACCGCGAGTTCTCATACCGGACATGCTGGCCTCGCCGCTCCCCTCCCGGCCGACCCGGACTCGTTCCGGGGACAACCGGGCCGCCGACCCCGTGGGGAGGAACGCCGGGGTTTAGGATGAGGGAATGCTCGACTTTGTCGTCGCGGGGCTAAGCGCCAACTCCGTGCCGTATGTTGAGGGCCTTGAGCTCCAACGCGCAGTCCACCGTTCCGTCGTCTCCGGGGAGAGGCCGGACACCGTCATCTTTCTCGAACATCCGAGTGTGTATACCGCCGGGAAGCGCACAGCTCCCGAGGAGCGGCCCCGAAACGGAACCCCCGTCATCGACGCCGACCGCGGTGGGAAGATCACCTGGCACGGCCCCGGGCAGCTGGTCGGGTATCCGGTCATTCGCCTCCGGGAGCCCGTCGACGTCGTCGGCTACGTGCGCCTCCTCGAGGGAATCCTCATCGACGCCCTCCTGGGCTTCGACATCGTCGGCTGCCGAATCTCGGGCCGTTCAGGAGTCTGGGTCGGCCCGGAGGGCCGGGAAGACAAAATCGCCGCCATCGGAATCCGCGTCGCGGAAGGAGTGACCATGCACGGCTTCGCCCTCAACTGCAACAACTCGCTCGAACCGTACGACCACATCATCGCCTGCGGCATCAAGGATGCCGGCGTCACCACCATCTCGAGAATGGTCGGCCGCGACGTGAACCCGGCCGATCTCATCGCCCCCATCACGGCCCAGTTCGAGACCGCCTGGGCGGTGTCGGCATGAGCGCGGCGCCCGAGGGACGCAAGATGCTCCGCCTTGAGATTCGCAACATGGAAACGCCGATCGAACGTAAACCCGCCTGGATCAAGACGGTGGCGAAGATGGGACCGGAGTACCGCAAGCTCCAAAACCTGGTGAAGGGCGAAAACCTGCACACCGTGTGCCAGGAGGCCGGCTGCCCCAACATCTTCGAATGCTGGGAAGACCGCGAGGCGACCTTCCTGATCGGCGGGTCACAGTGCACGAGGCGGTGCGACTTCTGCCAGATCGATACCGGCAAACCTGCCGAGTACGACACGGATGAGCCGCGCCGCGTCGCGGAATCCGTCGTCAAGATGAATCTGCGTTACGCCACGGTGACGGGCGTCGCCCGCGACGACCTGCCCGACGAGGGCTCCTGGCTCTACGCGGAGACCATCCGGCAGATCCACCAGCAGAGTCCCGGAACCGGCGTTGAGATTCTGGTCCCGGACTTCTCCGGCAACCCGGACCACCTCGGCGAGGTCTTTTCCGCCCAGCCCGAGGTGTTCGGCCACAATGTGGAGACCGTCCCGAGAATCTTCAAGCGAATCCGGCCGGCATTCCGCTACGAACGGTCCCTGGACGTCCTTACCCAGGGCCGCAATGCGGGACTTATCACGAAATCGAATTTGATCCTGGGAATGGGCGAGGAGCGCTCGGAGGTCAGCCAGGCCCTCCAGGACCTGCACGACGCCGGGACCGACATCATCACGATCACCCAGTATCTGCGGCCGAGCGCGCGTCATCTGCCCGTGGCCCGCTGGGTGAAGCCGGAGGAGTTCGTCGAGCTCAAGGAGGAAGCCGAGGCCATCGGCTTCCTCGGTGTCCTCTCCGGCCCGCTTGTGCGCTCGTCCTATCGGGCGGGCCGGCTCTGGGCCCAGTCCATGCTGGCGACCGGTCGCGAGGTTCCGCCGCAACTGCGCCATCTGGCGGACGCGTCCCTCGGGTTCGCACAGGCGGTCTCCTGATCAAGAATCGGTCACGAGACATTCGGGTGACTGGGTAGTCTTGGAACCATGGCACGCAGCAAGGACAAGACTCCCCGCCCCCCCAAGAAGCCCGGCCGCATGAAGCAAATGTGGCAGGTGTTCCAGATGACACGCCGCTACGACAAGAAGATCGTGCTGTTCATGGTTCTCGGCTTCGTGGTGCCCGTCGCGGTCGCGCTGGGACTGGCCCTTATCCTGTCCCCCGGGAGCATCCTCAACATCGTCCTGTGGACGATTTCGGGTCTGCTCACCGGCATCCTCGCCATGCTCATCATCCTGGGCCAGAGGGCCGAGAAGGCCGCATACACGCAGATCGAAGGCCAGCCCGGCGCCGTCGGCGCGGTGCTGCGCGGTTCGTTGAAGCGCGGCTGGGTGGGGAGTGAGATGCCCGTCGCCGTCAACGGCAAGACTCAGGATGCCGTGTACCGGGCTGTCGGCCGCGGCGGCGTGGTGCTGATCAGTGAAGGGCCGCGCACCCGAACGGCCCGCATGCTCGAGGAAGAGCGCCGGATGGTGACCAGGCTCGGCGGCAGCATCGCCGTCACCATCATCAGCGTCGGCCCCGACGCCGATGCCGTGCCGCTGCACAAACTGGCCCGGCGCCTCACCCGGATCAAGCCCACCCTGACCAAGGCCGAGGTGCTCGCCGTGAACAACCGGTTGAACTCCATGACCAAGAAACTGCCGATCCCCAAGGGCGTCGACCCGATGAAGGCGCGTCCGCAGCGCGGGAACTAGGTACTTCGCCGCGCGGCTCAGGCTAGGAGCGGATGAGCACCGTTCCTGCGACCTTGTCGTGGAAACCGCGCTGGTCCGAGTCCCAGACCAGAGCGGGGACCGCTAGCCCGAGCAGCAGGGACCGCACAACGGGGCGCCACAACCCGACCCAACCCGGCTGGAGCGGAACGACCCGGAGCCCGACCAGACGGTGGCCGATGCTGCCGCCGATGGTCGGGATGAACACGATCTGGAGCCCCACGAAAATGGCGGTCACAGCGAAGCCGTTGACCACGCCGCTCGTGCTGAAGAACAGTGCCGCCGCCCCGTAGGCCAGGGCCCAGTCCAGCGCGAGGGCGCCAATCCGGCGGCCGACGCGCCCCACGGACCGAGTTCCCTCGTTCGGCAGGCCGAGGCGCTCCCCCGGCCAACGGCTCGGTGGAAGTTGTCCAAAAGTGGTCGAATTCGAGGCTGCGGCAGACACGGGCTGAGTCTACCGAGCGGGCCCCGCTGTAACATGTGTGAAACATAAGCGTCACCGCCGGGTAATGGCATCCCAGTAGCCTCAAAGGAGCCGCAGCGCGCGACTTACACGTTCTATGCCCACGTCGTTTGGAGAAAAAACCGCATGTTCCGCGATTCGTCAGAAGTGCTTAAGTTCATCAAAGACACGGACGTCAAGTTCCTTGACATCCGTTTCACCGACTTGCCGGGTGTTCAGCAGCACTTCAACATCCCCGCGTCGACCGTCGATGAGGAGTTCTTCACGGTCGGGCAGATGTTCGACGGTTCGTCGATCCGCGGTTTCGCGTCGATCCACGAATCCGACATGCAGCTGATCCCGGACGTGACCACGGCCTACATCGACGCGTTCCGCACCGAGCGCACTCTCATCATGCTCTTCGACATCTACAACCCGCGCAACGGCGAGATCTACTCGAAGGACCCGCGTCAGGTTGCCAAGAAGGCCGAGAAGTACCTGGCTTCGACCGGGATCGCGGACACCGCTTTTTTCGCTCCGGAGGCCGAGTTCTACATCTTCGACGATGTTCGCTACGAAGTGAACCAGCACTCCAGCTTCTACTCCGTGGACTCCAGCGAGGGTGCCTGGAACTCGGGCAAGGAAGAGGTCGGCGGAAACCTCGCCAACAAGACGCCTTTTAAGGGCGGCTACTTCCCCGTCAGCCCGGTCGACCAGCACGCCGACCTGCGCGACGACATCTGCCTCAAGCTGATTGACGCCGGACTCATCCTGGAACGCAGCCACCACGAGGTCGGCACCGGCGGCCAGGGCGAGATCAACTACCGCTTCGACACGATGGTGCACGCAGCCGACGATCTGCTCAAGTTCAAGTACATCGTCAAGAACACCTCGGCCGAGTGGGGAAAGACGGCCACCTTCATGCCGAAGCCGCTGTTCGGCGACAACGGCTCCGGCATGCACACGCACCAGTCACTGTGGGCCGACGGCAAGCCCCTTTTCTACGACGAGTCCGGCTACGGCGGACTGTCCGACGTCGCCCGCTGGTACATCGGTGGTCTGCTCAAGCACGCACCGGCCGTACTCGCCTTCACCAACCCGAGCGTCAACTCCTACCACCGGCTGGTGCCGGGGTTCGAAGCTCCCGTCAACCTCGTCTACTCGGCGGGCAACCGTTCGGCGTCCATCCGGATCCCGATCACGGGCACCAACCCGAAGGCGAAACGCATCGAGTTCCGCGCTCCCGATGCGTCGGGCAACCCGTATCTCGCCTTCGCCGCCCAACTGATGGCCGGCCTGGACGGTATCAAGAACCGGATCGAACCGCACGAGCCGGTCGACAAGGACCTCTACGAGCTGCCGCCCGAAGAGGCCAAGAACATTCCGCAGGTTCCCGCGTCGCTCGGCGAGGCCCTCGTAGCCCTCGAGAACGATCACGACTTCCTGCTTGCCGGCAATGTCTTCACGCCCGAACTGATCGAAACCTGGATCGACTACAAGCGTGAGATGGAAATCAAGCCGCTCGCGCAGCGTCCGCACCCGTTCGAGTTCGAGCTCTACTACGGCGTCTAGACCGTAGCCCCGGCAACCGGCTGGGTATAGGCAGGAGGACCGCATCCCCTATGGGATGCGGTCCTCCTGCCTATACCGGACCTACCCGCCGAAGGGGCCGGCGCGCTCCACTGGCCCGTAGAACAGTCTCTCGAACACCGCGCGGGCGCGGCGGGTCACCGAGAGGTATTCCTCCTCGAGCTGGTTGGCAGAGCCCGGCGGGTATTCCATCACCCGGGCGACGCCCTCGAGCTGCACGCGGTCGGTCGGGAGGACATCCGCGGTCTTGTTGGTCCAGAGGGTGATCGCGGACCGGCAGCGCGACGCGAAGAGCCACGCGGTGGTGAGAGTTTCGGCATCCGTCTCGTTGACCAGACCCGCGGCGACGGCCGCGCGGAGGGCGTCGAGCGTCGACGAGGTGCGCAGCTTGGCGCTATCGGCCGCATGCTGCAGCTGAAGCAGCTGCACGAACCACTCCACGTCGCTCAGCGACCCTCGGCCGAGCTTGAGGTGCCGGTTGGGATCGGCGCCCTGCGGCAGCCGTTCGTTTTCGACTCTGGCCTTGATCCGCTTGACCTCACGGATCGCCTGTTCGCTGATCGATGACGGATACCGTACCTCGTCGGCAACGGCCTCGAAGTCGGCCAGGAGCCGGGCGTCGCCGGCGACTCCTCTCCCCCGCAACAGCGCCTGTGCCTCCCAGGTGAGCGACCAACGCCGGTAATAGGCCTCGTAGGACTCGAGGGACCTGGCGACGGAACCGTTCTTCCCCTCAGGGCGCAACCCGATGTCCAGGTCCAGAGGCAGGCGGTTGTCATCGGTGAGCCGCGACAACTCCTTGACGATGAACTTCGCCCGGTCGTGGGCTGCCTCGCCGATGAGGGTGCCCGGGCGGAAGACGTACATCACGTCGGCATCCGAGCCGAACCCCAGTTCCGAGCCGCCGAACCGGCCCATGCCGATCACGGCAAATTCGATCCCGTCGGCGTCCTGACCGTCTTCCGCACCGTCAAGCGTGGTGCCACGGATGGCGGCAAGCACCCCCTCGATGATGGTTGCGGTGACGTCGGTGAGCCCCGTCGCCAGCTCGTCGATGCTGACCTGGCCCAGAATCGCCGAGAACGCCAGCCGCAGCATTTCGCGGCGCCGGGCAGTGCGCAGGATCGAGGCGGCCGCATCCGGGCTCTCGTGCCGTGCCAGCACGGCGCGAGCCTCCTCACGGAGGGTGGCCGCGCTGCGGGGCCGCAAGTCGTCCTCGTCTTCCAGCCAGGCCACGGATTCGGGAATCGTCTCCAGGAGCTCGCCGACGAAACGGGATGAGGACAGCACCCGGGTGAGTCGCTCGGCGGCCCCGGATGAGTCGCGGAGCATGCGCAGGAACCAGTAGGTCGTACCGAGACTGTCGCTCAGGCGCCGGAACGCGAGCAGCCCGTAGTCGGGGTCGGCTCCCTCGGAGAACCATTGCAGCAACACAGGCAGGAGATTGCGCTGAATCGTGGCCCGTCGGGACACCCCGCCGGTGAGGGCCGCGATGTGACCGAGGGCCCCCTTGGTGTTGCGGAATCCGATGGCGGCCAGCCGGGCCTCGGCCTGGGCGCTGGTGAGGCCCAGCCCGTCCGCCGGGAGCGCGGCCACCGCGGACAGAAGTGGGCGGTAGAACAGGCGCTCATGCAGGCCGCGCACCCGGTGCTTGGTGTTCAGCCACCGGACGCTCAACTGGGCGGCGTTCGGCGCGAGCCCGGTCGCCCGGGCGAGGACGCGCAGGCTCGACTCGTCGCGCGGGACAAGGTGGGTGCGCCGGAGCTTCTCCAGCTGCAAACGGTGCTCCATCAGCCTCAGGATGCGGTACTCCTGAGCGAACTCGGCCGCTTCAGCGCGCCCGACGTATCCGCTCTCGGCCAGCGCGGACAGCGCTGGCAGGGTGCCGGCCTGCCGAACCGCCGGATCCGCCTGACCGTGCACGAGCTGCAGAAGCTGCACGGTGAACTCGATGTCGCGAAGGCCGCCGGGGCCGAGCTTCAACTGCACGGCGACTTCGTCCTCCGGTATGTTCTTGGTGACGCGCTCGCGCATCCGCTGCACGGACTCGACGAAATTCTCCCGGCTGGCACTGGTCCACACCTTTGGGGACACCGCCGCCACATACCGACCCCCGAGCTCGAGGTCGCCCGCCAGTGGTCTGGCCTTCAGCAGCGCCTGGAACTCCCAGCTCTTCGCCCAACGGTCGTAGTAGGCCAGGTGAGACTCGAGGGATCGCACCAGGGCGCCGGACTTGCCCTCGGGACGGAGGTTCGGGTCCACTTCCCAGAGCTCGGGTTCGACGGCGGGCTGATTCAGTCCCCGCATCAGCAGGATCGCGAGCCGGGTGGCGATATCGACCGCGCGCGGTGCTTCCAGGCCGGCGGCCGGGTCACCCTCGGCGACGAAGATCACGTCGACATCGCTGACGTAGTTCAGTTCGGCGGCGCCGGCTTTGCCCATGCCGATCACCGCGAGCCGAGTGGCGCGCACCTCTTCCTCCGGGAATACGCCTCGCCCCGCGACCAGGCCGGTGGACATGCTCCGCGCGACGGCCAGGGAGGCCTCCAGCGCGGCGGCCGCCAGGTCGGCGAGCGTGCGGGCGACGGCGTCCAGGCCCGCGACCGGGTCGGCCTGCTCGAGGTCGTAGGCGGCCAGCTGCGCCAGTCGGCGCCGGTAGCGCACCCGCAGGGCGACCCAGCCCTCATCGTCGACGAGGCTGGCGAAACCGTCTCGGGTACCGACCGAATCCAGCAGGTCCTCGATCAGTTCCGGCAGGTCGGGAAGGGCCGTGAGCGGCTGGGCGAGAACCGTCAATTCCTCCGGATGACGCAGGAAGAACTCGGTCAGTCCGCTCGACGCGCCGACGACTCGCAACAGCCGCTGGGTCGCCTCCGGGTGCAGCAGCAACGCCCGCACCTCGTGCGGTGCCTGGCGCAGCAGAGACACGAGGGCCGCGAGGGCGGCATCCGGGTTGGCCGTCTTGCCGAGCAGCGGCAGCAGGGCGGCCGATTCGGGTCCGCCCAGGTCACCGACCTCGTCCAGCCGGAAACGCACCTCTCGCAGCTCGACGAAGCCTACCCGGGCGAGCTCGGTCAGGGTCAGCTGTTCCCGTGCCATTCGGTCTCGTCTCCCGACCGTTAGAGCATCTCGAGGTTCTTGTCGAGCTCGAAGGGAGTGACCTGCGAGCGGTAATCCTTCCACTCCTGGCGCTTGTTCAGCAGCACATAGTTGAACACGTGCTCGCCCAGCGTCTCGGCAACCAACTCGGACTCCTCCATGTACTGGATCGCGTGGTCCAGGCTCGCTGGAAGCTGCCGGTAGCCCAGAGCGCGCCGCTCGGTGTCGCTCAGGCCCCACACATTGTCCTCGGCCTCGGGGGGAAGCTCGTAGCCCTCTTCGATTCCCTTGAGCCCGGCGGCCAGCATGAGGGAGTACGCGAGGTACGGATTCGCTGCCGAGTCGATGGCCCGGTACTCGACGCGGGCGCTCTGCCCCTTATTGGGCTTGTAGAGTGGCACCCGGATCAGGGCGGACCGGTTGTTATGGCCCCAGCACACGAAGCTGGGGGCTTCGTCCCCGCCCCACAGTCGCTTGTAGGAGTTCACGAACTGGTTCGTGACGGCGGTGATCTCCGGGGCATGCTTGAGCAGCCCGGCGATGAACTGGCGGCCGGTCTTAGAGAGCTGGTATTGGGCGCCCGCCTCGAAGAACGCGTTGGTGTCGCCCTCGAACAGGGACAGGTGCGTGTGCATTCCTGACCCGGGGTGCTCCGACATCGGCTTCGGCATGAACGTCGCGTAGACGCCCTGCTCGATGGCCACCTCCTTGATGACCGTGCGGAAGGTCATGATGTTATCCGCCGTGGTCAGCGCATCCGCGTAGCGCAGGTCGATCTCGTTCTGACCGGGACCGGCCTCGTGGTGGCTGAATTCCACCGAAATGCCCAGGTCTTCGAGCATCCGCACCGACCGGCGGCGGAAGTCGTGGGCTGTGCCGCCGGGAACGTTGTCGAAGTAGCCGGCGTGGTCCACCGGCACGGGGCCGTTCTTGCCATACTTGGACGACTTGAGCAGGTAGAACTCAATTTCGGGGTGGGTATAGAACGTGAAACCGCGGTCGGCTGCTTTGGCCAGCGTGCGCTTGAGCACGTTTCGCGGATCGGCGACGGCCGGCTGACCGTCCGGCGTCATGATGTCGCAGAACATGCGGGCGGTCGGGTCGATCTCGCCGCGCCAGGGCAGGATCTGGAACGTGGTCGGGTCCGGGTGCGCGAGCACATCCGCCTCGAACGACCGGGTGAGACCCTCGATCGCCGAACCGTCGAAACCGAGACCCTCGGCGAATGCGCCCTCAACCTCTGCGGGTGCGATGGCCACCGATTTGAGGGTGCCGACGACATCCGTGAACCAGAGTCGGATGAACTTGATTCCCCGCTCCTCGATGGTCCGAAGAACGAAGTCGCGCTGCTTGTCCATTCACGCCCTTTCTTGTCGCTCCCTAGGCTACTGTCTGGCGTGGACTCTCGGGCGAAACCGACCGCCGATCGGCCCGAACGCTCCTTGACTACACTTGAGGCATGCCAGAGTCGACCGTTCCGGACGAACCTCAGCCCGTCAGCGAGCTGAATCCCTTCGTTTCCGTGCAGTCCGGACCCAAACGGGTGCGGACGCGCCATTTTCACAACGCCAAGCAGCAGGGCATCCCGATTACGGGGCTCACCAGCTACGACATGCTCACGGCCCAGATCTTCGACCAGGCCGGCATCGACTTCCTGCTCGTGGGCGATTCGGCCGGTAACAACGTGTTCGGCTACGAGACCACCCTCCCGGTGACGGTCGACGAGCTCATCCCGCTCACCCGGGCCGTCGCGCGCGCCGTGACCCGCGCACTCGTCGTCGCGGATATGCCCTTCGGTTCGTACGAGACCGGCCAGAGCGAGGCCCTGCACACCGCCGTGCGTTTCATGAAGGAAGCGCAGGCCCACGCGGTCAAGCTCGAGGGCGGGGTTCGCAGCCACAAGCAGATCAAGCGCATCGTGTCATCGGGGATCCCCGTGATGGGGCATGTCGGCTTCACCCCTCAGAGCGAGCACGGGCTGGGCGGACACATGATCCAGGGCCGCGGCGAGGCCGCGGATCAGCTGATTGAAGACGCCCTCGCGGTGCAGGACGCCGGCGCCTTCGCGGTCGTACTCGAGATGGTCCCGGCGACGGTCGCGGCACTGGTCACCGCACGGCTCGACATCCCCACGATCGGGGTGGGTGCTGGGCCCGACGTCGACGGCCAACTGTTGGTGTGGACGGATTTCGCCGGCATGACCGAGGGGCGAGTGCCCCGATTCGTTCGGCAGTACGCCAACCTGCGCGGCGTGCTGACGGATGCTGTGCACCGGTTCAAGGACGACGTCGACTCCGGCGCGTACCCCGGGCCGGAACACAGCTACGAGTAGATCTCGCCGCTCGCGGGACTAGCGGTCGTTTTCGGCCTCTTCCGCGGCCCACTTGGCGCTGTTCGCGCGCAGCTTCTCCAGCGCGTGGACGGCCTCCTCCCGGGTGGCGAACGGCCCGACGCGGTCTATAGAGGGGGACTGCATCCCCTGCTCGACCGCGCCCGTGCGCATGTTGTACCAGAACTGATGATCGGTGCCTTCGGACATAAGCTTGATCCTATGCCTAAGGATTCTGTTGGTCACCTCCTCCCGGGCGCGGTTTCTCCGCTCCGCGCCGTTCCCCGCCACATCGTGCGCCCGGAGTACGTCGGTAAGGGGATGCCCTCGCCCTTCACCGGATCGGATCTGTACTCCTCCGAGCGCATCGAGCTGATCCGGGAATCAGGCCGGATTGCGGCCGGGGCCATCGAAGCTGTCGCACAGGCCATCCGCCCCGGCGTGACGACAGAGGAACTCGACCGGATCGGCCACGAGTTCATGATCGAGCGTGACGCCTACCCGTCGACGCTCGGCTATCGGGGGTTCCCCAAATCACTGTGTAGTTCCGTGAACGAGGTCATCTGCCACGGCATCCCGGACGACACCGTTCTTGAGAACGGCGACATCGTCAACATCGACATCACCGCCTACAAGAACGGTGTGCACGGCGACACGAACGCCACCTTCATCGTCGGTGAGGCACGGGATGAGGTCAGGCTCCTCGTCGAACGCACCCGGGAGGCTCTCGCCCGCGGTATCAAGGCCGTCGCTCCCGGACGCCAGGTGAACGTGATCGGCCGCGCCATCGAGTCCTACGCCAAGAGGTTCGGCTATGGGGTCGTTCGGGACTTCACCGGACACGGCGTCGGCGAGGCCTTCCACTCCGGCCTGATCATCCCGCACTACGACTCCGCTCCCGTCTACGACACCGTGATGGAGGTCGGCATGGTCTTCACGATCGAACCGATGCTCACCCTGGGCGGGACCGACTGGGACATGTGGGCGGATGACTGGACCGTGACGACCCGAGACAAGAGCATCACCGCCCAGTTCGAGCACACCCTCGTGGTGACCGACCGCGGCGCCGAGATCCTCACCCTCTCCTGACAACCGGTAGGTTTTGACTATGAGTTCAACCATGGCCATCGGCATTGACATTGGCGGCACCGGGATCAAGGGAGCGGTGGTCGATCTGTCCACCGGGAAGCTCCTGTCCGATCGCGTGAAGCTTCCCACGCCCAAAGGCGGCCGACCAGCCGACATCATCGAAACGACCAGGACCCTCCTGACAACCGTTTCCGCCGAGGAGGGTGCCGGCGCGCTGCCGGTGGGCATCTGCTTCCCCGCCGTCGTCAAGAACGGCCACACCATGTCGGCCGCCAACGTCTCGGACAAGTGGATCGGCCTCTCCGCCGAGAATCTCTTCGAGAAGGGTCTCGGCCAGCCCATTCACTTCGTGAACGACGCGGATGCCGCCGGCTACGCGGAGACGCAATTCGGCGCGGCGAAGGGGGTGAGGGGGGTGGTCATCATGACGACCCTCGGCACCGGAATCGGAACCGCACTGCTCAACGACGGTTTGCTGGTGCCGAACACCGAACTCGGCCATCTGCAGATCGAGGGCGTCGACTACGAAACCAAGGCCGCGTACTCCGCCAAGGAGAGGGAGAACCTGAGCTGGGAAAAATGGGCCGGTCGGCTGCAGAAGTACTACTCGACCTTGGAGGCACTGTTCTCGCCGGACCTCTTCATCGTCGGCGGCGGCGTGTCCAAGCACCACCAGGACTTCCTGCCCCTTCTGCGACTGAAGACAGCCATCATCCCGGCCGTGCACCGCAACAACGCGGGAATCCTCGGGGCCGCCGCACTCGCCGTCAAGCATCAGGGCTGACCTGCCCGGGGTGGCAGCGCCCCGGCGCAGAACCTGGAGGCCGGAAGGTGGAATGGGCCGACTATTACGCCGGGTTCTGTCCCGATGCCGTAGCACCCTGGACGGCCATCTATCTCGGGACTACGTTGCCGTAGCCCTCTAGCGGTCTACCCGGAAACTCGGCGAGCCGCCTTGGCGTTTCCTGTCTGACCTTGCTCCGGACGAGGTTTACCTAGCCGACCAGGTCACCCTGGCCTCTGGTGGTCTCTTACACCACCGTTTCACCCTTACCACCGGCCGAAACCGGAGGCGGTCTACTTTCTGTGGCACTGTCTCGCGGGTTACCCCGGGTGGGTGTTACCCACCATCCTGCTCTGCGGAGCCCGGACGTTCCTCGGCATCCGCTGACCCGAAGGTAGCGGATGACGCGACCGTCTTGCCGACCCATTCCACAGTCCAGAGTACAGGCCGCCGGCGGGGCCCGGCTCCACCTAGATCCCGGACTCCTCCGTGCGAACCAGGATCGCCCCGCAGTCCGGGCAGAACAGGACCTCGTCAGCCGGCGAGGAACGCACGGCATCGAGGTCACTGCCGGTGAGCGTCATCGTGCAGCCGCTGCAGGTGCGCGCCCGCAACAGGGCGGCGGCGTTTCCCCGCCCCGTCACGAAACGTTTCTCGTACAGCGCGGCGAGGTCCTCGGCGACGCTGCCGGCGACGGCGGCCCGGTCCCGGCGGAGTTCGCCGAGCTGCCGGTTCAGATCGGCGAGGCTTTCGTTGCGCGCCTGCTCGGCGTCATGGATTTGGAGCGCGATCGCGTCCCGTTCCGCCTCCACCGCGGAGACGGTCGCATCGCTCTCCTCGAGCCGTTCCATCACCGCGATCTCGATCTCCTCGAGCGCGAGGAGGCGTTTGCGCAGCGCCGCAAGCTCCGTCTCCAAAGCCTGCACGTCTTTCACCGAGGAGGTGTGCTGAACCCGGTCGGTGTCCCGCGCGATGCGCTTCTCGACCACATCGACGTCGGATTCGATCCGCGCCAGCTCGGTGCGCACGTCATCACGTTCTCCGGCGCGCGTGCCGAAGGCCATCCGGGTGGTGTCGAACAACGAGGTGAGTTCCCGGATCTCGGCGTGCTGGGGCAGGGCCTTCGTCTGGTGCTCGACCTGCTGCAGCCTGATGTCGAGGGACTGAAGCCGGAGAAGCTCCTTCTGTTCTACGGGGGATGCCTTCACGATGTCCTGACCTTTGCAAATAGAAATATGAACGAGCGTTGGGGGTGAATCCGAACTTCATCGGCAGGCTACTGCACGATCGCGAAGTCCCAGGGATCCGTGCGCAGGGAACTGCTGGTGATGCGCACACCAGGCAGAAGAGCCCGCAACTGTTCGGCGGCCGGCTCGATCCAGAGCCATTCACTGGCCCAGTGCGACACGTCGATCAGGGCAGGGGTGCCCCCCGACAGCCCGGACTGCTCACGGGCCTCCGACGCCGGGTGATGACGGAGATCGGAGGTGATATACACATCGGACGACTGCACGGCGGGATGAGGGAGAAGGGAATCGCCTGCACCACCGCAGAGCGAGACGGTTTCGACGACACTGCCGTACTCCCCCGCGACCCGGACGCCGGTGGCGGTCGCCGGCAGGAGCTGGGCGAGGCGGTGGGCCAGTTGGCCCAGGGTGGTCGGGTGCGCGAGCCGGCCGACCCGGCCGATTCCCGTTCCCGCCGCGGCGCCCGCCGTGATGGGGGCTGGGTCAACGAGGCCGAGTCGGGTGGCGAGGATGTCCGAGACGCCGTCCACGACGACATCCGCGTTGGTGTGCGCCGCAAGGAGAGCGCAATTCGCTCGGATCAGACGACCGATCAGGGCGCCCTTGTAACGGTCTTCGGCGACCGACGTGACGCCGCGCAGCAGGAGCGGATGGTGCACCAGGAGCAGGTCTGCGTCATATCCGACCGCCTCGTCCACGGTCGCGGAGACGGCGTCTACAGCCAGGTGGATCGACTCGACCGGCTGGCCGGGGTTGCCGCAGACCAGACCCGGGGCGTCCCAGACTTCGGCACCGGACAACGGCCACAGTTCATGGATGATTCGACTTACATCGGCGAGTGAGACGGGCACCTCGTAAGCCTACCGGTGACGAGGCGGTGCGCTCTCCTGACGACGGTTGGCCGGGATCCCGAAGAACTGCAAGCGCGGTCACCGCCACCAGAAGCAGCCCGAGCCCGGCCCAGCCGGACGGTGGCAACCGCTCGCCGACGATCAGGACCGCCAGCAGCGTAGCCACGAGCGGTTCGACCAGGGTGATGCTGGTCGCCGTGCTGCCGCGGACCGTGCGCAGGCCGCGGCCGAAAAGCAAGTAGGCGACGAACATGGGCCCGATCGCGAGGTAGGCGGTGACGCTCAGGCTGCCGGTGCTCTGGAGCAGCGGTGCTCCCGTGGCCGCGAGCACCGGTACGAGGCACAGCGCGCCGACGCCGAAGAGCGCCCCCATCGTGGCCCGGGAGCTGTGCCCGCCCGCGATCACCCGGTGGGATGCGTGCGTGTAGAGCGCGTAGCTGAGCCCGGCCAACAGCCCGAGCAGAACGCCCAGGAGAGCGGACCCGGCGGCCTGGTCCGACTGCCGGCCGTTGATCAGCAGAATCGTGCCGAGCAGAGCCACCAGTGTGCACAGTGCCCAGAGCCGTGTGACCGCCCGGCGCTCCGCCAGGAACTCGATCCCCGCGGCAAAGACGGGCGCAGACCCCAGCGACACGACCGTGCCGACAGCCACCCCGGCCAGGTTAATCGCACTGTAGAAAGCGAGCGGGTAGACGACGATGCCGGCGACCCCTGCCAGCACCCAGCGGCGCACGGAGCAGTCTCGGAGGGTTGCCCGGGCGCTTCGGGCGGAAAGCGTGAAGAGCAGCGCGCCGCCCACGACCATCGTGGCCGCCCCGGTCGCCAGCGGGCTGACGCTGCCGGGCAGGAAGTGCGCGGCCGTGCCCGTCGTGCCCCAGAGCAGCGCGGCCAGAAAGATGGGGGCCACGCCGAGCCGGCTCGCGACGGTTCGCGGCGGCGTCACCATCCGAGAGTGCCGGGAGCCCCCTTGAACGGTCCGACGACCCGGGAGGTGATCCAGCCGCCGTAGAAGTCGCCCGGCTGAGGCAGCACCGCTTCCCCGTTCACGGTAACGAGGTCCATCCGTCCGGGGTACAGCGCGACGCGGTTTGCCAGATCCTCGAAGCCCCGCGTCGGCGACGGGTAGTACCACCCGGCCGCCTTCTCCACACGCCCCGGGGTGACCACGCTCAGGTACGACGCCTCGCCCTTGTACTCGCAGTACGATCGGCCGGTCACCGGTTCGAGGCTCCCCGCCCGGAACGCGGAACGCGGCAGGTAGTAGACCGGCGGATGGCTGGTCTCGAGCACCCGGACGGCATCGTCGGTGTCGACCAGGACCAGGCCCCCGAGGGTGACGACGACCCGGTCGGCGCTCGCCTCCACGCGGGGCGGTCGCGGGTAATCCCAGGCCGATTCCTGGCCGGGTCCGGGCACAACCCGGTTAGTGCGATACGGCTTCATCCGGCCAGCGTACCGGGAGCGGCCGGGCGAATTCGAACAGTGGACGAACCCTCCTGGCGCTGCAACTCCACCCCGAAGACGGCGGCCTGGGTACGGCGCTCCATGCCGAGTTTGCTGAGCACCCCCGACACATAGTTCTTCACCGTCTTCTCCGCCAGGTCAAGGCGCTCGCCGATCTGGCGGTTGGTGAGGCCCCGGGAGATCAAATCGAGGACTTGCCGCTCTCGCGTCGTCAGCGCTCGGGCGGCTGGGTCGCCTCGGTCCAGCCCCAAGGAGGTTGCCACCCGGCTGGCCAGCAGCGGGGTGAGCAGCGACTCCCCCCCGGCCACACGCCGGATTCCCTCCACCAGGCGTTCACCGCGGATGTCCTTCAAGACATAGCCGGACGCCCCAGCCAGGACAGCGGCGCGGCTGGCCACGTCGTCGTCGAACGCCGTGAGTATCAGGCACCGGATGCCGGGATCCCTCCCGCGGATGTCCCGGCAGGCGTCGATGCCGCTTCCGTCGGGCAGCCGCACGTCAAGGACCACGACGTCCGGCCGGGTGGCGGCGACCCTGGCCACGGCCTGCCGCCTCGTTGCCGCCTCCCCCACCACTTCCAGGTCGGCTTCGGCGTTGATCAGGGCAGCCAGGCCGATACGGACGACGTCATGGTCGTCGACCACAAACACGCGCGTCATCGGGAAGTCCCTGCGGTAGCGTCGCTCACGCGCGCCGTCCAACGCAGCTCGGCACCGCGCGGCGCCCGGTCGATCAGCGACACCATCCCCTGCCAGCGTTCGGCTCTGACCGCCAGATTAGCGACGCCGCTGCGCCGACTTGCGCCGGTCAGACCGACGCCGGTGTCGCCGATCTCGACCGTGAGGATGTCCGCCGCGACCGAGACGCGCACTTCCGCCTCCCGGGTTCCAGAGTGCCGGACCACGTTGGTCAGCCCCTCGCGCACGACTGCCACGACATCATCAGCCAGAGAGGTGGAAACGAGCAGATCGATCGCCCCGGAGAACACCACCCGCGGCGGGTGCGCGAAGAGAGGCCCGACCTCGTCGAGCAGGTCGACGATTCTGCGGCGAAGCCCGTGCCGGTCGGGGTCCGCCTGCGTCGACAACCCGAAGATCGCGGTGCGGAGATCGGCGATGACCGCGTCAAGGGCTCCCACCTGGTCGGCCAGCCGCCGCCCGAACACCGGGTCGGCGGTCATCCCGCCGAGGGCGCGCACGGCGAGCCCCACAGCGAACACCCGCTGAATGACCCGGTCGTGCAGCTCACGTGCGATCCGGTCGCGATCGGTGAGCACCGCCAGACGCGCCCGGTCCGTGCTGCTCCGCTCGAGGTGGCGGCCCACATATGCCAGTCGGGCGAAATCGACGGCAGAATCGAGGTCCACGGCAGTGAACGGAAGCGCCCCGCTGGGCCGGGAGGCGGTGAGCACCACTGCGGGCGGGCCGGATTCCCCGGCTTTCCCCAGCGGGACCACCAGGGTCGGCCCGAGCATCAGGAGCGACTCGGGGCCCGCAGCCTCGCGCTTTTCCCGGCCGACGAGGATCGGCCGGCCGGTGGCCAGCGCCCGGCCGCACAGGCTCCCCGCCACGGGGAAGGTCAGGCCGTCCAACGGTCGAGTGGCACTTCCATGAGCCGCATGGACGACAAAACCGTCCCCCGCGCCCGAATCAACACCAGGCGGCCCGATAACGCAGACCAGGGCCGCATCCGCAGCCGACGCGAAGATGTCTGCCAGCACCATCAGCGGGTCACCCGTTCGCTCACCCAGCAAACCATCGATGAAATCGGCGGATGCGGCCACCCACCGCGACCGGCACTGGAGGGCAGATGCGCCGGCAGTTCGATCACTGTCTCCGGGAGAGCCTCAGGTCGTTCGTTCAGGGTGACCGGGATAGTTTTGTGGGGCATGACCGGGGACCGCCTCTCGTCTGGTAGCGGGGATACTACCCGCACGAGACCTTCGGCCCTGTCCCCGTCCGGCAGGCACTGCCATAATGACGTGGATCGGACTGTCCGGTGCGATTCCACCCCAGAGCAGGAGTCACACCCATGGTTGAAAAAGTGATCGTCGCCATTGACGGTGGGGCCGCGAGCAAGGCAGCCCTGGAGTGGGCCCTCGACCGGGTTGTGACGCTCGAACGGATGCAGGGCACGCCCGTGCAACTCGAACTCACCACGGTGGTGGAGCTGGGCTGGTACCCCGCTGAGGGATCGGACTATTCCAGTCAGCCTGCCTACGAGCGCCCGCTCGCGGAAGCCCTTCGACGAGTCGAACAGGTGGCACCCTCCTGCCGGAAGACGAGCTACATCCGCCATGGCGTCCCGGTCGATGAGCTGGCGCGGGCGTCGGCGACCGCCGACCTTCTGGTCATCGGCACGAACAAGACCGGTGTTCTCGCCGGGACGGTCTTCGGCACCCTTCCCCTTCGCATCGCGGCCCACGCCCGATGCCCCGTCGTCGTCGTCCCCGTCAACTGGCAGGCGCGTGGCGGCCACATCGTCGTGGGCATGGAGAACGACGTCACGGCCCTGGTCGCCGTTGACTTCGCGGCCCGCGAAGCCGAGCGTTACAAACTCCCTCTCGATATCGTCCATGCCTGGACCATTCCCGCGACCGTGGCCGTCGAATACGGTGCCGTCCTGCCCTACGAGGAGATACGAGACGCCCACGCGCGCATTCTGTCGGGGGCAACGAGGAGGGTTCGCGACGCGCATCCGGCGCTGCATATCGCCGAGGTTCTGGAACAGGGCACCGCGGCATCCGTGCTCGTGAACGCCTCCCACACGGCGTCCCTCGTCGTCGTCGGCACACACGGCCGGGGTGCCGTCGGCAGCCTCTTTCTCGGTTCGGTCAGCCACGACGTGCTGATGAACCTGCCGTGCCCGGTCGCTGTGGTCCCCCGCCCGGCCGGTGAACGCGCCGAGTCCCGACCGGGCTCCACGGAAGGTGCGGAGAAGCGGTGAACACCTACTACATCGGATTCGACGGATCGGATCCGAGCAGGTCCGCCTTCAGCTGGGGTCTGGCTCGGGCGGTAGCGGACGGGTCGCCCGAGGTCCTGCAAGGATCTCCCGCCTGACGCTCGCCGCGGTACCGACATCCGACGGTGTTTTGGTCGTCGGAACCCACAAGACCGGTTCCCTGAGCGGACGCGTGCTCGGCTCCCGCAGCGTCCCGCGGCGCCCAGGAGGCGCGCCACCTTGGCCACGAACCCATCCTCGTGCATGCGCCGTCGACTTCGCGTGCGGAGCCCGGAGCCGCCGGCCGACGCTCTGCTCGATGTCGGCAGCGAGGCTATCTTGCTGGTGCTCGGAATATCACATCCGAGGCCGGTGACCCAGTCGGTGCCCGGTTCAGCAGCCACGACGCCCTGATGAACATCGACGCACCTGTGCTGATCGCCCGGTCCGACTGACACACTCCGATTCGCACGCTCCGATTCGAGCGCTGTGAATCATTTAGACGGGTTCGCTGACCGGTCCGGTCTCGGTGACGGCGACCCTGATCACGGCGACTGGGCAGGGCATGGTCAAAACGAGCACATGACTGACCGAACCCAGCCAGAAGCGAGCGAACCCGTGACGACCGTGGCTGCCTACAACGAGAAGCCGCGCACCGGTCGCCGCCGACACGAGTGCGTCCACCGGTAACCCGAGGTCGAGCCGCAGGTCGAGCTTCAGGTCCGGATAGCGTTCGGCCAGTCCCGCCACCGCTTCGGCGAGGACCAGGCGGTCGGCCTCATCGGGCACCATCGGCCAGTCGATCATGGCGCGATCTTCGGTCCACGGTACCGGTGCGCTCCAGCAGTACAGCGCCGTCAACCGCTCGCTCAGGCGGTCCGCCTGATCCGCGGCGAATGTCACCGCGGCGAGAGATGCCTCGGAACCGTCCACTCCGACGACGACGCCGGTGCCGCGCTGTTCTTCCCGCTCGGGCACGACGACGACGGAACCGCCGGCGTAGGCCGCGATCTGCGCGGCTTGGGTGCTGAAGACATAGTCCCGAAACCGGCCCAGGGCGTGCGAGCCCACAACGAGGAGTTGCGCGCCGACGGCCCAGTCGGTGAGGGCCCCGGTAGGCGAGCCCTCAAGGACCGTCGTGTGAAAAGTCAGGTCAGGAGCGACACTGCGGGCCTCCTCGGCCTCACGGGCGAGCAACAGTTCGGCCTGCTCGCGGGCCGCGTGCAGAAACCCGGCCGGGGTCGTGCCGAAGGTCGCGTCGACGACGTGCACCAACTCGATTTCCAGGCGCCGGGGACGCGCATAGTCGAACGCCCACTGGAGCGCGGCCCGAGCCGCAGGCCGACCGCTGACCCCCACTACAAGACGGTTGTCCATGACGACCTCCTCCGCTCCCCGGCACAGCGGGCAGAACGGGGTTTACGATGTCGCGCGCCGATCCGCCAGAACAGGGCCGAAAGTCCCGACGTCGGTCAGGACGTCAGTAGTCGAACTCGTCGAACTGTGGCGAATCCAGGCCGTCGCCCGTCCACGAGGCTCGGCCCGAGGCCGTGCCGACCAGGGCCTTATGGCGGAGAGTGTCCACCGTCTCCGGCTCCAGCAGCTCTGACCGAGCGAAACCGGCAGTGACGCAGACCAATTGGCCGGATCCGCCGATCAGGATCTGGATGCGGCCCAGCAGGCCGGTCTCTTCGACGATCGGGATGTCGACGACATCGACCTGGGGACGGAGACTCAACGCCTCGGCATAGTGCATGACGGCATCCGCGAGATCATCGCCCGTGATGACCGATCCGCCGGGGTGAAATATACGCTTCATGGTAGACCCCTGATTGTTCACGAAATGGACATGTGCAGCCAGGGTCTGGGGCATTTTCTGATTCTAGACCGTGCGGGGTCTAAAGGTCGAGAGTTCGGTTCACAACCTGCTCGGCAACCTCGACCAGCCGCTGGCCGTTGTCGCGGGCATATTGACGCAGGATCGCGAAGGCCTCTTCCATGTCGACGGTGTGGGTGAAAGCGACGACGCCCTTGGCCTGCTCGATCAGAACGCGGCTACTGAGCGCGCGTTGCAACTGCGTCCGAGCCACGTCGCTCTCCCTGATGGCCCGTTCCTGAAGAATGCCGATGGTGGCGGTGTCGGCCAGCGCCTGGACCGTGCGCAGGTCCTCCGCTCCCAGACCGCCGAGGCGATCCCAGAAGAGATTGAGCGATCCGATGGTCGTCGCTCGCAGCCGCAGGGGAACCGAGTGCATCGACTTCAAGCCGAGTTCGAGCGCTCCCGCCCGAAATCTCGGCCACGCCGGGGCGAGGACATCGAGGTCGGGAATAGCCACCGGTTTGCCGGTCGTGTAGCACTCGACGCACGGCCCATTGCCGGCCCGCAGCTGCAGGATCTCAATCAGGCGACTGCGTTCGTTGGTTGAGGCCACGACCTCGAGATCGTTGTCGTTACCGGCGGAGAGGATGATCCCGACCGCGGACGCCCCGAAGAGTGTGCCGCAGGTCTCTACGAGTGTGTGCAGCAGGTCGACGACGTCGTACCCGACGACAAGCGTGTCGGCCAGCGTGACGAAGGTCTCGACCAACTGACCTTCACGTGTTCTGGTCACCATAAATCCACCCTAAGACCCGTTCAATTCTGATGTGAAATCAACTTTTCGCGCCACAACATCGTCCGCTACCTCACGGACGGTGCGCGCGTGGGAGAACGCGTAGCCCTGGAGGATCAGGAGGGCATCCGAAGCTCCCACGTTCAATTGGGCCAGAACCATCCCCGTCGCTTGGTGCACAACGCGACGCGCGTAGCCCTCGTCGGCGTCAGGGTCCGGATTCATCGTATGCGAGAGCAGGACGCGCCGAAGCATCTGTCGGGCGGCGATCCCGACCAGCATCGTGGCGTCGGCGATCTGAACTCCGGTCAGGGTGCGCGGGCGTGGAGAGTACAGATCAACCGCTCCGATGTCCAGCGTGCCGACGACCATCGGGAACGCGAACACGCTTCCCACGTCGGTCTCGTCGGTCTCGTCGATGGATTGTGTGAAAACCGGCCAAGCCGGATTGCCGTGGTGTCGAATATCGCTGTTCAGAACCGGGCGACGAGTCGTCAGGGCTTCCCAGCACGGACCTTCGCCGAGATCAAATTGCAGCTCGTCGAGCCGTGCGGCGGACGCGTCGCACGCGCACGCGGTTTCGGTGCCAAACGGTGCGCCGAGGGTGGAGATCGCCACGCCGGTGACGGGCAGCACCCGCAGGAACGGCGAGCACAGGTCCGTGCTGGTCCGGTGCGCGTTGGACAACTCCTCGACGGCGAGGCCGAACGATTGACGGTCAGACCGGGACATGACGACGATCACTCCCCATGGCATCCGTTACTCGGGTCGAAATTGCTCGCATTGAAGTCGCTCGCGCGTGAGTGTGCACGGTGCCTTCACGACCTCTCGGCTCCGCAGAAGAGCGACGATTTTTCCGCGGCGGGCATCGGCTTCCACAAATCTCGGCGTTTCCCGCATTGCGCAGAACCCGGCTCCGCAGTTTGAGTGAAGAACCTGCGCCCGACCTGTGTACGCCCCGGGGATCGGTGACGACCGGATGGGGCGTAGGCCGAGTCAGTCGGCGAGCCTGCGAAGCATCTCCAGCACGACCGCGGCCGAGCGGTCGGCCGCGTCGTCAATGTGGGTGAGATGATCGACAATCGGTCCGCACAGGTCGGAGATGCCGCGGACCGCCACGAACGGTACGCCGTGCGCGAAGCAGGTTTGAGCAGCGCCCACGGATTCCATGTCGGTGGCGAGAACCCCGGGGAACAGCACGCGGAGGCTCTCTGCGCGCTCCACGCTCACGAAGGCGTCGCTGGAGACCAGCAGCCCGCGGCGCACGACCAGCGCCGATCCGTCGGGCATCCGGGCAGCGGATTCGGCGCCGCGCAGCGCCGCAGTCGCTCCCTCGTAGCGAGCCGGCATACCGGGCACCTGGCCGAGCGCGTACCCGAAGGCGCGTGCATCAGCGTCGCTGTTGAGGTATTCGCTCCCGATGACCACCTCGCCCACTCGCACCTGGGCGCCCACCCCGCCGGCCGAACCCGCGCTGATCACCAGCGGCGACGCCTCGGGGTCCTCGGCGCGCGCACACAGGAGTGCGGATGTCGTCGCACCGGCCGCGTTGACCAGTCCGATGCCGCCCTGCACCAGCAGCACTTCACACCCGGCCAGGGTGAGGCGGTGCCGGCGGGCCCTACCGGTGGCGACCGGCGGCGCGGAAGCGGTGGCCACCGCCAGGAACGGAGCGGCCTCCTCCTCCATCGCGACCAGAATGATCGCGTCGACGGTCGTCATGCGGTGACGGTGGCCCAGGCGCCGCGGGCGGCCAGGAAGACCTTCACGGCGTCCTGGGCGGCTGCCAACGAGTGGTTGGCTCCCCACCCGCACTGAACCTCGTTGGCGGCGGGCACCTCGGTGGCGCCGAGGATGTCGGTCATGGTGGCCTCGATCAGCCCGAGTACCTCGGCGTACTCCGGCTGCCCCTGCAGAATCAGGTAGAAACCGGTCTGGCAGCCCATCGGCGAGAAGTCGATGACTCGGGTGGAATGGTTGCGGGAATGCTCGGCGAAAAGGTGCTCGATCGAGTGCACTGCCGGCATCTCCAGGTGAAGGACGTTGGGCTGGGTGAAGCGCACGTCATACTTCACGATGGTGTCCCCCTGTGGCAGCATCTTGGTATCGGCCAAGCGCACATAGGGTGCGACGACCGTGCGGTGATCGAGGTTGAACGATTCGACGTTCATGCGTGGCTGATTCACGTGCTCTCCCTGAATACTGTCGTGGCACTCGGCTGGGGCTCGTTCGCAACGGACGTGATCAGGGGGGTTATGTGTGGGCCCTACCGGGCTCGAACCGATGACATCCACGGTGTAAACGTGGCGCTCTACCAACTGAGCTAAAGGCCCCTGACGCAACGGCCGGTGAAGGCCGTAGCCCATCATACAGATTCTGACTGCCGGGTGGACCGCGGCCGGGTTCAGGCCGGCTGGAGTTCGCCGATCGCGGCCCGGTAGGCCTCCAGCGACCGGGGCTCGCCCGGCGCGGTGATGAAGCTGGCCCGGATGATCCCCTCAGGGTCGATCAGGAAAGTGGCCCGGTTCGCGAAGCCCTTTTCCTCAAGGAACACGCCGTATTCCTTCGCGACCGCACCATGCGGCCAGAAGTCGGCCAGGAGGTCGAAGGTGTACCGTTCCTGTTCCCCCCAGGCACGCAGGGCATGACGGGAATCGACCGAGATGCCGAGCAGTTCCACCTCATTGGCGGCGAACAAGGACAGGTTGTCCCGCAGCTCGCACAACTCGCCGCTGCAGATTCCGGAGAACGCCAGGGGAAAGAAGACCAGGGCGACCGACTTCTTCCCGCGGAACTCGCTGAGCTGCACCCGCTCGCCGAACTGGTTGAAGAGCTCGAAATCAGGAGCCTGGGTGTCATTTTCCAACGCCATGGAGCGCTTCCTTTCGTGCGCCCACGGGAACGGTGCAAGGCGACGCCACAGCCTAGCCCCGCCTTCTGCCGGAACCAAGATGATCGTCCCGAGGGACCCTCGATTCCCGGCCCGAACGACGCTCACCGGCCGCACACAAACCGAAGGCATAATCTGTAGGCTTGCGTGGTGCCGTCGGTCGTGATCCGACCGTCATCCGGCACCGCTAACTTGGCAGGTTCGCTTCGATGGTCTGCCCAACAGAGAGAGGTCGAGTGTGACTGTCAACGACCAGGACCCGTATTCGGTTAACAGCACGGATGCGGACCCGGAGGAATCCGCCGAATGGTCGGCATCGCTGGACGCGCTCGTATCCGCTAACGGTCACCAGCGTGGTCGGGAGATCATGCTGACGCTCCTGAAACGCTCCAAGGAACTGCACCTCGGCGTGCCCATGGTGCCGACCACGGACTACATCAACACCATCGCGGCCGGCAATGAACCCGACTTCCCCGGCGACGAAGACATCGAGCGCCGCTACCGCGCCTGGATTCGCTGGAACGCCGCCGTTCTCGTGCACCGTGCTCAGCGCCCCGGCATCTCCGTCGGCGGCCACATCTCGACCTATGCATCCTCCGCTGCCCTGTACGAGGTCGGCTTCAACCACTTCTTCCGCGGCCAGGACCACCCGGGCGGCGGAGACCAGATCTTCATCCAGGGCCACGCCTCCCCCGGAACCTACGCGCGGGCCTTCCTCGAGGGCCGCCTGAGCACCGACCAGCTCGACGGATTCCGCCAGGAGAAGTCCCACGGCCCTAACGGGCTGTCCTCCTACCCGCACCCGCGACTGATGCCGGAATTTTGGCAGTTCCCGACGGTCTCCATGGGACTCGGCCCGATCAACGCCATCTACCAGGCGCAAACCAACCGGTACCTCACCAACCGCGGGATCAAGGACGCCAGCGACCAGCAGGTCTGGGCGTTTCTCGGCGACGGCGAGATGGATGAGGTCGAGAGCCGTGGGCAGCTGCAGGTTGCCGCCAACGAGGGTCTGGACAACCTCAACTTCATCGTCAACTGCAACCTCCAGCGCCTCGACGGCCCGGTACGCGGCAACGGCAAGATCATCCAGGAACTGGAAAGCTTCTTCCGCGGCGCCGGCTGGAACGTCATCAAGGTCGTCTGGGGTCGCGAGTGGGACGAGTTGCTCTCCCGCGATACCGATGGCGCCCTGCGCGACCTGATGAACGCCACCCCCGACGGCGACTACCAGACGTACAAGGCCGAGAGCGGCGCGTACGTGCGCGAGCACTTCTTCGGCCGCGACCCTCGCGCGCTCAAGCTCGTCGAGGGTTACACCGACGACGACATCTGGAACCTCAAGCGCGGTGGCCACGACTACCGCAAGGTTTACGCGGCATTCAAGGCCGCATCCGAGCACAAGGGCCAGCCGACCGTCATCCTGGCGAAGACGGTCAAGGGCTACGCCCTCGGCCCGAGCTTCGAGGGCCGCAACGCGACCCACCAGATGAAGAAGTTCACCCTCGACAACCTCAAGACGTTCCGCGACAGCACCCACATGCCGATCACGGATGCCCAGCTCGAGGAGAACCTCTACCTCCCCCCGTACTTCAAGCCGGACGAAAACGATGAGGCGATCCAGTACCTGCATGAGCGCCGCCGCGCGCTCGGCGGGTACGTGCCGGAGCGTCGCAGCAAGTACACGCAGATCACCCTGCCGGACGACGCGACCTACGCCCCCACCAAGAAGGGTTCCGGCACGCAGGAGATCGCGACCACGATGGCCTTCGTGCGGCTGCTCAAGGAACTGCTGCGTGCCAAGGACTTCGGACACCGCATCGTGCCGATCATCCCGGACGAGGCTCGCACCTTCGGCATCGACGCGTTCTTCCCGAACGCCAAGATCTACAACCCCAGCGGCCAGCAGTACACCTCGGTCGACCACGCGCAGCTTTTGGCGTATAAGGAGAGCCCGCAGGGCCAGATCCTGCACGTGGGCATCAACGAAGCCGGCGCGATGGCTGCCTTCACCAACGTGGGCACCTCCTACGCAACGCAGGGTGAGCCGCTCATCCCGATCTACGTCTTCTACTCGATGTTCGGCTTCCAGCGCACGGGCGACGCCATGTGGGCCGCGGGCGATCAGATGACCCGCGGGTTCATGATCGGCGCCACCGCCGGACGCACCACCCTGACCGGTGAAGGCCTGCAGCACGCCGACGGCCACTCGCCGTTGCTGGCCTCGACGAACCCCGCCGTGGTCTCGTACGACCCGGCCTACGGCTACGAGATCGGGCACATCGTGCGGTCGGGACTCGAGCGGATGTACGGCGGAACGCACGCCGACCCCAACGTCATGTACTACATCACGGTCTACAACGAGCCGCAGGTGCAGCCGCGCGAGCCCGACGACGTGGACGTGGACGGCATCGTGCGCGGCATCCACCGAGTCAGCGCGTCCGATGTGTCCGGTCCGAAGGCGCAGCTGTTGGCCTCAGGCGTCTCCGTGCCCTGGGCACTCGAGGCCCAGGCCCTTTTGGCCGAGGACTGGGGAGTGTCCGCCGACGTCTGGTCGGTCACCTCCTGGGCCGAACTGCGTCGTGATGGCATCGCGGTCGAGGAACACAACTTCCTCTACCCGGACGACGCGCCGCAGATCCCGTATGTGACGGAGAAGCTGGCCGGCACCGCCGGACCGTTCATCGCCGTCACCGACTTCATGCATGCGGTGCCCGATCAGATCCGGCAGTTCGTGCCCGGCGACTTCGCGACCCTCGGCGCCGACGGGTTCGGCTTCTCGGACACCCGCCCGGCGGCCCGCCGCTACTTCAAGATCGACGGACCGTCGATGGTGGTGCGCGCACTCGAACTTCTCGCTCGCCGAGGCGAGGTCGACCGCAGCGTCGTCGGCCAGGCGATCGCGAAGTACCGGTTGCACGACGTAACGGCGGGTACCACCGGTTCCGCCGGGGGCGAGAGCTAACAGCCCCCGTGGCACCCACACCGAAGACAAAAGAACAGACGCTCAGCTGGCTGCGAACGATATCCGGCGAGCTTTCCACGGCGACGCTGAAGCGTCTCGAGGACACGTTGCCCTGGTACGGCGATATGCCGCCCGGGCGGCGTTCCGCCGTGGGTCTGGTCGCCCAGGCCGGGATCACGTCGTTCATCTCGTGGTTTGACGACCCGCGGTCCACCCCCTGGATCGCCGCCGACGTCTTCGGTGCCGCCCCGCGAGAACTGCTGCGCTCAATCAGCCTGCAGCAGACCCTGCAGCTGATCCGCGTCACCGTCGAGGTGGTGGAGGAGCGGGTTAAAGACGGCGGGGAAATCCTGCGGGAGGCCATCCTGCTGTATTCCCGCGAAATCGCCTTCGGCGCGGCGGATGTCTATGCCCGGGCAGCCGAGGCACGTGGCCTCTGGGATGTACGCCTCGAGGCCCTGGTCGTCGACTCGATCCTGAGCGGCGAGTACGACGACGAACTGCCCAGCCGGATCGCAGCCCTGGGCTGGCACGGGCACGGCGAGGTCTGCGTGCTCGTGGGCACGACGCCCAAGATGCTCGACGTCGACCAGCTGCGTCGCTCGGCCCGCCACATGGCCGCCGACGTTCTGATCGGGGTGCAGGGCAACCGGCTCGTCCTGGTCATCGGCCGAGCGCACCCGTCGCCGACCGAGACGGATGACGCGATTGGCACGGCCTCCGCCCTCAGCTTCATGGAGATAGCGGTGCAGCTCGAGCCGAGCTTCGGCGCCGGCCACCTGGTGCTCGGCCACGAAGTACCGAATCTGGTCGACGCGTCCAAGAGCGCTAAGGCCGCCTTGGCCGGCTTCGCCGTGGCGCGCTCCTGGCGCAACGCCCCACGCCCTGTACAGGCGGATGATCTGCTTCCCGAGCGGGCGCTGGCCGGCGATCCGCTTGCCCGCGCCACGCTGATCCACCGGATTTACCGCCCGCTGCAAGCGCATTCGACTGAGCTGCTCACCACACTCTGGTGCTACCTGGACAACGGTCGCTCCCTGGAAGCCACCGCCCGGGAACTGTTCGTGCACCCGAACACCGTGCGCTACCGCCTGAAGCGGGTGTCAGAGGTCATCGGCTACGACGCCACGGGCGCCCGTGAGGCCCTCATCCTGCAGGCGGCCCTGATCATCGGGTCGATCAGCGATCACGACGGGTCAACACGCCGGCGTTAATTGCGGCGTCAGAGGTGCCAAACTAGCGAGATTCGACAAACACTCCTCGAATAGTTGGTGGATCTCCGACATGCCCGCAACATACGAGGTTGGGAGACTGGATCAATGATTGTTGTCGTCTGCCCCGGTCAGGGCTCCCAAACCCCCGGTTTCCTCGAGCCCTGGCTTCGGAACCCCACCTTCGCCGCCGGCCTGGACGAGATCTCCGCGGCCTGCGGAATCGATCTGAAGCGCCACGGCACCGTGAGCGACGCCGACACCATTCGGGATACCCGGATCGCCCAGCCGCTGATCGTGGCCGCCGGACTCCTCACGTTGAACGCACTCCTCGCCGACGGCCGGCGGGAGCGCATCTCCGGTATCGCCGGTCACTCGGTGGGCGAGATCACCGCCGCAGCCGGCGCCGGCATCCTCAGCGCGGCGGACGCCGTGCGTTTCGTGCGCGAACGCGGCACCGCCATGGCCGAGGCCGCGGCGCTGGAACCCTCCGGCATGAGCGCCGTGCTGGGCGGCGATGAGACCGAACTCCTGGCCCGCCTCGACGAACTCGACCTCGCGCCAGCCAATTTCAACGGCGGCGGCCAGATCGTCGTCGCCGGCTCCCTCGCGGCTTTGGCCGCTCTCGGCAAGAACCCCAATCCGCGCACCCGGGTGATCCCTCTGCAGGTGGCCGGTGCATTCCACACGCGGTATATGCAGCCGGCGGTGAAGCACCTCACCCGTGTCTCCGCGCTACTCGCCCCCGCCGATCCCACGCTTTCGATCTGGACGAACCGGGACGGCAGCGCGGTGTCCAACGGTGCCCGGTTCGTGGAGTTACTGGTTGATCAGGTGTCCTCGCCGGTACGGTGGGATATGTGCATGCGATCGTTCGCGGATGCCGGCGTGACCGGAATCATCGAGGTCGCACCGGCCGGGGCGCTTGTCGGCCTCGCCAAACGAGCCCTCAAGGGCGTGCCCAGCGTAGCGATCAGGACGCCGGACGACCTGCCCGCTGCGTTCGACCTGATCGACCAGCAGAACCTAGTCTGACCGAAAGAGAATATGTCCAAGCCAACACTTCAGCAGTCGCACGGTCCCCAATACACCCGGATTCTCTCGATCGGCGCCGCCCGCGGGGACCTGGTCGTGCCCAACGACGACCTGGTCGGTCCGATCGATTCGTCCGATGAATGGATCCAGCAGCGCACCGGCATCATCACCCGCACCCGAGCGAGCCAGGACATCCAGGCCGTCGACCTTGCGACGGATGCCGCCCGCGAAGCCATTGAGAGGTCCGGCATCCAGCCACACCTGATCGACGCCGTCATCGTGGCCACGATCAGCAACGGCCGGCAGACACCGTCCATTGCCGCCGTGGTCGCCGATCGGGTCGGCGCCAACCCCGCCGCCGCCTACGACGTCAACGCCGCCTGCGCCGGATACACCTACGCCGTAGCGCAAGCCGATTCGTTGATCCGTACGGGCACCGCCCACTACGCGCTCGTCATCGGCGCCGAGAAGCTGTCCGACCTCGTCGACCCTACGGACCGCAGCATCTCGTTCCTCCTCGGCGACGGCGCCGGCGCCGTCGTCATCGGCCCGAGCGACTTCCCGGGGATCGCCCCCACCGTGTGGGGATCCGACGGGTCCAAGGCCGATGCCATCACCATGAATCACACCCTGCAGGAATACCGCCGCGGAGAATCCGAATGGCCCACCCTGCGCCAGGAAGGCCAGACGGTTTTCCGCTGGGCCGTCTGGAACATGGCGAAGGTGGCCAAGGAGGCTCTCCAGGTCGCGGGAATCGAGAGCGACCAGCTCGCCGCTTTCATTCCGCACCAGGCCAATATGCGCATCATCGACGAGTTCGCCAAGCAACTGAAGCTTCCCGACTCGGTCGTCATCGCCCGCGATGTCGCCACCACCGGGAACACCTCGTCGGCGTCGATCCCGTTGGCCACCCACCGCCTCCTGGAAGAGCACCCCGAGCTCAGCGGAGGCCTCGCCCTCCAGATCGGCTTCGGAGCAGGACTGGTGTTCGGCGCGCAGGTCGTCGTGCTTCCCTAGATTTCACTCAACTCCCCTCTAAACTGAATCTCGGTCATACGAGACACCCCCAAGGAGAAATAACATGGCATTGTCCACCGAAGAAGTTCTTGCCGGCCTGGCCGAACTCATCAACGACGAGACTGGCATCGCGACCGACACGGTTGAGATGGGGAAGTCATTCACCGATGATCTGGACATCGATTCCATCTCGATGATGACCATCGTCGTCAACGCCGAAGAAAAGTTCGACGTCAAGATCCCCGACGAAGAGGTCAAGAACCTCAAGTCCGTCGGTGACGCTGTCGACTTCATCGTCAAGGCTCAGGTCTAGTCCACAAATGAACAGGCCGGTCGGCATCTGCCGACCGGCCTGATCTGTGGGTGATGCCCACGTTTGCACGCCTTACGGAGAGTTAACGTTATGACCAAAAAAATCGTTATCACCGGCATCGGTGCGACCTCCCCTCTCGGCGGCACGGCCGCCGACAGCTGGTCGGCCCTGCTCGCCGCCGAATCGGGGACGAGCACGCTAGACCACGAATGGGTGGCCCGGACTCAGCTCCCGGTGACCTTCGCCGCCCAGGCCAGGGTTCCATCCGTCGACGTTCTGGCCCGACACGAGACGAAGCGTCTCGACCCCTCCAGCCAGTTCGCGTTGATTGCCGGGCGTGAAGCCTGGGCGGATGCCGGCTCCCCCGAAGCAGACCCCGAACGGCTGGCCGTCGATTGGGCGACCGGAATCGGTGGAGTCTGGACCCTTCTCGACGCATGGGACACCCTCCGCGAACGCGGTCCGCGCCGCGTGCTGCCGATGACCGTGCCCATGCTCATGCCGAACGGCCCGGGAGCGGCCATCGGAATGGACCTGCACGCCCGGGCCGGAATCACCACGGTTGTGTCCGCGTGCGCCTCGAGCACCGAGTCTCTCGTGAACGCCTACAACCGCCTGCAGGCCGGGCTCGCCGACATCGTCATCGCCGGTGGCTCCGAGGCCGCAATCCACCCGCTTCCGATCGCATCCTTCGCTGCCATGCAGGCCTTGTCCAAGCGCAACGACGACCCGGCCACAGCGTCGCGCCCCTACGACATCACCCGGGACGGCTTCGTTCTCGGTGAGGGTGCCGCGGCGCTCGTCGTCGAGACGGAAGAACACGCCAAGGCCCGCGGCGCACGCATCTACGCCGAGCTCCTTGGTGGTGCCGTGACCAGTGACGCGTACCACATCACCGCTCCAGACCCCGAGGGCACGGCTGCGGCCCGCGCGATGATCACCGCGATCAGGAATGCCGGCGCGAGCCTGGCGGATGTTTCGCACATCAACGCGCATGCGACCAGCACTCCGGTTGGGGACATCGCCGAGTACAACGCACTCCGCCGCGTGTTCGGTGACCTGCTCGACGGGATCCCGGTGTCGGCGACCAAGGCTTCCACCGGTCACCTCCTCGGTGGTGCCGGGGCGATTGAGGCCCTGTTCACGGTTCTCGCTCTGGCCGAGCGCATGGCCCCGCCGACCATCAACCTGCTGCACCAGGATCCGAGCATCCCGCTCGACGTCGTGACCATGCCGCGCACGTTGCCTTCCGGCGATCTGCTGGCCATCAGCAACTCGTTCGGTTTCGGCGGTCACAACGCCGTCGTGGCGTTCCGGTCGGTCTAGCTCCACCCGGCGGAAGACCCGTCAGCACCGGAAAGGCCCCGACCAGCAGGCGGTTTCTAGCGGTCGTTGCAACACCTGATGGTTTAGGTGCTGTGAAGTAGATCACGTAAACGCTCGGCTGGGATATCCCAGTCGAGCGTTTTGCGTGGGCGGCCGTTGAGCTCCTGGGCGACGTGTCCGAGGTCTTCGGGGCCGTAGGTGCTCAGGTCGGTTCCTTTGGGGAAGTACTGGCGCAGGAGCCCGTTGGTGTTCTCGTTCGAGCCGCGCTGCCAGGGGCTGGCCGGGTCGCAGAAATGGACGTCGATGTCGGTGGCGATCTTGAACGATTTGTGGGCAGCCATTTCGGCGCCCTGTTCCCAGGTCAGTGACCCGCGCAGGTGCTCGGGCAAGGTGCCCATCGTGGTGACCAGTGCGTCGCGGACGGACTCGGCGGTGTGGTCGTGGGGCAGATGCAGCAGCATCACGTAGCGGGTGGTTCGTTCGACCAGGGTCCCGATCGCGCTCTGGTTGGATGCTCCGGTGATCAGGTCGCCTTCCCAGTGGCCGGGCACCGCCCGGTCTTCGACTTCGGCGGGACGCTCGGAGATCATGACCATCTCGTCGGCGAAGCGAGGCCGGCGGGCTTCTCCGGTGTTCTGGGGTTTTCGCCGTGCTCGGCCGGTGCGCAGTGTCGCGGCCATTTCGCGGCGCAGCCCACCACGGCCCTGGAGATACAGGGCCTGGTAGATCGTCTCCTGGGTCACTCGCGTCTCCAGATCATCAGGATAAGTCTTGACCAGAGTGTGACTGATTTGTTCCGGTGACCAGTGAATCCTCAACTTACTCGTCACGTAAGCGCGCAACCGCGGGGTCGTTTGCAGCTTGCGGTCTTTGGGCCGGGGCCGCCGGGCCGCCGCGGCGCGATGCGCCGCATACGGCAGGTAACCATGGACCGGCACGGTGTTGCGGGCAATCTCCCGACTGATCGTCGACGGCGCCCGGGGTCACGTCCCGCGGAGTGGTGGAGTTTCTCGACACCGTGCGGGTCAGTGGTTCCAGTTTAGGCGGCGGCGAGTTCGGGGAGTATCACCGCCTCGTCGAGGACTTCGATGGGGTTGTTCATGGTGGC
>NZ_SOFT01000032.1:0-40853 GCF_004402645.1 Cryobacterium sp. TMT2-42-4
CGCCTGGCACACCATGCGCGTATCGGCGCAGCACGAGCGCAGCGCTCTTGCGCCAGCGCCCGGTGCCCGCCGCCTGCCGCCCGCCGCCCGCCGCCCGCCGCCCGCGCGGGGCTACGCGGCATCCGCTAATCTGACGGGGTGAAGATTCTGGTCCTCGGTTCAGGTGCCCGCGAGCACGCCATCATCACCGCGCTGCTCCGCGAGGAGCCGCGCCACGACATCGTGGCGGCGCCGGGCAATGCCGGCATTGCCCGGGATGTGCCGGTGATTCCGCTCGACCCGGCCGACCCCGAGCAGGTCACGAACTACGCGAACCTCAACGGCATCGAGCTCGTCGTGGTGGGGCCGGAGGCGCCGCTCGTCGCCGGAGTCGCCGATGCGCTGCGCACCCGGGGCATCCCGGTATTCGGTCCGGACCGGGCCGCGGCAGCTCTCGAAGGCAGCAAAACCTTCGCCAAACGCATCATGGATGCTGCGGGCGTGCCCACCGGACGCGCCGAACGCGCCGGGTCGCTCGCCGAAGCCACGTCCGCACTCGACGAGTTCGGGGCGCCCTACGTGGTCAAGGCCGATGGTCTCGCCGCCGGCAAGGGCGTGCTCGTCACCGTGGACCGTACGGCCGCGATCAACCACGCCATCTACTGGCTTCAGCACGGCAGCGTGCTGATCGAAGAATTCCTGGACGGGCAGGAGGTCTCCCTCTTCCTGCTCAGCGACGGCCACAGCGTGCTGCCGCTCTCCCCCGCCCAGGACTACAAACGCCTCCGCGACGGCGACCTCGGCCCGAACACCGGCGGCATGGGCGCCTATTCGCCGCTGCCCTGGCTCGACGCCGAATTCGGCAGTGAACAGGCTTTCGTAGACGAGGTCATCGAAACGATCGCGCTGCCAACGGTGCGCCAGCTCGCCGCCGAGGACACCCCCTTCATCGGTCTGCTCTACTGCGGCCTCATTCTCACGACCGAGGGCATCCGGGTGATCGAATTCAACGCCCGGTTCGGCGACCCGGAGACCCAGGTGGTTCTGCCGCGCCTGGTCACGCCACTGTCGGGTCTGCTGCTCGCGGCCTCCACCGGCGGCCTCGGCGGCCTGGCCCGCCCGGTATTCTCGGCTGACGCCTGCGTCACGGTCGTGCTCGCGAGCGAGAACTATCCCGATGAGCCGGTCACCGGACGCGCTTTCACCGGGCTGGCCGCGGCATCCGCTGTGCCCGGCGTCAGTATTGCGCATGCGGCGACGGCCGCCGTCGACGACACCCTCGTGTCCACCGGCGGACGCGTGCTCAGCGTCGTCGCGGTCGGCGACGGCTTTACGGATGCCCGCGCCCGCGCCTACGAGGCCCTCACCCTGATCACGCTTGAGGGTTGCCAGTACCGCACCGACATCGCCGCCCGCGTCGCCGGTGTCGCCCGCCGAGCCCGCCGAGCCCGCCGAGCCCGCCGAGCCCGCTGAGCCCGCCGAGCCCGCCGAACCCTCGTATCACGGGCCCGGCTGAGCTGTCGCCGCCCGCCGTTTCCGTGGCCAACTCAGGAGATCCATTCGGCGAGCGCTGAGAACACCCGAAAACACCAGGCCGGACGACACCGGCAGCGCAAATCTCCTGAATTAGCCCCTCCCTCTGGGATCCTCGGCGCGGATGCGCGGCACGCCACGGGCGGTATGAGCCCGGTACGAGCCGGGCACGAGCCCGGTACGAGCCGGGCACGAGCCGGCCCCGCGTTGGCGCGGGCACCGGCCGGTGCGCAAGAATGTAGCCGTGACCGCACTAGACCAGCCCGCCGCATCCGCTCTGCCCGACCTGCCCGGATGGCGTCACGCCTACTCGGGCAAGGTGCGCGACCTCTACGTTCCGGATGCCGCGGCCGACCTCGCGACCGCCGCACGCGTGCTCGTGGTCGCCAGCGACCGCGTCAGCGCGTTCGACCACGTGCTCGAGCCCGGCATCCCGGGCAAGGGCGAACTGCTCACCACTCTCAGCCTCTGGTGGTTCGACCAGCTCGTGGGCTTCCCCAACCACCTCGTGCCGGACCACACCGTCAACGGGGCTGTGACCAGCCTGCTCCCATCCGCCGTTGTCGGGCGCGCCATGCTCTGCAAGACCCTCGACATGTTCCCGATCGAGTGCGTCGTGCGCGGGTACCTGACCGGATCGGGCTGGAAGGAATACCAGTCCACCCAGACGGTGTGCGGCATCCACCTGCCTGCCGATTTGCAGAACGGCGACCGCCTGCCCGAACCCATCTTTACCCCGGCGTGGAAGGCCCCGATGGGCGAGCACGATGAGAACATCTCGTTCGAGCGCACGGTGGAGCTGGTCGGGGACCCCGTTGCCGACGAGCTGCGCCGCCTGTCGCTGGAGATCTTCGGCCGCGCCTCGGCGATCGCCGAGAAAGCCGGGGTCATCCTGGCCGACACGAAATTCGAGTTCGGCGCCGACCGCGTCACGGGCGCCATCACGCTCGCCGACGAGGTGCTCACCAGCGACTCGAGCCGCTATTGGGACGCCTCGCTCTGGCAGTCCGGCACGACCCCGGAACAACGGATGGCCAGTTTCGACAAGCAGATTGTTCGCGACTGGCTCGCGGCCAACTGGGACCTGACCGGCATACCGCCGACGCTTCCGGCGGAGATCATCGAGCAGACCGCGGCCCGCTACCTGGAACTGCTGGCGCGGCTGACGCACGCAGCTTCCGCGGCCGGCGAGGCGTAGTCGAGGCGCTGTCAAGGCGAAGGCGTGGCGTAGGCGTGGCGTAGGCGCGGTCGCGGTGCCCGCGTATCTGCGCGGGCACCGCACCGTCGCTGCGCTTCCCCGCAACTGGGCGTGCCGTCGCGCGGCGTCGCAGCCGGGCGGCCACGGGCCGCAAACTGATACGCTCCGGCCATGCGAATCAAGATGTGCAGCGTCCACGTGAACGATCCCTCCGCCGCGTTCGACTTCTACACGTCCGTGCTCGGATTCGAGAAGCTGATGTCCATGCCGGAGCACCAGCTGTACATCGTGAAGTCCCCGGAAGACCCCGACGGGGTCGGCCTCCTCCTCGAGCCGAGTGACAACAAGGTCTCCCAGAAGTACGCTCAGGGCATCCGCGGCCTCGGGCTGCCGGCCATCGTGTTCGGCACACCGGATGTGCAGGCCGAGTACGAGCGACTCCGCACCCTGGGCGTTCAGTTCGCCGGCGCCCCCAGCACGGATGCGTACGGCACCTCCGTCATCTTCGACGACACCTGCGGCAACTTGATCCAGCTCCACGAAGACGAGCAGTAGCGAGCGCCCGGACTGCCGGGTCGCGTTCTGCGCTCCGACCCGCTTCCAGCTCCCGACTCCCCCTCCAACTCCGTCTCCCCCTCCAACTCCGTCTCCCGACTCCACTCCGTCTCCCCCTCCACTCCGACTCCCGACTCCAACGCGTGGCTAACTCAGGAGATCCCGACCCAGTCCGTCCCCGGGGGCACTGTTTCCGCGGCGGATGGCGTCCGATCGCGACCGTGCCGCCAGATCTCCTGAGTTAGCCCCCCACCGCTCGGCGCACGACCGGAATACCGGGCCCGGGTCATCCGTTGGGGCAAGTGTGAATCGATTTGCGAACGACCTGTTGCCCGCATCCACCGGCATGGGCGCGGTGACCCTGCGCGTGGGCGACCTCGATGCCATGATCACGTATTACCGCGACGCGGTGACCCTCGAGCTGCAGAGCCACGAGGGGCCGGTCGCCGTGCTCGGGCGCGGAACCACACCGATCGTTGTTCTGCAGCACGCCCCGGAGCTGACCGCCGCCGAGCCCCGCTCGAGCGGGCTGTTCCACACCGCCATCCTCTTCGACACCCAGGCGCAGCTCGCCGCGGCCGTCTACTCGGTGGGCACAACGCATCCGGGATCGTTCACCGGCAGTGCCGATCACCTGGTCAGCCAGGCCTTCTACTTCACCGACCCGGAGGGCAACGGCATCGAGCTGTACTGGGACCGCGACCGCACCGAGTGGAGCTGGGCCCACGGCCAGGTCGAGATGGCCACCCTCTACCTCGACCCCAACGCCTTCATCGGCGAGCACCTGACCCGGGACGGCCAGGCGCATCCGGCGGTCGGCAACGCCATCGTCGGGCACGTGCACCTTTCCGTCGGCGACGTGGGCACGGCCCGCGAGTTCTACGTGGACCGCCTCGGCTTCGAGGCGACCGCGACCCTCGGCGGCCAGGCCCTGTTCGTCTCGGCCGGCGGCTACCACCACCACATGGCCATGAACACCTGGAACAGCGCCGGCGCCGGCAAGCGCCGACTGGCCCTCGGGCTCGGCGAGGTCGATATCATCCTGCCGGGCACCGACGACATCGGTGCCCTCAACGAACGGATGTCCCACTTCGGTGTGCAGACCCGTCACGACGGGCAGACCCTCGGCTTCGACGACCCGTGGGGCAACCAGATCGTGGTGCGCACGAAGTAGCCCGCGGGCCCGCACGGCGTCAGGTCACGGCGTCAGCGCGGCGCACCCCGCCGACAAAGAACGCAGAGGTCCTATGCGCCGGCTCCCGGGGCAGCGTCGGCTCCCGGTGCCGCACCCGTGCCGCGGGAGGCCGCCCTGGTGGCACGACGGCTCAGGCCGTGCACGGCCGCCTGGTATTCCTTGGCTCCCAGCGGACGTCCCGGCAGCTTGGGCCGGCCTCGGTCGACGGCCCGCAGCCCGTCGAGCACGATCGACAGCTGGCGCCGCCACTGGCCGGTGTAACCGCCGCCGAGGGTGCCGAGCGAGCCCACCATGGTGACGAGGACCGCGAGGTCGACCGCATCGACATCCGTTCGGAGGTCGCCGTCGCGTTTGGCCTGCGTGACGAGGGCCGACAACACCGCTTTGAACGAGGCCGCTTTGCCGCGCGCCGGGTCGACCGTCTCCATGCGCTTGAGGATGGGCGGCAGCGACGGGTCGGCGACGAGCCACTCGGCGACGCGTTCGGTGTAGACGACGATGCCGTCCCACGCGGTGGGGGCGGCCACGATCTCGTCGCGCACCGAGGCCAGCTCGGCGAGGGAGATGTCGTGCAGGGCCCTGACGAGGTCATCCCGAGTGGAAAAATTGCGGTACAGCGTGGCCACGCCCACGTCGGCGCGGCGGGCGATCTCCTCCAGCGAAGCGTCAACGCCGTGCACCGCGATCAGCGCCCGCGCCTCGACGAGGAGACGCTCACGGTTCTGCCGGGCGTCACGCCGTCGAGGCTGCGCCCCATCCTGCGGGGTCGATTCGGGCGAAGTCATGACCCTGAGTCTAGGTCCCGAACCTTGGCATCGCGGAGGCTCACCTCCACGCCCCCCTGGCAGGTGCCAACTGGTTGCGCCGAACCGGCACTGTCTTGCAGACTGCAGTCAGCACCCGAACGAAACGGAGCACCATGTCGGTCGAGCACAACACCCGCGAGTTCGATCCCGAGATCGTGACGGATTTCCGGGAGCGGATGAGTTACGGCTCCTACCTCGATCTGGACACCCTGCTCGGCGCGCAGAAGCCGGTCAGCTCACCCGAGCACCACGACGAGCTTCTGTTCATCATCCAGCACCAGACCACTGAGCTCTGGCTGAAGCTCGTGCTGCACGAGCTGCGCGCCGCGACCGCGTTCCTCCGCCAGGACCAGATCGCCCCGGCCCTCAAATGCATCGCCCGGGTCAAGCACATCCAGCGCACCCTGACCGAGCAGTGGTCGGTGCTGGCCACGCTCACGCCCAGCGAATACGCCGAGTTCCGGCATTTCCTGGGCAACTCGTCCGGGTTCCAGTCGTATCAATACCGGGCCGTCGAGTTCGCGCTCGGCAACAAGAACAGGCGCATGCTGAGCGTGTTCGAGAGCGACCCGGATGCTCACGCGCTCCTCTCCGAGATGCTCGCGGCCCCCAGCATCTATGACGAGTTTTTGCGCTACCTGCACCGGCAGGGGTTCGCTATCCCGGCATCCGTGCTGGAGCGCGACGTCACGAAGGCGTGGGTGCTGCATCCGGAACTCGTGGCCACCTTCCGCAGGATCTACGAGAACGCGGGCGAGCACTGGGGTGCCTACGAGGCCTGCGAGGAACTCGTCGACCTGGAGGACAACTTCCAGCTCTGGCGGTTCCGTCACCTCAAGACCGTGCAGCGCATCATCGGCATGAAGACCGGTACCGGTGGGTCGAGCGGGGCCGCGTTCCTGCAGAAGGCGCTCGAGCTGACCTTCTTCCCCGAGTTGTTCGCCGTGCGCACCGAACTCGGCACATGAGGCACGGATGACCGGCGGCCTGCCAGGCGGACCGGTGCCGGGCGGATCGGTGCCGGGCGGATCGGTGCCGGGCAGGACGGTCGGCAGGACCGTGCTCCCGGGCTTCCTCGATGCGCATGTGCACCTCGCGCTGATCGATCCGGCCCCGCTCACCGCGGGCGGCATCGCGCGCGTGCTCGACCTCGGCGGGTGGAGGCCGCCGAGGTCGACGCTTCCGGTCGAGTCCGACCCGTGGGCTCGACCTGGGCGGGTGGAGGTGGGCACGGGAGAGCCCCAGCGGGCGGGGCGTCCCGCGAGCGCGCTCCTGCCCGAGACCGTGTTCGCGGGGCAGTTCCTCGCCGCGCCGGGCGGCTACCCGAGCGAACGGTCCTGGGCCCCGGCAGGCAGCGTGCGCTTCGTGGCCCAGGCAACGGATGCCGCGGCCGCCGTCGACGACCAGCTGGCGCTCGGGGCATCCGTGATCAAGGTCACGCTGAACGGCGACGCCGGGCCAGTGCTGCCGCGCGCGGTTCTCGCGGCCATAGTCGGGCACGCCCACGATCGCGGGGCCCCCGTTCTCGCCCACGCCGAGGGGGCCGGCCAGGCGCTTCGCGCGTTCGAGGCCGGGGTGGACGCCCTGGCGCACACGCCGTTCAGCGAGCGGCTGGGCGACGAGGTGATTGCGGCCATGGCCGGGCGGATGGCCTGGATCAGCACCCTCGACATCCACGGCTGGGGCGAGCCGACCGACGATTTCGATCGCGCGGTCGACAATCTGCGCCGCTTCCACCGGGCCGGCGGACAGGTGCTCTACGGCACCGACCTCGGCAACGGCCCGCTGCCGGTCGGGCTGAACCGGCGGGAGATCACCGCGCTGCTCGGCGCCGGCCTGAGCGGCGCCGACGTGCTGCGGAGCCTGACCATGGGAAACCTCGGTGGCTTCCGGACCGTGCTGCGCGGCCCAACGGGCACCGAGCGCCTGGTCACGGTGCTGTGTGGCGAGCGCCCGGCCGACCCGGCCGCGTTCAGCGCCTGGCTCGGCACCGCCCGGGCGATCAGCCCGGCCGACCTCGGCGACCTCGGCGACCTCGACCCGCGGAATTCCTGAGCGCACCCCCGACCGCATCCACCACCGCACGGCCGTCCGCGCTTCCCGCAGTCGCGCGGCCACCCGCGCGGGTGGGATACTTCCAGCGCGGCACGGTGTCGGCGAGTCCCCGGGAAGCGCGCATCGCTGCGCGATGGCTGCCCATCATCCGTTCGACCTCGAGGAATCCAGATGACCCCCCACACCGACACCAGCCCCGCCGGCAACGGCAGCCAGGATGCCCAGCTCGCCTTCGCCCGCCGGATGGACCGCATCGACGGGCTCGGGCACTACCGGCGGCAGTTCGTCGGCATCGAACCCGACAGCGCGACCGGTGCGGTCGGCGTGACCGGGCACACCCCGAGCCTCGTCGCCTACCTCGACGGCAACTCCCTCGGCCGGCCCACCCGGGCCAGCGTGGCCCGCATCACCGAGTTCCTCACCCACGACTGGGGCACCCGCCTGATCCGCGGCTGGGACGAGGCCTGGCTGGACCTTCCGCTGAAAATCGGCGACGACATCGGCCGCGCCGCCCTCGGGGCCGCGCCCGGCCAGGTCTTCGTCGGCGACTCGACCACCGTGCTGCTCTACAAGTTGGCGCGGGCGGCCGTCGACTACCTCCGCGTCGACGTGGAACCGACGCGTACCGAGATCGTGCTGGACACCGACAACTTCCCCACCGACCGCTACCTGCTCGAGGGCATCGCGGCCGAACGTGGCATGACGCTGCACTGGATCCACTCCGACCCCGCGAGCGGCGTCACAGTGGAGCAGGTGCGGCAGGCCGTGGGCCCGCAGACGGCGCTCGTGCTGCTCAGCCACGTGGCCTACCGATCCGGCTTCCTTGCCGATATGCGCGAGATCACCACGGTAGTGCACGCCGCGGGCGGCCTCGTGCTCTGGGACCTCAGCCACTCGGTCGGCTCCGTGGTGGTCGAACTCGACCTGTGCGACGTGGATCTGGCCGTCGGCTGCTCCTACAAATACCTGAACGGTGGCCCCGGCGCCCCCGCGTTCGCCTACGTGCGCAGCGACCTGCAAGACGTTCTCACCCAGCCGATTCAGGGCTGGATGGGAACGAAGGATGTCTTCACGATGGGCCCGGGGTATGTGCCGGCCGACGGCATCCGTCGTTTCATGAGCGGAACCCCGCCGATCGTGGGAATGCTGGCCATGCAGGATTCGCTCGCGATGATCGAGGAGGCCGGCATCGACCAGGTGCGCGCCAAGTCGGTGGCGCTGACCGAGTTCGCGCTGACCCTCGTGGATGCCTGGCTTGCTCCGATGGGCGTGACTGTGTCGTCGCCGCGAGAGCCCACGCACCGCGGCGGTCACGTGACCGTGAACCACCCCGCTATGAGGCAGGTGACGCAGATCCTGTGGGAGCACGATGTGATCCCCGATTTCCGCACGCCCGATGCACTGCGCATCGGCCTGTCCCCGCTGAGCACAAGCTTTGTCGAGACCTTCGAGGGCCTCGCGGCGATCCGGGACGTGCTGCGCGGTCTGCTGCTCGGGCAGAGCGGGCTTGCCGGCGGAGCCAACGGTGGTCTCGGCACCGGCCTGGCCGGTGCGCTCGGCGGCCTGGGTGTCGGCCTGTAGAATCGTGGGATCCACCCCTCGATGCCTCCGGAGTGAGCTATGCCAACAATCGTCGTAGAAGTTATGCCCAAGGCCGAGCTGCTCGACCCGCAGGGGAAGGCCGTCGCCGGCGCCCTGGGTCGCCTCGGAAAGACCCGTTTCACCAGCGTTCGCCTGGGCAAGCGGTTTGAGCTCACCATCGACGGCCACGTCGACGACGCCGTGCTCGCCGAAGTGCGGGAACTCGCCGACACCGTGCTGTCCAACACGGTGATCGAGGATGTCGTCGGCATCCACGTGCTGGAGGCACCCGCCGGAGAGACGCACTGATGCGTATCGGCGTCGTCACGTTCCCCGGTTCGCTCGACGATCGCGACGCCGCGCGCGCGATCCGTCTGGCCGGCGCCGAGCCCGTCGCCCTCTGGCACGGCGAGCACGACCTGCACGGCGTGGACGCGCTCGTACTGCCCGGCGGCTTCAGCTACGGCGACTACCTGCGCTGCGGCGCCATCGCGAGCCTCTCTCCGATCATGGCCGAGGTCATCAGCGCGGCCAACAGCGGCATGCCCGTGCTCGGTGTCTGCAACGGCTTCCAGATGCTAACCGAGGCGCACCTGCTGGAGGGTGGCTTGATCCGCAACGACCACGGCTCGTTCATCTGCCGCGACCAGAGATTGCGCGTCGAGAACGCCCTCACCGACTGGACCGGTGGTTTCGCTGCCGGCCAGGAGATCACCATCCCGCTCAAGAACGGCGAGGGCGGCTTCATCGCCTCCGCCGACACGCTCGAGCGCCTCGAGGGCGAGGGCCGCGTGGTTGTGCGCTACGTCGGCATGAACCCGAACGGCTCGCTCAACGACATCGCCGGCATTAGCAACATGCGCGGCAACGTCGTCGGCCTGATGCCGCACCCCGAGCACGCGGTCGAGCCCGGCTTCGGCCCCGACACCGTCGACGCCATGCGCAGCGGCACCGACGGGATCACCTTCTTCACCTCCGTGATCGAACGGATGCTCGTCAGCGCGTAGCAGCATCCGCTCGCCGTGCGGGTAGGGAGCGTGACGTAGGTGGAGCGCGGCAGGGGGCAGCCGGGCTAGCCTGTCAGGATGACGTCTATCAGTGGTGTGCGCGTGGGTGCCGCTGTCCGAGGGATGCCGCCCGGCTACTTCGCGTTGGTCATGGCCACGGGAATCATCTCGGTCGGGATGAACCTGATCGGCGTCCAGACGCTCAGTTTCGTTCTCATGGTCGTGTGCGCTGCGGCCTACGTGATTCTCGTGGCTCTCACCGGGTGGCGGTTCGTCGCCTACCGCTCGGCCTTCCTTGCGGACATGCACGATCCGCATCGCGGATTCCAGTTCTTCACGTTCGTCGCCGGCACCAACGTCCTGGCTGCCCGCCTGGCCATCGAGGGCTGGTTCGGCACGGCGACGGTCCTCCTCGGAGTATCCGGAATCACCTGGCTGCTGCTCGGCTACGCCCTCCCCTGGTTCGCGGTCCTGGGCCGCAGCGAGCGCCCCGTGCTCAACGCCGCGAACGGGACCTGGTTCATCTGGGTCGTCGCCAGCCAGTCGGTCGCCGTCGTGGCGGCCTCGTTGGAGCCCGTGGCGGGCGATGCCCGAGCGCTGCTCGCCGTCCTCGCGATCCTGTCCTGGTCGGTGGGCATCTTCCTCTACGGCGCCGCGGGTGTCTTCGTCTCCTTGCGGCTGGTGCTCTACGAAATCCGGCCCGAGCAGTTGGACCCGCCCTACTGGGTGTCCATGGGTGCCTGCGCGATCACGGTGCTGGCCGGCGCACGGATCGTCGAAATGGCGGACGCACCGATGGTGACCGCGACCCGAGGGCTCGTTGCGGGCGTCTCCGTCATGTTCTGGGCGTTCGCCACCTGGCTCATCCCCGTGCTGATCGCGGTGGGATACTGGCGTCACGTCAAGCACCGGGTGCCGCTGCGCTACGAAGCGACGCTGTGGAGCATCGCGTTCCCCGTGGGGATGTACGCGGTCGCCGGAATCTACCTGGGCCAGGCCGATGACCTTCCGCTGGTCGGACGGATCGGGACCGTCGCCCTCTGGGTGGCCCTCGTCGTGTGGCTGGCCATCTTCACCGCCATGCTCCGCCAGCCGCTGAAGGCAGGCGGTCCACTGCGCGGCGCCCCTGACCAGCTGCACCTGGCCGCCGAGTCGGCAGTCAGCGACGAACCGACCGTCACCGACGGATCGAGAAAGTGAGAACTGAACCGTGCAGAAAATCTCGATCGAGGCGTTCGCCCGTGAACATCTGAAGGCGGCCGCCGCCGGCACAAGTGGTCGCGCAGCCGGAACGGTCTTCGGCGGCCATGAGAAGGTGATGCGTCAAACCGTCATCGCACTGCTGGCCGGGGTCTCCCTGAGCGAGCATGAGAATCCGGGTGAGGCCACCATCCTGGTCCTCAGCGGCCGCGTGCGGCTGAGGGCCGGCGACGACGTCTGGGAAGCACGCACCGGTGATTTCCTGATCGTCCCGGACTCACGCCACAGCCTCGAGGCGGACGAGGACTCCACGGTCCTGATGTCCGTGGCCAAGAAAAGCTAGAACGACAAATAAGTGCCCAGGTGACTCCTCTCGCCGAGATCAGGCCATCAGGCGATCAGGCAATCCGGTGATCAGGCGATGATCGTCCACGGGTTCTCGATCAGACGGGTCAGCGTCTGCAGGAACTGTGCGGCCACGGCCCCGTCGATGATCCGGTGGTCCGCTGACAGGGTGTAGCGCATCCGGTGCCGGGCGACGATATCATCCCCGACCACGACCGCCTCGCGGGCGGTGCCGCCGACGGCCAGGATCGCCCCTTCGGGCGGGTTGATGATCGCGGTGAACTGCTCCACCCCGAACATGCCGAGGTTGCTGATCGTGAACGTCCCACCCGACATCTGGCCGGCCGTGAGCTTCTTGGCGTTGGCCAGGCCGACAAGCTGCTTGGCCTCCGTACCGAGCTGGCTGACTGTCTTCTGGTCCGCGTCCTCGATCACGGGAACCACGAGGCCGTTGCCCGAGGCGACGGCCACACCGATGTTGACGCGGTGGTGCACCAGCATCTCGCCGCTCGCGTCGTCGATGTAGGACGCGTTGACCTCGGGGTGCTCGCGCAGGGCGAGCGCGCTCGCCCTGATCAGTAGGTCGTTGATGCTCACCTTCGGCCGACCGGCCTGAACCAGTTGCGCGTTCAACTCGGTGCGCAGCTGCACCAGGTTCTCGGCATCGGCCGCACCGGTGACGAAGAAGTGCGGAATGGTGCGGGCGCTCTCGCCCAGCCGCCGCGCGATGATGCGGCGCATGTTGCTGAGCGGGATGGCCTCGGACGCGCGCTTGTCGACGGTGTCCGGTGAGGTTGTGGCGGCTGCCGCGCTCGGAGCGACGACGGGTGTGCTGGGGGCGGCGGAGTCGGCGGCGGGCGCGGTCGCCTGGGCGAGCAGCGCGTCGGTGTCCGAACGGATGATGCGGCCGCCGGGTCCCGTGCCGCGCACCTGGCTCAGGTCGAGGTGGTGTTCCCGTGCGAGCTTGCGCACCAGCGGAGACGCGAAGAGACGCTCACCGTTCCCGGCGGCAGTCCCATCGGCAGTGTCGTCGGTCGGAGCAGGTGCCGGTGCGGCCTCGGCCGCGGGGGCAGCTTCGGTCGCCGGAGCAGCCGCCGGTGCGTCGGCAGCGGTGGCCGGCGTCGCCGCGGGTGCGGGCGCGGCGCCCGCCTTGCCATCGTCCAGCAGCGCGATCGGCACGCCGATGGAGACCAGCTTTCCCTCGGCCACGAGGTGCTCGGACAGGGTGCCGGCCTCGTAGGCCTCGTACTCCATCGTCGCCTTGTCGGTCTCGATCTCGACGAGCAGGTCCCCGACCTCGACCCGGTCACCGGGCTGCTTGTGCCAGATGGCGATGGCGCCTTCCTCCATGGTGTCGGAGAGGCGGGGCATTGTGATTTCGATCATGATTTTTCACCCATCGGGTAGCGGCGGCGACCGACGGCGTCGAGGGTCTGACGGATGGCGCCGATGACGTCCTCCGCCGACGGCAACGCGGCCGTCTCCAGTGGTTTTGAGTACGGCAGGGGCACCTCGGCCATGGCGACGCGGCGCACGGGCGCGTCCAGGTAGTCGAAGGCGCCATCGGAGATCGAGGCCGCAATCTCGGCGCCGATTCCATAGGTCAGCCAGTCATCCTCGAGGATGACGGCGGCGTGAGTCTTCTTGACGGACTCCACGACCGTTTCGCGGTCCAGCGGACGCAGACTGCGCAGGTCGATGACCTCGATGTTGAGGCCGTCCGATTCCGCGAGCTGCGCCGCGACCTGAGACGCGACGTGGGCCATCCGTGAATAGCCGATCAGGGTGATGTCGCTCCCCGTGCGGGTGACGGCGGCCTTGCCGATTTCGGCCGGCACGTCACCGTCGGGCACCTCGCCCTTGACGTTGTAGAGCGACAGGTTTTCCAGGAAGAGCACGGGGTCATCGTCCCGGATCGCCGCGATCAGAAGCGCCTTGGCGTCGGCCGGTGTGCTGGGTGCGACGACCTTCATTCCGGGGACGAAGGCGTAGAAGAGCTCGATGTTCTGCGAGTGGGTCGCACCCAGTTGCTGTCCGCCGCCACCCGGCGTACGGATGACGAGGGGCACCCGGGCCTGTCCACCGAACATGCCGTAGATCTTGGCGGCGTGGTTCACGATCTGGTCGAGCGCGAGCAGGGAGAAGTTGATGGTCATGATCTCGACCACGGGGCGGAGCCCGAGCATCGCGGCGCCGATGGCGGCACCGGTGAAACCCTCTTCGGCGATCGAGGTGTCCCGCACGCGTTTCTCGCCGAACTCATCGAGCATGCCCGCGGTGATCTTGTACGCGCCTTCGAAGAGGCCGATCTCCTCACCCATCAGGAACACATTCTCGTCCCGCAGCATCTCGGAACGCAGCGTGTCGTGCAGTGCCTGGCGATAGGTCATGATGCTCATTGGTTGACTCCGTAGTCGGGGATCGGTGCCGGCTCGAACAGAGGCTGCCCGGGCAACCGATGGGAGTCATTGGCCACGGCTGTGGCGTAGGTGTAGTCGAACAGGGTCGACACATCCGGGAACGGGCTGTTCTCGGCGAACGCCGCCGCCTCGGTTGCCTGACGGGATACTTCCTCGTCGATCTTTGCCAGTTCCTGCTCGTCGAGCAGACCGTCCGCGACCAGCTTGTCGGCGAAGGTGTGCACCGGGTCTCGTTCCTTGACCAGGGACATCTCCTCGTCGGAGCGGTACTTGGCCGGGTCGACGACGGAGTGCCCACGCAGTCGTTCCGTCACGACCTCGAGCAGGAAGGGCTTACCGCTGCGAGCCTGAGCAACGGCACGCTGGGCGGCCTCGAACACGGCGACGGGATCGAGCCCATCGACGCGTTCCGACGCCATCCGGTACGCGGATGCGCGCTTGTAGAGGTCCGGCTCGGCCGACGCCTTGTCGACCGTCGTGGCCATTCCCAGCCTGTTGTTGATGATGACGTAGACGATCGGAAGGTTCCAGAGAGACGCGATGTTCAGAGACTCGTGGAATGCTCCGATGTTCGTAGTGCCATCGCCCATCGTGCACAGCACGATCTCGTCGCCGTCGCGGTAGTCGATGGCCAGGGCGGCCCCCGTCGCCAGCGGGATCTGGCCGCCGACGATGCCGTAGCCGCCCAGCATCCGCTTCTCGAGGTCGAACATGTGCATCGAGCCGCCCCACCCCTTGGACACCCCGTCGGCACGGCCGTACAGTTCGGCCATCACCCGGTTGGGGTGGATGCCGCGGGTGATCGCGTAGCCATGCTCGCGGTAGTTGGTGAAGAGGTAGTCGCTCGGGCGCAGCGCGGACATGAGCCCGACGACCGCTGCCTCCTCGCCGAGATTCAGGTGGCAGTAGCCGCCGATCAGCGCTTGCGTGTAGGCCCGTGCGGCTCGTTCTTCAAACCGGCGGATGAGCATCATCTGGCGGTAGAACCCGGTCAAGAGTTCCCGGTCGGCCGGGGAGACGTCGGGTTTGGCGTTCGGGGTCGGTTGGCCCGAAGAGGTTGATGGTCGGGACTTGGTCGCCACGGATGTACGCGTTCGAGTGGTCATGAAAGAACTCCCTGCTCGGCCTTCGTGAGGTCGGAGATCGAAGAGTCGCATCGAATTTAAATGATACGAATTAGTTTCATTCTACATCCGAGAGTACGTTTGCGTTTAACGTTTTTTCGAAGATCCGAAGGGCCGGCCATGGATTCAGCGACCCCAGCGAGCCCGGTTCGCAAGCGCGGCCGACCCACGGAGGCGGGGCGCGTCGAGCGTCGAGGCCAGATTCTCGACGCCGCGTTGCCGGTCTTCCTTGAATATGGCTTCGGCACGGCGACGGTGGACCGGATTGCCGCCGCGGCCCGCGTCACCAAGCGCACCATCTACACCTACTTCGGCAACAAGGATGGCGTCTTCACCGAGATGCAGCGACGCCTCGCCGCGAACGTCAGTGGCGAGCCTCTCCGTCCGGAGACGCTGGAATCACTCGCCGCGCGTATCGTGTACGGGTTGCACTCGGCTCAGATGATCGGACTGCACCGCCTTGTGATCGCCGAGTCGCTGCGTTTTCCCGAACTCGCCCGACGGCTGCACGACAACGGCGACATGCGCCACATCGCGCGCCTCGCGGACCACATTCGGGCCGAGCACGGCCAGGTGGCCGCTGCCCATGCCGAGCAGCTCTACGCACTGCTGCTGGGCGAGGACTACCGGAGGCGGCTGCTCGGGCTGCTGGAACCGGTGACCGCGGCCGAGGCCGCGGTCCACGCGCGGTCCGCGCTGGCCGTCATCCAGCTGACGACGGCGAGCCTCCCGTCCGGTGCCACATCGGCAACGGGTGCGCCGAGTCCGTGATGACGACCCGACCGTCGATCCTGCCCTGGCGCATCTCGCCGAGGACGTTGGCTCCTCGAGGCGGCCAGTGGCGACAGCCCACCGCAGTCAGGCCGCGATGCGCCTCAGCTGCAGCCGCTCGTGCTGCCACAGCTTTCGCACACGTAGCACGAACCGGACGGGCGCATGGCGGTGCCGCACGACATGCACAGCGGCGAATCCAGGCTGAGACCCTGCTGCGCCTCGAGCAGTTCCGCCGAGGAATGCACCGGCCGAGTCGCCACTACCGCCGGCCCGGCCGGAGGTAGCACCGGGCTCGGTTCCGCCGTTTCCGTTGCGTCATAGCCACCCGCATCGAGCTGCGAGACGCGTTCGGCGGTCGTAAAGATCCCCATCGCGGAGCGCGTGGCGTAGGGCAGGTGGTCCAGGGCCAGGCGGCGGAAAATGTAGTCCATCATCGACTGCGCCATCCGGATGTCCGGGTCATCGGTCATCCCCGCAGGTTCGAAGCGCAGGTTGGTGAACTTCTCGACGTAGGTCGGCAGCGGCACCCCGTACTGCAGGCCGATGGAGACCGCGATGGAGAACGCGTCCATGACCCCGGACAGAGTCGAGCCCTGCTTGCCCAACCGCAGGAAGATCTCGCCGAGTTCCGCGTTGGGGTACAACCCCGCCGTGAGATGTCCCTCGGCCCCGGCGACGGCGAAGGACGTGGTGATCGACGTGCGGGACTTCGGCAGGCGCCGGCGGATCGGAGGTGTCGCTGACTGCGCCGACAAGGGCTGCGCGACCGGCAGGGGGACCGGGTCGGCCTTGCCGTCCGACAGGGGCTGGCCGACCTTGCAGTTATCGCGGTAGATGGCCACCGCCTTAAGCCCGAGCTTCCAGCCCTGGAAGTAGACCTCCTCCACCGCGTCGACCGTGGCACTCTGCGGCAGGTTGACGGTCTTGGAGATGGCTCCGGAGAGGAACGGCTGAACCGCGGCCATCATGCGCACGTGGCCCATTGGCGCGATGGCCCGCTGACCCATGGCGCAGTCGAAGATCGCGTAGTGTTCCGGCTCGAGTCCGGGAGCGTCGACGACATGCCCGTGCAGGGCGATGTGTTCGACGATCGCCTCGACGGCCTCCTTCGGATACCCCAGGCCGCGCAGCGCGCGGGGGACGGTCTGGTTGACGATCTGCATCGAGCCGCCGCCCACCAGCTTCTTGAACTTCACCAGCGAGAAATCCGGTTCGATTCCCGTGGTATCGCAGTCCATCATGAAACCGATGGTGCCGGTTGGCGCGAGAAGGCTCGCCTGCGCGTTGCGCCAGCCCGACACCTCTCCGAGCGTGACGGCCTCGTGCCAGACGCCCAATGCCCGATCGTGGATTTCTCCGCTCATGCCATCCATTGAGTGCAGCGTGATGTCCGCTGTCGCGTGCTTCTGCATCACCCGGGTGTGGGCCTCCGCGTTCTGCGCGAAGCCCTCATAGGGGCCGACCACCCCGGCCAGCTCGGCGGACCGCCGGTAGGCGGTTCCCGTCATCAGGGAGGTGATCCCGGCGGCCAGGGACCGCCCGGACTCGGAATCGTAGGCGTGGCCGGTGGCCATCAGCAGGGCGCCGAGGTTGGCATAGCCGATGCCCAGCTGGCGGAACGCACGGGTCGTCTCGCCGATGGTCGCTGTGGGGTAGTGGGCGAAACAGATCGAGATGTCCATCGCCGTGATGATCAGCTCGACCGCTCGAACGAACGCATCGGTGTCGAACACGTCCTCCCCCGCGGTGTCGGTGCGGAGGAATGCGAGCAGGTTGAGGGAGGCCAGGTTGCACGACGAGTTGTCGAGCGACATGTACTCGGAGCAGGGATTCGACGCCGAGATCCGACCCGATTCGGGAGTGGTGTGCCAGTCGCTGATGGCGCCGTCGTACTGGATGCCCGGGTCGGCGCAGTCCCACGCCGCCTGGGCGAGCTGACGGAACAGGGCCGCGCCGCTCACCGACTCGATTTCGCTGCCGTCCTGGCGGGAGGTGAGGGAGAAGCTGGTGTCGTTCTCCACGGATCGCATGAACGCGTCGGTGACCCGAACCGTGTTGTTGGCGTTCTGGTACTGCACGCTGGCCAGGTCCTCGCCGCCGAGGTCCATGTCGTAGCCGGCGTCACGCAGAGCGCGGATCTTGCCTTCCTCCCGCGACTTGGCCTCGATGAATTGCACGATGTCGGGGTGGTCCACGTCGAGCACCACCATTTTCGCCGCCCGCCGGGTCGCCCCACCGGACTTGATCGTGCCGGCGCTGGCGTCGGCGCCACGCATGAACGAGACGGGCCCACTGGCGGTTCCGCCGGAGGAGAGCAGTTCCATGGAGGACCGCAGGTTGGACAGGTTCACTCCAGCCCCGGAGCCGCCCTTGAAGATCATCCCCTCATCGCGGTACCAGCCGAGAATGGATTCCATGGTGTCCTCGACGGCGAGGATGAAGCAGGCGCTGACCTGCTGCGGCGAGGGTGTCCCGACGTTGAACCACACCGGGGAGTTGAACGAGAAGACCTGGTGCAGCAGCAGCCAGGTCAGTTCCGCCCCGAATATCTCCGCGTCATCATCGCCGGCGAAATAGCCGTTCGCCGCCCCGGCAGCGACATACGCCCCGACCACCCGGTCGATCAGCTGCTTGAGGCTGGACTCCCGCTCGGACGACCCGACGGCCCCGCGGAAGTACTTCGTGCTGACGATGGTGGAGGCGTTCGCCGACCAGGTGTCCGGGAACTCGACGCCCGTCTGCTCGAAGACGGTTTCGCCGCTCTTCCAGTTCGTCTGCACGACGTCGCGGAGCTCCCAGACCACCTCGTCGTATGGGTGAACCCCGGCCGTGCTGAAGTGGCGCTCGATGGCCAGTCCGGCGCCGCGCGCGCCTTTCTTACTTCCGCCGGACCCGGCTTCGGCGTTCTGATTCCTGTTACTCACGTTCGCTCCCCATTCACGACACCCGAATTCAGGATCACTACCAGTGGGTGTCAACTACCTAGTGAACCACTACATGTAGTGATTTTGTTTTTTCGGCTTCGGCTCGGGCGTGTCCCGTGCGGGCAGTGCGGCGGAGAAGAAGGCCCGCCTCGCCGTGCGGCGCAGGGCTGCCAGCACGGGCCAGCCGATCAGTGCCACACCGCCGGCCAGCACGATGGCCCGCATCAGGTCCCAACCGAAAGAGGTTGCGATGCTGAAGCGGAAAAAGGTCGTCAGCGTCTCGCCGAGCGGAGCCCCCGGAACGAAGCTGAGCGCCGTGTCCGGCCCCAGGGTGAAGGGCCAGAACGACAGGTTCATCGCCTGCCCGTAGACGAATCCGCACAACGCCGCATAGAACGCGAGCACCACGATCTCGGTGCGTCCGCGCACCCGTGCGGGCAACAACCCGGCTCCCATCCCGATCCAGGACGCGGCGAGCATCTGAAACGGCAGCCACGGCCCGACCCCGCCCGTGAGGAGTGCCGACGCGAACAGGGTCGTCGACCCCAGCGCGAAGCCGAATCCCGGCCCGAAGACGCGCCCTCCGAGAATGATGAAGAAGAAGACGAATTCGATGCCGGCGCTGCCGGCCGAGAGCGGCCGCAGGTCGGCGCCGACACCGGAGAGCAACCCGAGGATCGCGATGGCCTTGACGTCGATCCCGCCGTCGCCGAGGGCGACCAGGACGGTCGCCATCACTCCGACAAGCACCGCGCCGAGAATCAGCGGAGCGCTCGCATTCCGCTCCAGGATGGTGCCCCGGCCCGCGAACAGCGGCCAGCCGAAGGCAAGAATCCCCACCAGGGACGCCAGCATCAGGGCTAGAGCCGTGCGCGGCGGCACCGGAAGCGCACGGCTGCCGGTGATCACCGGGCCACCATCAGGGCGCGACGCACGGCGTCGACCGTCAGCAGGGGCACCGGGCGCAGGATCTTCGCGACCTGGGGCGCGAAGCCGGGTGAGGCCGAGAGCACCTCGCGGGCGGAGCCGTCAGCGACGATCTCGCCGTGGGCCAGCACGACCACCCGGTCGGCGACCCCCGCCACGAATTCCACGTCGTGGCTGGACAGCAGCACGCTGCCTGCCGCCGCCGCACGGTCTGCGATCTCGGCGGCCACCCGCCCCTTCGTCGCGTAGTCGAGTCCCCGGGTCGGTTCGTCCAGCAACAGGATGCGCGGGGACACGGCCGACTGGATCGCCAGCACCAGCGCCAGGCGCTGCCCCTCGGACAGGTCCCGGGGATGCCGGCCCGGCGGGATTCCGGGGGCCAGCCGCCTCAGAATGGCCGCGGTCGCACCCGGGACCGCGGCACCCTGCCGATCCGAGTCTGCGCACTCCGCCGCCACCGTGTCGAGGTAGAGCAGGTCGGCCGGCACCTGCGGCACCAAGGCGATCTGCCTCCGCGCCAGATCCGCCCGCAGCGTCGCCGGGCCGACGGCCCCGGCCGTCCCGCCGGCCGGCGGCCGAGGCCACCGGAACGCGCGGATCGGGGGTGTCCCGGCCGGGAGCCGCCCCTCGGGCAGAGCGATCTGCACCGTTCCGCCGGCTCGCCGTCCGGCCCCCTGCAACGCCCAGAGCAGCGACGACTTGCCGGAACCGTTCCGACCCATCACCGCGACGACCTCACCGGCCCGCAGGGACAGGTCAACACCGTCGAGGGCCGGGATCGCCCCATACCGCACCCGGAGTCCGCGGGCGGAGAGAATGACCGTGCCCGTCGGTTCCGGTGGTGCGGCGGGCGGGGACGCCGCGCTCCCCTGCAGCCGTGCCCGCAGGGCCTCTGCCTGACGGCGCGCATCCCGCACCGACACCGGATCCCAGCCCATCAGACGTCCGAGCTCGATCACCGGAGGGGCGATCGGGGAGGATGCCAGCACCTTTGCCGTGGGGCCGTGCGTGGCGGTCCCGTCCGGATGGAGACAGATCGCGGAATCCGCGAACTGGGCGACGCGCTCGAGGCGGTGCTCAGCGAGCAGAACCGTCATGCCGACATCCTGAACCAGCCGGCTGATCGCCGCGAGCACCTCTTCGGCGGCCGTCGGGTCGAGCGCCGAGGTGGGTTCGTCCAGCACCAGGACGCGGGGGTGGCTGGTCATCACCGCACCGAGCGCGACCCGTTGCTGCTCACCACCCGACAGGTCGGCGAGGGCACGTCCGCGCAGCGGTTCCAGGCCGAGCAGGTCGACGATCTCCTCGACGCGTTTGCGCGTCACGGCGCCGGGCAGACCGAGCTGTTCCATGCCATAGGCGAGTTCTTCGTCCACCGTGTCGGTCACGAATCCCGCCGCGGGGTCCTGGCCGACGACACCGACGAGATCAGCGAGATCGCGCGGGCGGTGCAGCCGGGTGTCACGGTCGTCCACCGTGACCGTGCCCTGCAGCAGGCCGCCCGTGAAGTGCGGCGCGGGCCCGTTCACCAGTTGCAGCAGGGTCGACTTGCCGGATCCCGTCGGGCCGACCACGAGGCACAACTCGCCCTCCGGGATGGTGAGGTCGAGGCGGTTCAACGCCGGTTCCGGGGCGTCGGGGTAGGTGAACGTGACCCCGTCGAGCCGGATCATCGCACGGACCGTGGTGCGAGTGCGGCCGGCATCGCCGCGATGGCGGCGAGGAGGATCGGCATCAGCCAGCCCAGCAGATATACACCCGCAACCGGTCGATTCCCGCTGCCGGCCGCGACGGTCACGAGAACGGCCCCGGTGATCCCGGATGCCGCGACGAGGCTCTCCTGCGCCCGCCAGGGATCCGGCCGGTAGCGGGTGTGCCGGATCCGGTGCGACGCCACGATCGAACCCGCGACCGCCACCACGGCGCTGACCGCGAGCAGCGGCAGTCCCAGCCGGCTCGGCGCGGTCCCGTCCAGCAGCACGTAGGTGCCCACCACGGCGCCGAGCAGGGCAACGAGCATCAGCGGCAGCACCACCCGGCTCCCCCGGCCGGGCACCGAGCGCGCATAACCGCGGGAGTCCATCGACGCGGCCAGGGCGAGCACCCGGTCCAGGGCATCCTGCAACACCGGCATCCTGGGGGCGAGCGCCGCGCGCATCCCGCGCGGGCGGTGGCCGCGCAACGAACGGGCACGCTGCACGCGTCGCCACGAGCCCACGAGTTGGGGTGCGAGCGTCACCGCGATGACAACCGCGGTGCCGAGCTGGTGCAGGGCCGCCGGCAGACTCCGCAGAGCCCGCTTGGGGTTGGCCAGGGCGTTCGCGGCCCCGATGCAGATGATCAGTGCCGCCAGCTGGAAGCCGGTGAAGGCCGCAGACAGCAGGCCGGGAAGCGAGACGGGGCCCAGCAACTGGATGCCGCCGGCCCACCGGGGAAGCGGGATCCGCGGCAGGGCGATGATCGTCGGGTCTCCCGTCTTGAGGCCCACGAGCACATGGAAAGCGACCCGGACCAGCACGATCACCGCCCCCAGAACCAGATAGGCGGGAAAGGCCCTGGCCCAGGGGGACTCATCCCGGCAGGAGAAGACGACGACCACGGCGGCGGCCACGATCAACCCGACCAACCAGGCGTCTTCGGTGCGCGTCGTGGCCAGCGCGAGGCCGAGCGCCCACACCCACCACGCCATCGGGTGCAGGGCAACGCTCACGGCTGGGCCTGAGCCTTCCGGCGACGCACGAACAGCACGATCGCGGCGGCGATCAGCAGGAGCAGGGATGCGGACGCAACGGCCGTGATCACCAGGCCGTCTCCCTGAGACGACTCCTCCTGCGAGCTCCCCGAGGCCTCGGTTTCCACCTCGGCCGGCGGACCCTGTTCCGTGGCGGTGCCGCTGCCGGGTCCGACCGAGCCGTCGTTGTAGCGCCACCCCTCGACCTCGCCCCGCACGGGGGCACTGGCGTCCGCACCGACGAGGTAGCTGGTCCACGCGTCCCCCGGCTGCGCGTGCCAGTACGACCAGAACGATCCGTCAAAGGTCGTCGGGCACGGGTCAGGCAGGCTGTCGATCGCGCAGATCATGCCGGGTGCGGAGTCCTGGGCCGTGAAGCCGGCCGAGGACAGCGCGTCGCGACCGGTCTCAGGGTCGCCCGGTGCGCATCCCGTCGTCGTCGTGCCGCCCAGATCGCTGGAATCGACGACGACGGTGACTCCGGTGCCGGCGGCGCACGCGTCGGCGCGGCTCTGGGCGTTCGCCGAGACCGAGGGTGACGCCAACACCACCAGGCCGGTGGTGGCGATCGTCAGGAGGATTCCGGCGAAGGTTCGGAAGTGTGCGCGGGCCGTCATTGCGGGCCTTTCCTGCAGTTCGCGATGAAAGCCCGAACTGTTCCTCGACCTTGCGGCGCGCGAAACGCGCGACGCGAGGAGGTCTCGCGAATCTGAGCCCCGTGTCGCAACCACGTCGATAGGGGTGGTGATGTTCCGTGCGTGGGCGACCTTCAACCGGTGGCCAGACGCCTCGCGTGCCGAGGGCAGACAGCCCCCACCGGTACGCGAATGCATGAAACGATGGAATCGTCCGGAGCTAGTCCAGCGACTTCGTCAGCCTAGTCCGGCGATCAACGGAAGGCCACGAAATGGCAAGAATCTACACCAGGACCGGCGACGCCGGCAGCACCGGGATGCTTCACGGCGGCAGGGTCTCCAAGGGTGATGAACTCATGGACGCGGTCGGCGATATCGACGAAGCGGTGTCGGCCCTCGGCATCGCGCGGGCGGGCTGCGCCGAGCCCGAGCATGCCGCGATCCTGTTCCGGGTGCAGCGCGATTTATTCGTCGTCGCAGCCGATCTGGCCGCCAACCCGGAGCGCCGCGACCGCCTCGTCCCGCGCATATCGCAGGTCGTTCCCGAAATGGTCACGGAGCTGGAGGAACTCATCGACGGGCTCGTCGCCGCCCGGCCGCTGCGCCCGGTCTTCCTGATCCCCGGGTCGACGCCCACCGAGGCCGCCATCGACCTGTCCAGAACGGTCGTGCGGCGAGCCGAGCGGCACACGGTCCGGGCCGGAGCGGCCGGTCACTTGGTCAGCGATGACGTCTTCCACTACCTCAACCGGCTGTCCGACCTGCTCTACGTGCTCGCCCGGCACTCGGCGGGCCCTGAGGCAGAGCCCGCCAGCCACGACTAGGGACAACCGGAATCGGATCCCGTCCTGCCTGCTTCCTGCTCTGAGGACACCGTGGCTGAGGACACCGTGGCTCAGGACACCGTGGCCGTCGCCGGAGGAGCCGGCAGGCGAGGCGACGGCCTGCGCCGAGCACCCCAGGTTCGCCGCCATCCGGCACGGTCGAGGCCGGGTGCCGCCGACAGTCCTCCCGGCGGGACCGTGTGCGATCGGGCGGACGGCCGTGCGCTGACGTCGGTGAACTCCGGGACCGCAATTTCGTGGTCGATGACCGCACCGTCGGCGATGAAAGCCCCGCGGCCGATGTCCGTGTTACTGGCCAGGCGCGCCTCGTTTCCGACAATCGCATCGGCCCCGACATGCACGTTCGCGCCGACGAAGACCCGCGCTCCGATGATCGCCCCGTGGTCGATCCAGCTCCCCTGCCCGATCCACGATTCAGGCCCGACCTGGGCGTCACTCTCCACATACGTTGCGCTCGACACGTAGGCGCTCGGGTTCACCTGGGCGCCGGGCGACACCAGTCCACGCCCGTTCTCGTGACGCCGGTACTTCGTCACTTCGCCCTTCTCGAGTTCCACTTCCACACTCATTCTGGCCACTAGCAGTCTCCTCGATCTCATCGTTCGATTTATTAAAAGGATAACTCTGCTTTTAATAACCTGTCGAGGAAAGTTTCCCGGCGCTCACGGCGCGGGCGCCGCAGCGGCCCGCCCGAGTCATCCGTCGATGTCGCCAAGGCTAGACGGCGCTAGACGGCTCCCACAGGTTGATGCCCATGTCGACGGCGTGCTCGTCGACCGCCGCGATCTCGGCGTCGGTGAACGCAAGGTTGTCGATCGCGGCGATGTTCGTCTCCAACTGCTTCACCGAGGAGGCGCCGACCAGCGCCGTGGTGACGGTTTCGCGTCGCAGCACCCACGACAGGGCGAGCTGGGCGAGCGACTGACTGCGGGCATCCGCGATCTCGGTCAGGGCACGGATGCGCCCCACCGTCTGGTCGTTCACCATGTCGCGGCTCATCGAGCCGGCCTGCGAGGCGCGGGACCCCTCGGGCACCCCGTTCAGGTAGCGGTCGGTGAGCAGCCCCTGCGCCAGCGGGGAGAAGGCGATGCAGCCGACGCCGAGGTCGTCGAGGGTGTCGAGCAGTCCGTCTTCGACCCAGCGGTTGAACATCGAGTACGAGGGCTGGTGGATCAGCAGCGGCGTGCCCATCTCGGCCAGGATCGCGGCGGCCTGCCGGGTGCGCTCGGGCGAGTACGAGGAGATGCCGGCGTACAGCGCCCGACCGCTCGTGACGGCCGTGTGCAGCGCGCCCATCGTCTCCTCGAGCGGGGTGTCCGGGTCGGCCCGATGGGAGTAGAAGATGTCGACGTAGTCCAGGCCCATGCGGCCGAGGGACGCGTCGAGGCTCGAGAGCAGGTACTTGCGGGAACCCCACGAGCCGTACGGGCCCGACCACATGCCGTAGCCGGCCTTGGTCGAGATGACCAGCTCGTCGCGGTGCGAGGCGAAATCCTGCGCGAGGTGCACGCCGAAGTTGCTCTCGGAGCTGCCCTTGGGCGGGCCGTAGTTGTTGGCCAGGTCGAAGTGGGTGACGCCCAGGTCGAAGGCGCGGCGCAGGATGGCGCGCTGTGTCTCCATCGGTGCGGTGCCGCCGAAATTCTGCCAGAGGCCCAGCGAGATCGCGGGAAGTTTGAGGCCGCTGCGCCCGGTGCGGCGGTAGGGCATGGAGTCGTAGCGGGTGTCTGCGGGAAGGTACGTCATCCCTTCAGACTCGCACAGTCGGCTGGGCGGTCCTCTGCCCCACTGATCCGTCGTGTCATCCGATCGACCGATGCGCGGCTCCGCCGCAACCCTGCGAAGATCGAAGCTCCCCCTTTTTTTCGTCCCGTTCCCCACCCCCTGGAGTGTTCCCCCGTGTCTCCCCGCCTCTTCTACCGCACCATCGCCATCGCTGAGGCGGTGACCTGGACCCTCCTGATCGGCGGCATGCTGCTGAAATACGTGGCGGATGCCGGCGGCACCCCGGTGCGGATCGCAGGCTCCCTGCACGGGTTCGTCTTCATCAGTTACGCCCTGACCGCCGTGCTGGTGGGCTTGAACCAGCGCTGGCCGGTCCGGCTGATGGTGCTCGCCGTCGCCACGGCGATCGTGCCCTACGCGACGGTGCCGTTCGACATCCGTCTCGACCGCACCGGCCGGCTCGACGGCGACTGGCGCCGCGTCGCCACCGACGACCCGCGCGACCACACCTGGGTGGGCACGCTGCTGCGCTGGATGCTGAACCGTCCGGTGATCCTGATCAGCAGTTTCGCCGTGGCCGCGGTGGCGATCATGACGGTGATGCTGTCGCTGGGTCCTCCCGGCGGGCGCAGCTAGCGGGCGGCCAGGCCGCGGCCAGGCTCTAGCCGGGCGGTCTCGGAACCGGCGCTGAAGCGGCGCGGCGGGTAGACTCGCCAGGTCAAGCATCCGTTATCTCTGGGAGAACGCCACTCGTGACCGCTGTTACCACCACACCCTCCCGCGGCATTGCCGACACCGTTGCAAACGCGATTGCGACGCCCGAGAAAGAGCAGCCGTTCGACGCGCTGGGGTTGACCCCGGGCGAGTACGCCGAGATCCGCCAGATCCTCGGCCGCCGCCCCACCAGCGGCGAGCTCGCCATGTACTCGGTGATGTGGAGCGAGCACTGCTCCTACAAGAGTTCGAAGAAGTACCTGCGCTCGTTCGGCGAGAAGGTCTCCCCCGCCATGAAGAAGAACCTCATGGTCGGCATGGGCGAGAACGCCGGCGTGCTGGACGTCGGCGAGGGCTGGGCGGTCACGTTCAAGATCGAGTCGCACAACCACCCCTCCTACATCGAGCCGTTCCAGGGGGCCGCGACCGGCGTCGGCGGCATCGTGCGCGACATCATCTCGATGGGCGCCCGCCCGGTCGCCGTGATGGATGCCCTCCGCTTCGGACGTCTCGACGACCCCGACACCGCCCGCGTCGTGCACGGCGTCGTGTCGGGCATCTCCTTCTACGGCAACTGCCTCGGCCTGCCCAACATCGGCGGCGAGACCTGGTTCGACAAGGTCTACCAGGGCAACCCGCTCGTCAACGCGCTCTCCGTGGGCGTGCTGCGCCACGAGGACCTGCACCTCGCCAACGCCACCGGCGCCGGCAACCAGGTGGTGCTCTTCGGAGCCCGCACCGGCGGCGACGGCATCGGCGGGGCATCCATTCTCGCCTCGGACACCTTCTCCGAAGGCGGCCCGACCAAACGCCCCGCCGTGCAGGTCGGCGACCCGTTCGCCGAGAAGGTGCTGATCGAGTGCTGCCTCGAGCTCTACCGCGAGAAGCTCGTCGAGGGCATCCAGGACCTGGGCGCCGCAGGCATCTCCTGCGCCACCAGCGAGCTCGCCTCCAACGGCGACGGCGGCATGTTCATCGAGCTCGACAAGGTGCTGCTGCGTGACCCCACCCTGACGGCCGAAGAGATCCTGATGAGCGAGAGCCAGGAACGCATGATGGCCGTCGTCACCCCGGAGAAGCTCGCCGGCTTCCTCGCTGTCACCGCCAAATGGGATGTCGAGACCAGCGTGCTCGGCGAGGTCACCGACTCCGGCCGGCTCATCATCGACTGGCACGGCGAGGAGATCGTCAACGTGGACCCGCGCACTGTCGCGGTCGACGGGCCGGTCTACGACCGCCCGGTCGCCTACCCCACCTGGCTCGACGCGCTGCAGGCCGACACCGCCTCCGCGCTGCCCCGCCCGACCTCACCCGAGGTGCTGCGTGAGCAGTTCCTGGCCCTGCTCGGCTCGCCGAACCTGGCCGACCCGAGCTGGATCACCGACCAGTACGACCGCTACGTGATGGGCAACACGGCCCTCTCGTTCCCCGACGACGCGGGCATGATCCGGATCGACGAGGAGTCGGGCCTCGGCTTCGTCATCGCCACCGATGCGAACGGCCGTTACTGCCAGCTCGACCCGTACCGCGGCGCGCAGCTCGCTCTCGCCGAGGCCTACCGCAACGTGGCCGTGACCGGCGCGGTGCCGGTCGGCATCAGCGACTGCCTCAACTTCGGCTCGCCGGAGAACCCCGAGGTGATGTGGCAGTTCGCCCAGACCGTCGACGGTCTGGCCGACGGATGCCTGGCGCTCGAGATCCCGGTCACCGGCGGCAACGTGTCGTTCTACAACCAGACCGGCGACCAGCCGATCCACCCGACCCCTGTGGTCGCCGTGCTCGGCGTGATCGACGACGTCGCCCGCCGCGTGCCCAGCGGCTGGCAGGACGACGGCCACAACATCTACCTGCTCGGCGTGACCCGCGAGGAACTGGACGGCTCTGCCTGGGCCGATGTCATCCACGACCACCTGGGCGGGCTGCCGCCCGTCGTCGACCTGGCCGGCGAAGCCGCCCTGGCGGGGCTGCTGCACGCGGCGTCGATCGAGGCGCTCATCGACAGCGCCCACGACCTCAGCTCGGGTGGGCTGGCGCAGACGCTGGCCGAAGCGGTGCTCCGGTTCGGGGTCGGAGCCCGCGTGTGGCTCGGCGACATCTGCGAGCGCGACGGCGTGGACGCATCCGTAGCCCTGTTCTCGGAGTCGGCCGGACGCGTGATCGTATCGGTTCCTCGGGAAGACGACGTAAAGTTCCTCGGACTCTGCGAGGGGCGGGGCTACCCGGTGCTGCGCATCGGCGTGACGGACGCGACCTCGGCGAGCCTGGAGATCCAGGACCACTTCACGGTGTTGCTCGCCGACCTGCAGACGCGTCACCGCAGCACCCTCCCCTCCCGTTTCGCGCAGTAGGGGTTCCTCCTCTGCCCGTTCTCCCGCCTCCCTCCTCCCTCCGCCCGCCCGTCCGACCCCGTTTCGCCCCTGCGTGCGACCAATCGGCCGCCATCGCCGGGATCAAAGTGGCACTTTCCGCGCACGCGCGAGCGTCTGCGGTCGGCGCCTGTGGATAGAGCACCGCGCGAATCGTAGCGGGTGGCATCATCGTGCGATGAGACCGCCTTCTGAGCTGCCGGCCGGGCTCGGTGATGGGCCGTTTTCCGTCGCCGACGCTCGACAGCGGGGAGTCAATTCCGGGCGGCTGCGGCGCAGCGACCTCGCGCGGCCCTTCCACGGCGTGCGGGTGCCTGTGGGGCGCGGCCCGTCGCCGGCCCCCATCAGCGACGCGGACAGGTGGGCCCGGATCCGTGCAGCAGCGCGCACCCGGGCCTGTGACTACGCGGTGCGGATGCCGTCAGATCAGTTCTTCAGCCACGCGACGGCCGCGCTTCTCCACGGGCTACCTCTTCCTGCACGGCTCCTCGAGCGGTCAATCGTGGATGTCGGCACAAGCATTCGGACCCGGCGCCGCCGCGGCAAGGGCGTGCGCGGGCATCTGATTCCGCTGGACCGGGTGCGCGTGGTTTCGGTGGGACACCTTGCCGTCGCTTCAGCGGTCGACGCGTGGGTCCAGCTGTCGACGGTCCTCACCCTCGATGAGTTGATCATCATTGGCGACTCCCTCGTGCGCCGACAGCGGCCTCCGGCCACGATGGCGGAACTCCAGGTGGCCGTTGCACGGCACGCGGGCTTGCCCGGTGCCTGTCGACTCCGCGAGGCCCTCGCCCTGGTCCGTCCGCGCACCGATTCGGCCAAGGAAACAGTGCTGCGCCTCCTCATCGTGCGGGCCGGCCTGCCTGAGCCGGAAGTGAACCTGACCCTCGTCAATCGATACGGCGCCTTCATGGCCCTGGGCGATCTCGCCTACCTGCGCTACAAGGTCCTGATCGAGTATGACGGCGGGCAGCACCGCGAAGACGAACGACAGTTTCACCGCGACATCGACCGGCTGGACGAACCCATGGAAGAAGGGTGGCGGGTCATCCGTGTCAACAAATCCCACTCTCCCCTTGCGATCATCGCCCGAATTCGCACCGCCCTTCTCGATCGCGGTTGGATCTCCTAAATCCCACCTCCCGCCCCATGCCTTCTCCAGGAGGTCGCGTGCGCGAGAAACGCCGCCATTCCCCATCGTATGGCGGCGTTTTGAGCGCACGCGGGGCCGTGCAGCGGGGCGACCGCTAGATCGAGAAGGGGGCGCCGAGGAGGAGCTCCGAGCGTGACCAGAGCGACTCTGCGACCGCGGGGTCGAGCGAGGTGCGCGTGGGCTCCTGCAGCGTCGGCAGGCCGCGCGTGAGGTAGCGAGGGCCGTAGTAGTCGCCGCCACGGGCATCCGGGTCGACGGCCGCACTCACCGTGGGCCAGGCGCCGGCGTCCTTGCCCTGAGCACCGAAGGACTGCAGGGTGTCGGCGAACCGGCTCGCACGCGACGGCTGATTGACCCCGCGGATGCCCGGCGTCAGACCCGAAATCGAGTAACCGGGGTGTGCGACGAGGCTTTGCACCCCGTCAGTGCCGCCGGCGCCGGCCGCCCGCAGCCGTCGATCGAGCTCGAAGCCGAACACCTGCATGGCGATCTTCGACTGCGCGTAAGCCTTCCACCGGTTGTAGCCGGACTCCAACTGCAGGTCGAGCAGCGGCGAGTCCAGCAGCCGTGAAATCATCGACCCGAGCGCGACGACCCGGCTGCCGGGCGTGCGCCGCAGAGCCGGCAGCACCCGCTCGGTGAGCGAGAAATGGCCGAGGAAATTGGTCGCGAAGACGAGTTCGTGCCCGTCGGGGCTCAGCTCGCGCCTGCGCGGCGGGTGCACGATGCCCGCGTTCAGGATCAACCCATCGATCCGCGGCAACTCCAGCAGCGCGTCCGCGGCACGGTGCACCTGGGTGAGGTCGCTCAGGTCCAGCGGTATCGCCGACACGGATGCCCCGGGCACCCGGGCGTGGATGGCCGCGACCGCGGCCTCCGTCTTCGGGAGATTGCGGCAGGCCAGCACGACGTGGGCGCCCGCGGCGGCGAGTTGCTCGGTGGTGAAGTAGCCGAGGCCGGCGTTGGCGCCGGTGACGACGAAGGTCTTCCCGAACTGGGCCGGAAGGGCGCGCGCCGCCCCGGCGAGCGCGTTGGTCTGAGAAGTCATGAGGTGGCCGGCGACGTGGTGGCGGAAGAAGCGGGGCTGGTGCCCACGACCGGCCGTGCGACATCTGTTCGTGCCCCCGCAGCTCGCGGCGCTGACCCGTTCGCGGACTCGGTGCCGGCGATCTTCTCGTGGTGGTGGATGACCTCGGCGATGATGAAGTTCAGGAACTTCTCGGCGAAGGCCGGGTCGAGCCGGGCCTCCTCGGCCAGTCCGCGCAGTCGCTGGATCTGTAACAGCTCCCGCTCGGGGTCGGCCGGGGGCAGGCCGTGCGTGGCCTTGAGCCGTCCGACCTGCTGGGTGAACTTGAACCGCTCCGCCAGCAAGTGGATCAGCGCGGCGTCGATGTTGTCGATGCTCTGACGGATGCTGCCCAGTTCGTCGATCGCTTCCTGCCCCGCGCCGGCGGGCAATTCCTCGTGTGCAGCCATGGTTCGACGATACCGTTTCGCGCGCGGTGACCGCACGATCGGCACTGCCCGCCGTCCCCGATGGAGGCCGAGGGCTCCTACCCGGACGCGGCCACCCGTTCCCAGCGCATTTCCGGCCGCTCCGATTCCGGCGCCATACCGACCGCCGTCAACTCCGTGACCGCTGCAGCGGCGCGGACGACTCCGCCGACCCGGACGACCCTGACGACCGGGCCGCCCTCACCGGCCGCGCCGACCGCCGCGCCGACCCCGCCCGCCCAGGCAAGAGCAGCCGCCGCTGGGTCAGCAGGATGCCGAGCAGCACCAGCGCCGCCCCGGCCGGCTCGTGCCACGAGAAGGTCTCCGAGAGCACGAGCACCCCCAGCAGCACCCCGACGACGGGTGTGACATACGTCACCGTCGACGCGTTCGTCGGTCCCCAAGCGCGCAGCACGTTGATGTGCCAGATGTAGGCAACGCCAGTGCCGAGCGCGCCGAGAGTGAGCAGTCCGGCCACGATCGGCACGGTCAGTGCCACCGGATACGCCGCCACCACCGGGGTGGCCACAAGCATGATCGCCCCGGCGATGCCGATGTTCAAGAACGCGAAGGTCGCGGGGGCGATCGGCCGGCCACTCAGGAACCGGCGCGTGTAGCCGAACGTGAAACCGTAGCAGACCGCCGCGCCCAGGCAGGCCAGCTGGCCCCAGAGGTCGCCGGTCAGGGCCGCGTAGCGCCACGGCGCGATGATCACGACAACGCCGGCGATGCCCACGAGGATGCCTGCCACCTGCCCGCGCACGAGCCGCTCCACCCGGAACGCGAGCGTCGCCATCACCGCGGTCATGATCGGCGTCACGGCGTTGTAGATGCTGGCCAAACTCGACGACACGTACTGCTCCGCCCACGCGAACAGAATATGCGGCACGACGCATCCGGTGATCGCGATCACCAGGAAATGCAGCCAGACCACCTTCTCGCGCGGTAGCACCGGCCCATTGGCCACACGCGGACGGCTGACCAGCACGATCAGGCCGAGCGTGAATCCGCCGAGCACCAGCCGCGACCACGCCACCTGGCCGAACGTGACCCCCTCGAGGGCCACTTTCATGAACAGGAAACTGGATCCCCAGACCACACCCATGCCCATGAACTGCAGGGTGACCCGGATTCGTCCGGCGGCGGAAACGTCTCTCACCTGCCGACTGTACCGCGCCCCGCCGACACTCCGCACGGACGCGCTCGACCGCGTCCCGCAGCGCGCGCCGGAACGCGCCGGAACGCGCCGGACGACGCAAACGGGCATCCGGCGGCGTCGCCGTCAGGCCACGTCTCTCGTCTCGAGCGGCCGCACCCGGTACTGAACCGATCGCGCGCCGTACCCGTCGAGCCGCGCCCGCAGCCCGGCCCGCACCCGAGGCCACTCGTTGTCGAGGATCGAGTAGATCACGGTGTCCCGCCAGCTGCCGTCAGCCCGGCGCCGCTCCCGGCGGATAATCCCCTCATACGTGGCCCCGATGCCCGCGATGGCCGCGCAGGACCGCACGTTCATCACATCCGCCTGGATCTTCACCCGACCGAACCCGTGGTCGAAGGCCAGCCCGAGCAGCAGTAGCTTCGTCTCCGCGTTGACGGCGGTGCCCCAGACCCGCGGATCGTAGGCGGTCCAGCCCACATGGGCCGACTCGTGTTCCAGGTGCAGGTCGCCGAGCGTGGACATGCCCACGAGGTCACCGGCGTGCGGGCCGCCGGCCACGCGCACCGCGTAGGGGAGTCCCGCCCAGTGAACGTAGGCATCCGCCCAGTCGGTGAACTCGGCCGGGTCGGTGCGGAGCCCACCCGGGCCGCCGCCAAAACCGCCGTCGAAAACCATTGGATGCGCGATCGCGCCGTGCAGCTCGGGCAGCAGCGCGCGGGTGAGAGGTTCGAGCCGCACATAGTGGCCCACGATGGCGATGCTCTGAGGTCGTTCGGCAGTCATGCCGACACTGTGGCAGCGCCAGGTTGCCACCGAATGAACGGCAGCGGTCAGGTCGGCGTGAACGATTTCGACGGAGATTGAGCCGAGAACGGATGCCGCGGGCCGGTTTTCGCCCCCCAGCAGCACAATCTCCGTCGAATTCGTCCGGGCACCGGGCGGAGCCCTTCAGCACCGCCCGCAGCCCGCAGCCCGCAGCCCGCAGCCCGCAGCTCGCAGCTCGCAGCTCGCAGCCGCGCTACCTCAGTCGACGAGATCGTGGCGCGAGATGATCTCCTCGCGGCCGGGACCGACGCCGATCGCCGAGATGCGGGCGCCGCTCATCTTCTCGATCGCGAGCACGTAGGCCTGCGCGTTCCGCGGCAAGTCCTCGAAGGTGCGCGCGCCCGTGATGTCATCGGTCCAGCCGGGGAAGTGCTCGAAGATGGGCTTCGCGTGATGGAAGTCGGACTGCGACACGGGCACCTCGTCGAAGCGCACGCCGTCGACGCTGTACGCGACGCAGACGGGAATCGTGTCCAGGCCGGTCAGCACGTCGAGCTTGGTCAGCACGAAGTCGGTCACCCCGTTGATGCGGGCCGTGTAACGGGCGACGGGCGCGTCGTACCAGCCGCAGCGGCGCGGGCGCCCCGTGGTGGTGCCGAACTCGAAGCCGTTAGCGCGCAGGAACTCGCCCGACTCGTCGAACAATTCGGTCGGGAACGGGCCTGCGCCGACGCGGGTCGTGTACGCCTTGACGACGGCGATGATCCGGTCGATCCGGTTCGGGCCGATGCCCGAGCCGGTCACAGCGCCGCCGGAGGTCGCGTTCGAGGAGGTGACGAACGGGTAGGTGCCGTGGTCGACATCCAGCATCGTGGCCTGGCCGCCCTCGAAGAGCACGGTCTTTCCGGCGGTGAGGGCCTCGTGCAGCAGCAGGGCGGTGTCGGCGACCATCGGGCGCAGGCGCTCGGCGTAGCTGAGCAGGTCCTCGACAATTTCGTCGACCGTGATCGCGCGACGGTTGTAGACCTTGACCAGCAGGTGGTTCTTCTGGGCCAGGGCACCCTCGACCTTCTGGCGCAGAATGTTCTCGTCGAACAGGTCCTGCACGCGGATGCCGACGCGGTTGATCTTGTCGGCGTAGGTCGGGCCGATGCCACGGCCGGTGGTACCGATCTGGCGCTTGCCGAGGAAACGCTCGGTGACCTTGTCGACCGTGCGGTGGTACTGGGTGATGATGTGAGCGTTGGCGCTCACCTTGAGCCCGGACACGTCTACGCCGCGGGAGATCAGCGCGTCAAGTTCTTCGAAAAGCACCTCGATATCGACGACCACGCCGTTGGCGATGATCGGCGTGACACCGGCGGTGAGGATGCCCGACGGGAGCAGGTGCAGCGCGTACTTCTCGGTGCCGATGACCACGGTGTGGCCGGCGTTGTTTCCGCCGTTGAATTTGACCACGTAGTCAACCCGGCTGCCGAGGAGGTCGGTGGCCTTGCCCTTACCCTCGTCGCCCCACTGGGCTCCGATCAGAACGATCGCTGGCATTTAGTTTTCTCCTCGGATAAAGAACGCCTCGGTCGGCGGGGCCGGGTCGGTGGCCCGATAGCCGTCCGGCGTGATGGTTTCCTGATCAAGGCGGCTGATCACCGTGGGATCGGCGCCGTTCAGGAAGGTGGTGAGACGCTCGAACTCGTTCTGTTCATTGATCTCGCCCGCGGCCCGGCGCAGCGCGTAGAGCGCCCGCAGGACTCCGCGATTGGGTTCGTGGGTCCAGCGCACCGGGCCCTGGCCGTGCCAGCCTGCCTTGCGGAGCGCGTCGAGACCGCGGTGGTAGCCCACGCGCGCGTAGGCATACGACTCCAGGGTTCGACCCTCGAGGTGCGTGGCGTCGGCCAGCACGGCCCACGCCAGGGAGGACGTCGGATGAGCCTCCACCACGCCGGAAATGCTGCCGCTTTCGGCTCGGCGGAGCGCCTCGATCACCTCCGGTTCCGCGGGAAGAAGGGTCTCGGGCTGCTCAATCAAATTGTCGCCGGTCACACTCGATCCTAACAAGGCCCGGACCGCTCCTCGCCGAACAGGCCGCCGGAGAGGGAACCGAGGATGGCCGCGGCGACCTCGTCCCGCGGCCGGTCCGGTTCGAAAACGAGCCATTCCAGGCCCGCCATCAGCACGGCGCCGAACACGCTCGATGCCATCAGGCCGCAGGTCGAGTCGGCACGGCTGCCCGGTTTCGCCTCCGCGATCGCGTCGGCGAACACGGCGAGGGCCTCGTGCCGCAGCGCAAAGAGCGTCTTCTGCCAGGTGCGGTCGGTGCGGAAGATCTCCGCCGCCATCAGCTTGGACAGTGCTGTGTTCGCCGCGATCCGGTCGAGCAGCGCGTGCATCAGCGCCTCGAGGGCCGCGCTGCCGTGCAGACCGGCCGACGATCGGCGGAGGGTCTCGGCGAGCGCGCCGACCCCCTCCTGCAGCAGTTCCTCGAACAGTTTGTCTTTGGAGCTGAAGTTGTAATACAGGCTGCCCTTGGCCACCCCGGCCCGCTCGGCGACCTCATCCATCGTGGTGCCGCTGATGCCCCTGGTCGCGGCCAGCTCCAGCGTGGCGTCGAGGATGGCGCGTTTCGTTCCGGTGGCGCGTGCCATTGGAGTTCCTTTCCACGGGCAGGTTCGGTGCCGGCAGGTTCGGTGCCGGCCGGGACCGCTCTAGATGGTCAGTTCGGGGTGCAGCCGGCCCACGGTCCAGATCCGCTGGCGGCCGGCGCTCCAGGCGCTGATCGCGATCGAGCCGACCAACATCACGGCGAGAACGGCAACCGAAACCCACAGTCTAGAGTCGATGCCTCCGGTGATCAGTTCGCGCAGCCCGGTCACGACGTATGACGCCGGCATGAAGGGATGCAGCACCTGGAAGAACACAGGCGTGGTCTCCACCGGATAGGTGCCGCCCGACGAACTCAGCTGCAGCATGAGCAGCACGAGGCTGACCACGCGGCCGGCCGCGGTGCCGAGCAGGATGATGAACATCTGCTGCAGAGCTAGGAAGGCGAGCGTCGTCAGGTAGAGGAACGCGCTCATCCCGAGCCAGTGTTCGGGCTGCAGGCCGATGCCGTAGACCAGCACGAGCACCATGATCACGACCTGGGCGAGCCCGATGGCCATCGCCGGCAGAAAGCCGGTCATGGTCGAGCGCAGCCCGGAGGCGGCGCTGGCGAGGGCCCGGGTGGGCAGAGCCCGCAGGATCAGCCAGGTGATCAGGCCGCCGACGAAGGTGGCCAGGGCCAGGAAGAAGGGTGCGAACCCCTCGCCGAAACTGTCGGAGGCGTTCTCCCACTTCTGCACGAGCGTGACCGGGCTGGCGATTACGGCCGTCTTCTCTGCAATCTGTTCCGCGGTGAGGTCGGGGGCACTTTGCCCGCCTGTGGTGAGGGAGCCGGCGAGGGTGCCGCTGCCGGCGGCGAGTTCAACGGCGCCGGTGTTCAGGCTCGCGCCGCCGTCGGCGAGCTGCCGGGTGCCGTCGGACAGTGACCCCGTGCCCTCGCCCAGCAGCTCGCTGCCGGCGAGTACGGAGTCTGCCCCGGAAGCCGCGGTGGCGGCCCCCTCTGCCAGGGAGGCCGCACCGGCCGAGAGTCGCCCGGCACCGGTGGCCACCTGGGCGGCGCCGGAAGCCCCGGCGATCAGCTTGCCGGAGAGTTCACCGGCTCCGGTGGAGAACTGGTCGCTGAGCCCGGCGTAGGTCTGGGTCTGGGTGAGCGCGCCTTGGGCACCCGCGTTCACGGCTCCGGCGCCGGCGCCGAGGTGCTCCACGGCCGGCAGGAACGCCGACGCGGGGGTGCCTTCCGCTGCCGCCTGCATCTGCAGGAGCAGGTCGTGCAGTCCGGTCGACACCGAGGCGGTGCCGCCGGCGAGCGTGCCGGTTCCCGCGGCGATCTGGTCGGCGCCGTCGGCGAGCTGCACCGATTTCTCGGAGAGGGTCGCGGCCCCCGTGGCGGCGGCCTGCATCCCCTCGGACACCTGCACGGTGCCGTCGGAGAGGGTCACCGAGGAGCTGGCGAGCGCCCGGGCGCCGTCGGACAGCGTGTCCAGTCCGGTCGCCAGGGTGCCGGCGCCGTCGGTGAGGCGCGCGACGCCGTCGTCGAGGGTGAGCGCTCCCTCGGCAAGGGCATCGAGGCCGACCAGGAGGGAGCCGGTCCCGGCCGACGCTGTGGTGAGCCCGTCGAACAGCCGGCCGGCGCCATCCGCTGCCGAACGGATGCCGTCACCGGCCTCGTTAACCCCCACCAGGAGCGCATTGACGGTCTGGTCGCCGATCTCGGTGGCGACCGCGTCCCGCAGTTGAACCATGGCCTGCTTGCCCATGGTGGTGGCGAGGAAACTGTTGCTGTCGTTGTAGTCGACCTGCACGGTGGCCGAAAGCGGGGTGTCGGTGCCGGCGGAGACGGCGCTGGCCGAGAAGTCGCTCGGGATGGTGACCGAGAAGTAGTAGTCGCCGTCCCTGACGCCCGCGGCGGCATCCGTCCCGTTCGTCACGATCCAGCCGAGCTCGTGGCCGTCGACCAGCTCGTCAACCAGATCCTGACCGGCGGTGACCGGTTCACCGTCCCGGCTGGCGCCGGTGTCTCCGTTGACCAGCGCCACGGGCAGGTGGTCGAGTTCGTGGTCGGGCGCCCAGAAGGCCCAGAGGTAGAGCGCCCCGTAGATGAGCGGGATGAACATGAGCACGACGAGGGCGATCTTGGGCATCTTGCCCTTGCCGAAGCGGTGCAGCTCGGTGCCGGAGGAGAGGAAGGCGAACATTCAGCGGGTCTCCTGATTCAGTGGAACGGACGGGGTCATCCCAGCCTTGATCATCATGACAACGGTCGGGTCGATGCCGAGCTCGGCCCACATCTCGGTTTCGGGCGCGGTCGCGGACGCGATCACGCTGGTTCCGGCGGCGGCGACACAGGCGAGGCGCTGCCAGAGGATGCGCCGGGACTCCGGTGCGTGCACCTGCTCGACCTGGTCGAAGAAGAGGATGCTCGGCTCGTTCATGACCGCGAGCGCGGCCCGCAGCAGCACGGTCTGCACCTCATTGAGGTCCCAGATCACGGTGTCGGCAGCCGGAATCGGCACTCCGCCGAACACGGGGGCGCAGACGCGGCGCACCTCGGTGTCGTCGACCGAGCGGATGAACGCCCACCAGGGGGAGATCCAGGCCGTGCGCTCACGGATTGCGGCGCCGACGGTGACCGATTCCTCGAGGGTGTCGATGTCGTGGAAGCCCGAGATGCCGGTGCGCTTCTGCACCCGGCGGGCCCGGCGGGGCAGCTCGTGGCCGAGCACCTCGAGGGTTCCCTCGCTCGACTTCATGCGACCGGCCAGGGTCAGCATCAGGCTGGTCCGGCCGCTGCCGGTGGGGCCGCAGAGCACGGTGAGGCCGGGGCCGGCCTCAAAGCTCAGGGGCCCGTAAACCGAGCCCCGCTTGAATCGCAGGGCCAGGTCGTGCGCCCTTACTGTCGACTGCACGTCGATCCTCTCGTTTGTACTGACTAGTCAGTATAGAACGAGAGATCGACGTGCCGCGTGCCACGGCTCAGGCCTGCGCGCCCCGGGTGCCGCCCGGACGGCACCGTGGCCTTCGCCACAGTGAACGCCGTTCTGGCCGCGGCTAAGACTCCGGAGTACCGGATGCTGCGCGACGACGCGGGAATGTCACCGCATCGCCGCGGCTGGGAAGCTTCGCGAGCTCGGCCTCCGCGGGGGTGGGAGCTTCGGCCGAGGCCGGGAGGGTCGACCAGCGCAGTAGAGCGGCGGCGCTCGTCTCCGCCGGAAGCTCTCCGGGAGACACCACCATCACCCGCGCATCCGTCAGCATCGCCGCACGGATCAGCGCGTCGGCGGCCGGCACCGATCCGAGCTCACTTGCGCCGAGGGCATCGGCCGAGGTGGCTGCCAGCCACGGCTCGCGGTCGAGGGCGATCAGAGTCGTCCCCATCATCCGGTCCGGGGCCAGCATAAGCACATCGACCTGGCCCTGCTGCATGGCCCGCACTACGGCCGCGAAGTCGAGCTCGGAGAGGCCGCTGCCCTGTCCCGTCCCCAGCCGCTCGAGGGCGTCGTGCTCCTCCTGCGCGAGAATCGCCGCGAGGTGGCGATTGAGGTCACCTTCGAGTTCCTCCTGTGTGGCACCACCCGGGCGGGTGTTCGTGGGAACGACGTGCAGCACCGCGCGGCTTGCGGGAGAGAGCTGGTCGACGAGCAACTGGCGGGCACGCACGTCGCCGGTGAGCACGAGCAGCTCGGCCTTACTGTCCCGCACGACCTCGTCGATCGCGGCGGAGATCTGGCCCTCGTTGCGCTTCCACACCTCCTCGGTGTGGTGCTGATAGCGCCCGTTCGCGAGGAAGTCGTCTTCGGAACCCACCTTCGTGAGAAACTCCGTGTCGCCCTCCACCTTCACCTTGGAGACCGGGTGCGAGCGGCTGAGCCGGTAGAGGGTGACCTCGCCGCCGTCGCGCCCGGCCTCGGCCACCACGTAGCTGAGGTCCCGCGGGCGGTGGATCAGCAGGGGGATCAGAGCGGGCACCGGCCCGTAGGAGACCAGCAACTCGCCGAGCGGCTCCCCCGAGAGCACCTCGTTGAATTCGACCACGCCCTGCCGCACGAACATCAGCCGGCTTATCGGACCGCCCACGCCCGGCGGCTCCTCAATCAGCTCGATGATGGTGCTGATGTCGATCTCCGGGGCACCGACGTCGGTCAGCGCCTCCCGCAGTGTGCGTTGGCGCAGGGAGGAGGTGCGCCGGGGGTTCTGCGCATCCTGGGTCACGTCAACGTAGGCACTCGACACCGAACCGGATCGACGGTACAGGTCCGCTAGTCCCTCATTACTGAAATCAGCCATGGCCGGAGTCCCTTCTGTGGCAGTTTGACAGCCACGGTATCCCCGGGCTCCGGCGTTCACAACCCTGCCGGGACGGCCCGCAACGGAGCGGAAAAACTGCCCCGCTCTGCCGTTACAGGGCGGTCTGCTGGTGCGTCGCGACGCACCAGCCGCCGTCAGCGAATACGTAGGTCGTGGCCGCGTTCGCCTCGATCACCTCGTCTCCGCGGTGGGCCAGGAGCCGGTAGACGAGCACCCCGGCGTGTTCGTTCTGACGCACCACGGCCGGCTCGCGCAGCTGGTAGCTCGTGATGGCGGGCATCTCCTTGAAGAAGGCGATCGCTTCGTCGCGGGTGACGATCCTGCCCGGCAGGATCAGCAGTCCGTCCGCGGTCATCGTTCGCCGGTAATAGTCTCCGCCGCGGCCGGCGAGAATCGCCTGCCACCCATCGTGCTCTTCGTGAAGGAGGCGGGCGGGCAGATCGTCAGTGATCGCAGTCATGACCCAACGCTAGCCCCTCAAAGCACCGACTGAGCCGCTGGGGTCGGGACTGAGTTCTGGATCTGCGGCCGGGCGAGCCGACCGTCAGTACGGCGCCGGGTCGGGCTCGGGATCGGGATCGGGCGTGCGCGGTTCCGGTGCGGGTCTCGGCACAGGCGACGCCGTGCGGATGACCGTGGCCGGCTCACTCACGAACGTGCGCCCGGTCGGCGACGTCCACTCAAGCGTGCCATCACCGATGGTGCAACACCTGCCACCCCGTCTCGCTCTTCAACGCATGACA
>NZ_SOFT01000034.1:0-41850 GCF_004402645.1 Cryobacterium sp. TMT2-42-4
ACTGTGGTTCCACATGAGGCCGGGAAGCTCTGCGGCTTTCCGCACCTGTGGGGTACGTTTGAATACATTACGGCCGTCACACCGGGCCGTCAAAACCAGCAACCGCCCGGGCGTGTCACGCCCCAACGGGGCGGAAACGCAGCTTCCGTGCCACCGCGACGGCACCCTATTTCAGCACAGCGGCTCTGCCGCTCGGGGCGAGAGTCTCGGCCTCGTCGTCCTTCACTTCGGCGGAAACAGAGTCATCCGCACCGGGGTGGGCGGCGCCCCTGTCCCCACGGTACTTCCATAGGCCGATGCCGACCACGACGCCCGCGAGCAGCAGGGACATCAGGAGTTCCATGCGGGTGCGCTCGAGAATGGCCATGCCCGCGAGCAGCGCAACGATGGCGCCGATGGCCAGCCAGGTCAGGTAGGGGAAGGCCCACATCTTCAGGCTCAGGCGACTGGCGGCATCCGTGCCCATGCGCCGTCGCAGGATCAGCTGCGACACGGCGATGACGAGCCAGACGAGAAGCGCGATCGCTCCAGAGGTGTTGACGAGGAGGAGGAAGACCGTGTCGGGCGCGATGTAGTTCAGACCCACCGTGATGAACCCGACGACGGTGGAAGACAAGACGGCGGCGCGCGGCACGCCGCGGACGGAGATTTTCGACCACGCCGGGGGTGCGTCCCCGCGTTCCGACAGGGAGAACAGCATGCGGCTCGCGGTGTAGAGACCCGAGTTCAGGCAGGAGAGCACGCTGGTCAGCACGATGATGTCCATGATCGTGCCGGCCCCGGGGATTCCGTAGAGCTCGATCACCGCGACATAGGGACTCTTGGCCACGGAAGCGCTGTTCCACGGAAGCAGCGTGACGACGACGGCGATGGATCCGATGTAGAAGACGAGGATGCGCCATACGGTGGATTTGACTGCCTTCTTGACCGCGTCGACCGGGTTCTCGGACTCGCCGGCAGCGATCGTGGCGATTTCGGCGCCGAAGAACGAGAAGACGACCACGAGCACGCCGCCGAGGACGGCTCCGCTGCCACTGGGGAAGAACCCGCCGTTGCCGGTGAGGTTGGTCAGGCCGGGGGCCGCGACCCCGGGCATCAACCCGAGAATGGCCACGACGCCGAGCAGAAGGAAGACGGCGATGGCCGCCACCTTGATCGACGCGAACCAGAACTCGAATTCACCGAACATTTTCACTGAGGCGACATTGGTGCCCGTGAGGAGAACCATCAGGATAAGAGCCCAGACCCACTGGTCGACCTCGGGCACCCAGCGGTGCACGATGGCGGCGCCGGCCGTGGCCTCGATGCCGAGGACGATGATCCAGAACCAGGCGTACAGCCAGCCGATGCTCAGCCCAGCCCAGCGACCGAGGGCTTTGTCGGCGTAGGTAGAGAACGAACCGGTTTCTGGATGCGCCGCCGCCATTTCGCCCAGCATCCGCATGACCAGGATAACGAGCAGTCCCGCGGCCGAGTAGGCCACGAGGATGCCCGGCCCGGCCTGCTGGATGGCAGCTCCGGACCCGACGAAAAGGCCGGCTCCGATCACGCCGGCGATCGCGATCATCGAAAGGTGTCGCGGTTTCAGGGACTTGGACAGCTGCTGCCCTCCCCCGCCCTTTTTTTCGGCAGTGCGGTCTGTGTCCGTCTGGTTGGCCATGTCACTCCAGTTTCAGTGGGATGCTGCCACCCCGACGGTGGGGCCGACTGCTATCCATTGGTGCTTCGTGAGTCAGCGTATGACCGGCGATTACCGGCGCCGAAATCAACCCGCGGGTGGAAACGTGCTTGTAACGTGCGATTAATCGGCGGGCATGAGTGCGAGGACTTCGTCGCGGATGCGCACCATCACCTCAGGGGTCCCGGCCTCCACGGTGAGTCGCAGCCGGGGCTGCACCTGCTTCTGTCGCTGCTGCGGCGCTCGCTCCGGCTCGGTGCGCGATGGGCGCACGTTGAACCACCAGAACGGTTCGTCGACGCTCGTGTGGCCGATCACCGTGAGGCCGTCGATCTCCTCGAAGTCGGCGGAACCCGTGTAGGCGTCGACGACGCGCGCGTAGACCCCGGGCAGGTCGTCGACGGCCATGCTGATCTCGCCGGAATGGGCGTAGGGCATGGCATCCGTCGCCAGCGCCGACAACGGGCGGGGCTGGAATCCGAGCTCCGCCAGAACGTGCAGGGCCGCGAGCAGACCGCTGTCGGCGCACCAGAACTGCGGGAAGTAGTAGTCGCCGGTGTACCCCAACCCGAACACTGCCCCGGTGGCCCGCAACTCGGCCCGCATCCGGGATCCGTCGACCGAGGTGGGGACCGCGGCCGCGCCGGCCGCCTCGATCGTCTCCGCAACGAAGCGGGAGACATTGAGGTCGTGCAGAACCACCACATTCCGGTCAGGGTCCTCGATCCGCGCGCTCGCGATGGCGCGCCGGGCGAGCACCGCGCCGATCGCGGACGGGGGCACGACGCACCCGGTCTCGTCGACCACCACGCAGCGGCCGCCGTCCGCGTCGAAGCCGAGCCCGAGGTCGGCCTCGTGCCGAATCACGGCATTCCGCAGATCGGTGAGGGTGGTCGGGTCGGCAGGGTCGATGGTGTGCGGCGGGAGGTCCGGGTCCTGATCGAAGAAGAGCGGGACGATGGTGAGGGGTGCTGGGCGCGGTGGTTCGGCAGGGTCGGCCGCCGCGGAGGCGCCGCCGGCCGGGCCTCCGGCAGCTTTGCCGGTATCGTCGCCGAGAACGTAAGGCACCGTGACGGCGGCGGCGCCGCGGCCGGCGTCGACCACGACGGTGAGCGGGCGGATGCCGGTGAGCCCGACGAGCGCGCGCAGCCCGGCCGCGTAGTCGGGCAGCAGGTCGTACTCGCGGCGGCGACCGGGTATCGCCACCGGGGTCGGCCCGGCGGCCAGATAGCCGACGGCGCGGTCACGGATGGCGCCGAGACCGTGGTCGTGCCCGATCTCTAAGGCACCCGCCCGAAGCATGGTGAGTGAGGTGGCCGTGATCCGGGCGGCCGGGGCGTTTCGGGCTCCCGAGCCGAATCGAATTTCGTCGGTGGAGCACACGTCGAGGTCGACGACGGTGGCCCCTCGGGCCTCCGCACCCCGGGTGAAGGCGGCCACGAGCTCGCCCGCCGCGCCTCGGTCGTGACCGAGGAGTACCTCGCGGCTCTGCGCACCGACTTCGTCGACGAAGGCAGCGGCAAGGGCAGCCACCATCTGCGCGGTCAACGGTACGGCAGTCGTGCCGGTCACCTCGTCCGGGCCGACCGCGGCGCCCAGGCGGGCGGCGGCATCCGTCTCGTCCGTCATTTCGCGGATCCCGACTCGGCGGCCGGCCCGGCGGCCGGCTGTGCGCCCTGCCCATCGGCCGGTTCGGTCGCCGGCCCGTCGGTGCGGAGGCGCACCAGCTGCCAGCCCTGCGGAGCTGCGGTCAGCCGGGCGTGCCGGGCACAGAGGTCGAAGGTGTGCGGCTCGCGCTGCACTGCGAGCGGACCGAGGACGGCCATCGCGTCGGCATAGTCGAAAGTGAGAGTCGCGGCGGATTCCTCCGGGCAGGCGACACGGGAGCAGGGCCGGAATGACATTGGCTACAGGTTACCCGTTCAACGGGTCGAACTAGGATGAGGGCATGTCTCGAGTTCGCCGTTCTGCCGTGTCGACGCCGGCCCCCGTTCAGCGCGGGCGAGGTCGGGACCGGCACGGCCGGGGCATCCGCAGCTCGGCGACCGGACCTTATTTGCCGCCTTTGCAGACGCGCATCGACACCTTCGATACGATCGTGGCGTCAACCGTCGACTACCTCCGCTCAGTCTGGCCGGAGCAGCTGGGTGATGTGAGATTCGTGGTTGCGGCCGGTCCTGCCTCGGTGCTGCCGGGCGTCGGAGTGGAGCGCTGGGCCGTGAACGCCGCGGAACGTCGCGTGGTCTTCTACCGTTTGCCGATCCAGCGCCTGACGCGGCTGCACCGGAACGACGACCTGCACCGGCGGATGGTGATCGAGAGCTGCGTGTTCCGCGCGATCGCCGAGCTGCTCGGCAAGGACCCGTGGGACCTGGCGCCGGATCGGTTCCGGCACTTCTAGGCTTCCGCTCGCGTCCTGTGCTGGCGGCGGCCGGGGTGCGCTTGGCCACTTTTTTGTGCCCGGATCCCCGTAATGACGGGGCTTGTGGCCGAAGTTTGCACCAATTTGAACTAATTCCAAACCGTTTGACGGAGGGGACCGAACCTCATTCAGCACCAAGAACCGCTGAATCCCAACCACAGACCCTAAGGATTTCCTCATGCGCTCATTCACCAAGACCACGCTCAGCCTCGCCACCGCGGGCCTCCTCATCGCCGGCCTCTCCGCCTGCTCGACCACCGCCGATGCGACCGCCCCGGCCGAGAATTCCTCCTCCTCTTCCTTCGAGGAAGCAACCCCCAAGGCTCTCGCTTCGATCCCCGCGCTGTCGGGCGTCGACACGTCCGTTCTCCTCGACGCCGACTTCGCTGCGGCGCTGACCAGCCTCGGTCTCACCCCCGGCACCGTAGGCACCGCCACCCTGACCGACGGCAGCCTGCACTTCCCGATCACCGGTGGAAACGTGGACTACTACGACCCCGAAGAGGACTACCGGCCCTTCGTCCAGGGCTCCATCGAACACGAGGGCTCCGGCTTCTCACTGACCGCCGGCGAGACCACGGTCGAATTGACCAACTTCACGATCGACCCGGGCACCAGCAAGCTGTTCGGTGACGTGAGCGTCAACGGAGAGTCAGCCGCCACCCAGGTCCTCCTCTTCAACCTCTACGGCGGGACCCTGAAGCCGCTCCAGATGGACGGCGACAACGCCATCCTCGAGGGCACCACCGTGCACATCTCGGCTGAGGCTGCCGGCCTGCTCAACGACACGTTCATGACGGATGCTGTCGCTGACCAGCTCCTGGTCGGCATCGCGAAGATTACGGTCGCCACCAAGTAACACCGCTTGTCAGGAAGGGCCCGCTGCGCAGCTGCGCAGCGGGCCCTTCCTTGTGTTGCTCGCGGTGGTCGTGACGCTGACCCGGCGCCCGGTTGCATGATGACCCGGCGGCCCGGGTCTGCCGACCGGGTCTGCCGCCCGGTTCTGCCGCCCGCCCGGTTCTGCCGCCCGCCCGGTTCTGCCGCCCGCCCGGGTCATCTGCCCGCCCGGATCATCCGGGGCGGCCGCGATCGCTAACTTCGGAGATTTTCGCAACACGCCGCTCACCCAGGCGCCACAACCGGCATTTCGCGCTAATCTCCGCGTCTACGTCACACGGCGGATGCGAGGTGAGGGCCGTGTGACCGTTGCCCGCGGCGGACAGCTCAACGGATTGCGCCGTGGCCCCTCTCCTCCTCCACAATATGGGTCTCATCGGGTCATCCACAGAGGGATGACTGGTGCCGACCTGGGGCATGGAATGTCAGTGGGTACCCGTAACGTCGCCCTCATGAAGCCCACTTATAGCGAGAAGTTCGAGGCCCGTGGCGACACTTCGAGGCGATTCAGGCGACGCGGACGGAGTCCGCCCGAGTCGGGGCCCGATTCGCCGCGCAGGTCGATGGAGCCCACCGGTGTTCAGAGACCACGGCCCGGAACGCGACTCGGGGGAGCTCCGTGCACCTGCCCGACGGGGCGCTGAAGGAGACGTGACCGACCGGGCGGACTCTCCGCAGCAAACCGGCCACGATCATCCGCCCGGCGAGGCATCCGGCTGAGGAGGAGAAGAAGGAGTAGGAGAAGAAGAAGGAGAAGCCGGAGTAGAAGGTGAAGAAGTCGCGGCAGCCGGATTCGGACGTACCGGCGCCGTTCTGATCGGGCGGAACAGGCGTCGTGCCACCTCGGGGCGGGCGCGGTGGACCGACATGACAACAATGACGACGATAGCCGTGGCGATGGCCACCCGGGTAAGCGGAATCGACGGGACCAGCAAACGGAGGGTGAGGGCCATCGGCACCAGGAGCCATTCCCAGCGGCCGCTGAGGGCGATGAACGGCAGCAGCAGCAGGGCATACCAGGAGTACCGCGGGCTCAGAATGAGCAGCGCACTGCCGATCATGACAAGTTGGCCCAGCCAGGGCTGGTCGGGGTCCGTCTTCCAGATCACAAGCACGGCAATAACGAAAAGCAGCACGCCGGCAACGATGACGGCCGAGCCGCCCGGGGCGACCAGCGAGAGCAGGGCGAAGCGGGTGCCGTCCTCGTACCCTTCCTCGGAGAGGTAGCCGGGCAGATAGCCGAGCACCCCGATACCGGTGGTCAACACATACGGCACGTACAGGAGCAGGAAGGTGACCACGGCGGCCACGGCGACCTTCCACCCCTGGCGCCGCAGCATGGCCGGGGCCGCGAGCACGGGAATCAGTTTGGTCGCGATCGCCGCGCCGAGCGCGATCCCACCGCTCCAATAGCGCCGGCCGGTGACCAGGAACACCGCGCTCAACGTGAAGACGACGCCGAGCATGTCGATGTGGGAATTCGTGACCGCTTCCGTAGCCACGAGCGGACACCAGGCCCAAAGCGCGGCGAACCGCTGGTCGATGCCACGGCGGCGCATCCCGACCAGCAGCATCACCGTGGTGCCGACGCTGAGCAGGAGGCCCGTCAGTTGCAGGGGCCAGTACTCCGCATCCGGCCCGGTGACCGCCCGGACGCCCGCGAAGAAGATCTCGGCGGCCGGCGGATAGATCGTGGGCACTCCGGTGCGGTTCAGTGCCGAACACAGAATCTCGCCGGACTCGCTTTTCAGCGCCGTCTGGATGCGTTCGCCGACGCACGCGAGATCGCCGGCCGCGGTCAGCTCCGGAGCCGGGAACAGCCAGTCGGGGCGCAGGGCGTCGAGCCGATCGTCGGCCGGTGTGTAGGCATACGGCGAAATGCCCTCGGTGGCGACGATGCCGTCCCAGGCGTAGCGCGCGGAGTCCGTGCTCGTGTTCGGCGGCCCGACCATGGCCGCGGCCCCGATCCCGATCGATCCCGCCAGGATCAGCACGACCACGGCCCGGCCCCGCACCTCGCGCAGCGAGATCACGGCGAGCGCGAAAAGCAGCCACAGCCCGGTGGTGCAGATGACCAGAGGCACCGTGTCGCGTCCCGGCTTGAACAGGTCGTACGCGAGCACGCTGAAGGCGGTCAGGGCCGCACTGGCGGCAAGGAGGAGGGAGACGACGGCGATACGCACCCTGCCATCCTGACGGAACCCGGGCATTCGGGCCCAACCGTCCCGGTGCGCGTCACCGGACCGTAAGGATTGCGCCGCCTCTCCGGGCACCCCGGATGATGCAATGGAACCATGAGACGAATGATGTACGAGGCCCAGCGCGCGCTGGCCTCCCCGGTGCGCAATCCCCGGCTGGCGGTCGTGATCGGCCGGCTGCTCGGCGCCGCGTTCATCGTCTGCTTCGGCACCGGCCTATACAGCCATTTCCTGCAGGAGCCGCTGCCGTGGATGCGGTTCCCGACCCGGCCCGCGTCGCTCTACCAGATCACCCAGGGCACGCACATCGTGGCCGGCATCGCGTGCTTCCCGCTGCTGCTCGCCAAGCTCTACATCGTCTTCCCCGGCCTGTTCCAGTCGCCGCCGGTGAAATCGTTCCTGCACCTGCTCGAACGCGCGTCGATCGCCCTCTTCGTGGGCGCATCCCTGGTGCAGATCACCATCGGCCTGATCAACACCTACCAGTGGTACCCGTGGCCCTTTCCCTTCCGCGAGGTGCACTACGCCCTCGGCTGGGTGTTGGTGGGACTGCTGGTGCTGCACATCGGCATCAAGCTGCCGATCATCACACGGTTCTGGAACGGGCGCGCCGCTGCCGAGCACGAGGCAACGGATGCCGCGAGCGACGTTGAGTCACCGGCCGACGTCGAGGCGGTGCGGCTCTGGGGCAGCGGACGTCCGTCCGGTATAACGGGCCGGTTGATCGCCTGGATCGATTCCACGCCGTCGCTCGTGAACGAGACGACGACCGTGAACGAGACGACGACCGTGAGTCGCCGGGGCTTTCTCACCACGGTCGGAATCGCCTGCGCCGCCGTGGTGGGGCTGACCGCCGGCCAGACCTTTGCGCCTCTGGACGCGGTGAACGTGTTCGGTCCGCGCAAGAAGGGCGTCGGCCCTCAGGGCCTCCCGGTGAACCGCACGGCCGAAGAGGCGAAGGTCACCGCGTCGGCCGTCGCCGCCGGCTGGGTGCTCACCCTCGCTGCCGGTGGCGTGGAGCGCAGCTTCAGTCGGGCCGAGCTCGAGGCCCTGCCGCAGACCGCGGTGGAGCTGCCGATCGCCTGCGTCGAGGGCTGGAGCCAACTGGCGGTCTGGCGCGGGGTTCGCCTGTCGGAACTGGCCGACCTGGTCGGGGCCGACACCGGCGCATCCTTTCGTCTGATCAGTCTCGAGGAGCGCGGCAGCTTCAAGAAGACCGAAATGGGACCGGAATACGTGCGGGATCCGCTGACCCTGGTGGCACTCGAGCTGAACGGCGAGACGCTCGACCTGCAGCACGGTTACCCGGCGCGCATGATCGCCCCGGGACGGCCCGGAGTGCTGCAAACCAAATGGCTGAGCCGGATCGAGGCGATCACCGCATGAACACCGCAGGTATGACAACAGCACGCGCGACCACCGCGCTCCCCCACGCCGGCGACCGACGGATGCGCGCAGCCCGCACCACGCTGATCCTGATCGGCACGTCCGGGCTCCTCTTCGGCCTCTACGTTCTATTCGACACAGTGCGGATCACCCGACTGCCCGGGGTGGCGCTTTGGATCGGCGCGGCGATCGTACTGCACGACGCCGTGCTGGCGCCCCTGGTCTTCTTCTGCGGCCTTCTGCTGCGCCGCGCGGGGCGCCGCGTCACGGGCACGATCGTGCTGGTCGTGCAGGCCGCCATCGTGGTCGGCTCGATCATGACGCTGATCGTGGTGCCCGCGATCGTCGCCCGGTCGCTCACCTCGAACAATCCGAGCATCCTTCCGCTCGACTACGGGCGGAACCTCGCTCTGTTCTGGGTGGCCGTCGCCCTGGTCGCGACGGTTTGGTCGGTCGTGCTCTACGCGCGCAGCAGGCGCGCGAACCAGCGGCCGTCCAGCCGCCAGTCCTGAGTCACGACCAGGCCGGCCGCTCCGGCACGGTCGCGGAGGCCGTCAATGCCGATTTCCGCCCAGGGGAACACGGCACTGCGGCTCCCGGTTGAATCCTCGATGGTGCCGAGGTAGCTGTCGTCCCGGGCCGGGTCGTGGCTGAGTTCGACCAGGAGCACGCCGTCCGGCGCCAGCAGTTCGGTGCAGCGCGTGAGCAGAGCGGATGCGTCGCCACCGATTCCGATGTTGCCGTCGACGAGTAGGGCGGCCGCCCAGGCACCCTCCAGCGGCAGAGGGTCGAAGACGCTGCCCTGCAACACGTCGAGGCCGGCGTCGGCGGCCATGCGCACGGCTGTCGCCGACACGTCGAGGCCGAGCGCGGTCATCCCCAGCCCCATGGCCGCCCGCACCATGCGGCCGGGACCGCAGCCGATGTCGAGCACCGGGCCGGTGATCCCGTCGAGCAGGCACAGGTCGGTGTCGTCGGCGTCGGCGCTCCACCGGCCGGCGTCGATGGTGGCGTGCTCGCCGGAGGACGCCCGGCGCAGGTAGAGCACGTTGTCGGCGTTGCGCAGCGCGGCGGCATAGGGCTCCGCGCCGCCGGCACCGAAGGTGGTGGGTTCGGCCCACTCGCCCTCGAGTTGTGCGGCCAGCAGCGTCATCGGAGATTGTCCGTCGGGCTCGGCGGCATCAGGGCGGCCAGGGCCGCGGCGAATCTGCCGGTGGGCGCGATCCCCGCCACCCGGTGGGCGTCGTCGATGGTGTCCACGTCGGTGAGGGTAGGCAGCAAATTCACGCGCAGCCCGGCATCCGTCAGTCGTTTCAACTGCACGGCGCCAGTGTCGTCCCGGGACATCGGTACGCCGCGGATCAGATCGCCGGTCGGGTCGTTCAGGGCGAGTGCCCAGAAGCCGCCGTCGTTCGCGAAGCCGAACCAGGCATCCACGTCGTCGGTCCAGTCGGTGAAGACGGGTTCGAGCAGGGCGGAGGTGATCTGCGGGGTGTCCATGCCGACCAGCAGCATGGGACCCTCGCAGGCGTCGAACACGGCCGCGAGCCGCAAGTCGAGGGTGCCCTCCACCTGCGGCAGGATCTCGTAGCCGGCGGCTGCGTTCGGCGCAACCACGCCGTCGAAGGCCAGGATGCGGCGGGTCGCGGGCAGGGCGGCGACCGCGGCGAGAGTGTCGTCGAGGCTGGCCGCCGCCAGCTCGGCGGCCTGCTCGAGGCTCAGCGGCGGGTGCAGCCGGGTTTTCACCCGACCGGGTAGGCATTCCTTGGCGATCACGACGATGGTCGTCATCGGCGCGTCTCCCGGAGGAGGGCGGACATGTCGTTGACCGCGGTCAGGGTGCCGCGCACGGTTCCGGTCACCTTGCTGCGGCCGACCCGGGGCGAATACGTCGTGTCGACCTCGAGGATGCGCCAGTTCGCCGACGCCGCTTTCAGGAACATCTCCAGCGGATACCCGCTGCGGCGATCCTGGAGATTGAGGTTCAGCACGGATTCGCGGCGCGCGGCGCGCATGGGGCCGAGGTCATGGATGTTCACCCCTGTTATTCGGCGCAGACGCCAGGACAGACTGGAATTGGCGAGGCGCGCGTGCAGCGGCCAGGATTTAGCGGTCGCGGGCCGGCGGCGGCCGAGCACCAGGTCGGCGGATCCGGCCCGCACGGGGTCCACCAAAAGCGGCAGTTCGGCCGGGTCCATCGACGCGTCGGCATCGCAGAAGGCGACGATCGGCGCGGTGGCCGCCAGGAGGCCCGCGTGAGCGGCGGCGCCGAAGCCGCGGCGGGCCTCGTGCACCACCAGGGCGCCTGCCGTGGCGGCGATCTCGGCCGATCCGTCGGTCGAGCCGTTGTCGACGACGATGGCCCGATACCCCTCCGGGAGGCGCGACAGCACCCAGGACAGGGCGCCGGCTTCGTTCAGGCATGGCAGCACGAGGTCCACCTGGATCACAGTCATGGGTCGACACTAAGGGGGCCGGCCCCGCCGAAACGGCCAAAGAGATTACGGAGTGAGGAAGAAACGGTGTCGCCTGCGCCGGCCCGGCACACCCGGTGCCCGCCGCTCTATCCTGAACTCGTGCCACTTTCCCTGCCCCCGGGCGATTTGCGCCCGCTACCGCCCCTCGAGCGCCGCATCCTCGTCGTCGACGACGACCCGACGGTGTCCGAGATCGTCTGCCGGTACCTGCGGGCGTCCGGGTTCGTGGTCGACGAGGCCGCGGACGGGCTGGACGGGCTCACGAAAGCCGAACAGCTGCGGCCGGACCTGGTCGTGCTCGACCGGATGCTGCCACTCCTGGACGGAATCGAGGTGTGCCGGCGCATCCGCGGGGACTGGGAGATCCCGGTGATCATGTTGACCGCCCTCAACCAGGAGGAGGACCGCATCGACGGCCTCGAGGCCGGCGCCGACGACTACCTGACCAAACCGTTCTCCCCGCGCGAGCTCGTGCTGCGGGTGCAGTCGGTGCTGCGCCGGAGCACGGCGCCCGCCGTGCCGGCCGGGCTGGTCTCGGCCGGCGACTTCGCCTTGGACGCGCAGGCGCACGAGGTGCGGCTGCGCGGCGAGCCGCTGGTGCTCACCGCGCGGGAATTCGACCTGCTGGCCTACCTGATCGGGCGTCCGCACACCGTGCTCAGCCGGGAGGACCTGCTTCGTTCGGTCTGGGGCTGGGAGTTCGGCGACCTGTCCACGGTGACGGTGCACGTACGCCGGCTGCGGGAGAAGATCGAGGCTGACCCGGCGCAGCCCCGGCTGCTGAACACGGTCTGGGGGGTCGGTTACCGGTTCGACCCGGTCCCGCTGGCTCTCACGGGGCGGCAATCATGACACCGGAGGTGCTGCTCACCGTCTCCGTATTCACGCTGGCCTGCGCGGTGGTCGTCGGCGGCGCCGGCCTGCTCACCCTGCGCCTGCTCTCCCGCACCTCCCTCGTACTGCAGCTGATGGTGATCGCCCTCGCCACGGTGGTGTCGGTCGTCGGCGGGATGGCGGCGGTCGCCTCGCAGATGTACGTCTCCCGGCACGACCTCTCGGTCTTCTACTCCGTGGCCAGTGTCGCCGGCCTGGTGTCGCTGGCCATGGCCGCGGTGCTCGGCCGTCAGCTCGCCCGGGACAGCCGCTCCCTGCGCTCGGCCGCGGCCAGCATCGGGCGCGGCGAACGGGTCGCGGCGACCGACCGGCATAGCAACAACGAGTTCACGACGCTGGCCGGGGAGCTGGCTGCGACCGGGGAACGCCTCGCCGAATCCCGCGTCCGCGAGAATCAGATCGAGGAGTCACGGCGCGAGCTGATCGCCTGGATCTCCCATGACCTGCGCACGCCGCTCGCGGGCATCCGTGCCATGGCCGAAGCCCTCGAAGACGGCATGGTCGAGGACCCGGAACGGTACTACACGCAGATGCGCGGGCAGGTGGACCGGCTCACGGGTATGGTCGACGACCTCTTCGAGCTGTCGAAGATCCACTCCGGCACCCTGCGCCTGAGGCTGCAGCCGGTCTCGCTCTACGACCTGATCAGCGACACCGTCGCCGGACTCTGGCCGATCGCCCAGGGCAAGTCGATCGACCTGCGATTCGCCGGAGAGACGGGGCTGACCATTCTCGCGGACCCGCGCGAACTGTCCCGGGTGGTCGGCAACCTCGTCATGAACGCCATCCAGCATTCGCCGGCCGGCAGCTCGATCGTGGTCTCGGTCACGGCCAGCACCGGATCGGGTGCCGGTGCCACCGACCATGCCGAGATCTCGGTGACGGATGCCGCTGGCGGCATCCCCGAGCAGGACCTCAGCCGGGTCTTCGAAGCCGGCTGGCGGGCGAGCGGTCCGCGCACCCCGGCGGCCGAACCGTTGGGCACCGGCGGCGCTGGCCTCGGCCTGGCCATCGTGCAGGGGATCGTGCGGGCGCACCACGGCGAAGTGCGGGTGCGGAACGTGCCCGGCGGGTGCCGGTTCGAGGTGCTGTTGCCGCGGCATCCGATCGCTACGGGCTGATCCGCGCCGGACGCCCCGAACGAATTCGACGGAGATTTTGCCCATAAACCCTGTTTTCGGCCTCAAACCGACTCTTTTTGGCAAAATCTCCGTCGAATTGGTTCATACCGGGGCTACCGGGTGACGGCGGCGCGCAGGGGCGCGTTCGCGAAAGCGCGCATGCCCTCCTCGAATGAAATGCTGGGTGCCCAGTCCAGTTCGCGGCGGAGTCGCCCCGAGGAGGCCGTGATGTGGCGCACATCGCCGAGCCGGAATTGCCCGGTGACGACGGGGGTCGGTCCGTCGGTGGCCACGCTGAGGGCCGCGGCCATCTCGCCGATGGTGTGCACGACGCCGCTGCCCACGTTGAAGGGGCGGAAAGTGGACGGCTCGATGCCGGCGGTCCAGTCGAGCGCGGCGAGGTTGGCCGAAGCGACGTCGGCGACGTGCACGAAATCGCGACGCTGGCCGCCGTCTTCGTAGACCCGTGGGGCCTCGCCGCGTTCCAGCGCCGAGCGGAACAGCGACGCGACACCCGCGTAGGGCGTGTTCTGCGGCATCCCCGGCCCGTAGACGTTGTGGTAGCGGAGCGCCGCGGCCCGGCCGCCGGTGGCGCGCGCCCACGCCGACGCGAGGTATTCCTGTCCCAGCTTGGTGCTCGCGTAGACGTTGCGCGGGTCGAGCGGGTCGTCCTCGGAGATGAGCTGCGGCTCGAGGGCCTCACCGGTTGCCTCATCGACGGGGTCGAACACGCCTCGCAGCAGATCGGCCTCGCGGCGCGGTCCCGGACGCGTGAAACCCTCCGGGCCGCGGTAGCTTCCCTCCCCGTAGACCACCATTGAGGAGGCCAGCACGAACCGGTTGATCCCGGCCTCGGTCATCGCCGCGAGCAGAACGGCCGTGCCGACCTCGTTGCTGTGCACATAGTCGGGGGCGTCGGCGAAGTCCACGCCGAGGCCGACCTTCGCGGCCTGGTGACAGACGGCATCCGTGTCGCGGAGAGCGAGCGCGACGACGGATGCGTCGGTCACGTCGCCGACGAGCACGTCAACACCGTCCGGAAGCACCGGGAGTCCACCGTGCACGTCACTGCGAAGGGAGTCGAGCACCCGTACCTGCCAGCCGCGGGCGAGCGCGTCCCGGACGATCGCGCCGCCGATGAAACCGGCACCACCCGTGACGAGCAGGCGCCGGGTCACGCGTCGGCTCCGGCCGGCGCGGCTGGGGCTGGGGCTGGGGCTGGGGCTGGGGCTGGGGCTGGGGCACGGGCAGGTGCAGGTCGACGATCGAGCACCACGCCGACCTGCCCGGGGGCGATCAGCTCGCGCGGGGCGAAATTCTCGGGCAGGGCACGCAGGATACCGTCGATCGCGGCCAGGATCCGCGGCTGGGCGGCCCGGAGACGCGTGAAGACCAGGCTGGCGGAAACGGTATCCGGGTCGGCCTCGGCCCGAGGTGTGTCGATCTGAGCGGTGTCGGTCTGAACGGTGGGCACCGGGGCCAGGCCTGCGTCGGCATCGGTGACGAAGGAGAGATTGACCGTGCCCATGTTGAGTTCGGCGGCCAGGACGACCTCCGGGTACTGCGTCATGTTGACGGTGTGCGCTCCCGCGGCGCGGAACCAGAGCGATTCCGCCCGGGTGGAGAACCGCGGGCCCTGAATCACGACGCAGGTGCCGGTGGGTGCGAAGTTCTCCTGCAGCGCCGCGAGCGCGCCGATCGCGAGGCGGCGCAACTCCGGATCGAACGGGTCGGCTGCGGCCAGGTGCGCGACCGTGCCCTGGTCGTAGAAGGTGTCGGCACGGCCCGAGGTGCGGTCGATGAACTGGTCGGTCACCACCAGCATCCCCGGCGGGTATGCGGGGCTGACGCCGCCGACGGCCGAGGAAGAGATGATGGCCTTCACGCCCAGCGACGCGAGCGCCCAGATGTTGGCCCGATAGTTGATCAGGTGCGGCGCCACCGAATGGTCGCCGCCGTGCCGGGTCAGGAAGGCGACCCGCCGGCCGGCCCGCAGTCCGATGGTGATCGACGCCGAGGGAGGACCATAGGGCGTGATGATGTCGACGGATGTCTCGGTGCCGGCGTCGAAGAGCCGGTACAGTCCGGACCCGCCGATGACGGCGACGCTCACGGCAACGCCCTCGTCGGTGGTGCTGGTGGTGGTGCTGGTGGTCTCGATCACGGGATCTCCAGAGGTTGGAAGACGGTTAGCGGGGGTAGACCCGGATCGGGGCCGCCAGTGGCCCGGCCTGGCTCAGTGGGAATGCCGCGAGCAGCCCGTCGCCCGCGTAGGCCACCGAAGCCACGCTCGAGGTGCCGCCGGACACGAGGTAGCGCTGCGACTGCTCCAACGGCATCGTGGCCGAGCCGCCGGCCGGCACCGTCACTGTGCTGGATGCGCCATTGTCGGGGGTGGCCGTGTAGGTGGCGTCGACGGTGCCCGTGTTGACCAGGTTGAGTTGCGGGGACGGGCCGTCGGCGACGGCCACCAGGAACTCGTCGGCGAGGGCGTCGGACGATGCGAACCAGGCGAAGTCGCGGCCTGCGGAACCCGCCGCGGAACTCTGCGCCGCGGCCACAATCGGCTCGCTGGCGGTCAGTTCCAGCGAGTAGGTTCCGGGAACGAGCCCGGTCAGGGGCACCTCGGTGGCAACCCCCGGCTGGATGTCGACCTGGACTGAGGCCCCGGCCGCCTGGCCGGTCGCACCGGTCACACCGACCTGGACCGTCGCCGCCTCCGTTCCGGGCACAAGCACCCGCACCGAGGTGACGTCGTCACTGAGGCCGCCGACCTCGTCGGGGGCATCCGATCCGGCCGCGTTGGAGACGATCACGCCGGCGATGGCCACGGCCTCGGCAGGGCCGTTGGAGGGACCGAGGAGGTCGACGCCGCCGGGTTCCAGCCCGCGCACGATGCTCTGCTGCAGCGTGGCCGCCACCTGGCCGCCCTTGGATTGCACGTGCAGCACGGGTGAGCGGAGGTTGGGGGCCAGTCCGGCGAGGGAAACGACCCGCTGGGTGCCCGGCTGCACGAGGATTCCGGTGGAGCCGGGGGCATCCACCTGCCCGGTCTCGCCGAACACGGCCAGGTCGACGGTGGCGACGACCGTGGTGGGGTTGCTGAGCAGCACGAGGCTGGTGCGGCCGATGTCGGTGGAACCGCCGACGAGCCAGCTATCACCGGCCGCCTCCCCGCAGCCCGCGACGGCCAGGCCACCGAGTGATTCGCCGCCCGCGATCTGGGACTGGCTGCCCGTGACCAGCGGTGCCGCCCCCGACCCGGGCGGGGTCGGAACGCGCAGCAACTGCGGTGCGCCGAACGATTCGGTGTTCGCGTTGTCCGGGGCCGCGATGGCTGTAACCTCCGGTTCGATCCACCCCGGCTCGCCCGACGCCGCATGGGCGCCGAAGACGGCTGCAGCGCTTCCGACGGAACTGGTGGCCTGTGCCTGGCTGGAATCCTCGGCCAGCACGAGGAGAGGCCCCGGGCAGACTCGTTGCTGCTCGCTCGGATTCGGCGACACGATGATGGACGACGGCCCCTTCTCAAACGTGGGCCAGGTGACGAGGGTTGCCGCGCCGACGGATGCGACGACGACGCCGAGACCGACCAATCCGGCCACCGCCCGCGCCCCGAACAGGACGATTCCGCGTTTACTGGGCATGGTCGTGTTCCTCCGAACGGGCGCCGATTTCCGTGTCAGGTCCGGAATCGGGTCCGGTACCGGAATCGACGTCCGGTGACGTTCCTGGGACGGCTTCAGTCGACGTGACCGGTGCGGCTGTGGCGGGGGCGCCCGCCGCCGCGGGCGTGACGGCGCGCTCGGCGGAGGGCCGGAAGCCGGGCGCGGGCTTCCTGCGGGCCGCCGCCTTGGCGATGCGCTTGTTTTCCCTGGTGCGGGCCTTCGCCGTGTTGCGGATGGCGTCCCGGCTGGCCTGGCGCACCGCCTCCGGCCCCGCGCCGGTGGGGATGGACAAAAGCACGGTGGCGCCGACCACGAGCGCGGCGATGACGAGGAACACCAGACCGAGGGTGCCGCCGGCGTTGGCCGGGATGGCGCCGTTGGCCGCGGTGGGGACCGGGGCATCCGTCACCTCGTGCTGCCAGAGCCGGCCGAAGACCGTGTCTCCCACCGGCGCCAGGGCGGCGTTGCCGTCGAGGGCGGTCGTGGTGCGGCCGGCGGTCTCTTCCGCCGCGGGGGTGACCGGCGCCGTGTTTCCGGGACCGGTCGGTGCGACGGCGGCCGGTCGAAGCAGCACAAAACGAATGCCGAAGTCGGCCAGGCCGGCCGCGGCATCGAGCCCGCTGCGGGAGGCGAGGTTTCCGGCCAAAGTGGCCAGCTCCTCCTCCCGCGGACTGAGAGTCACGTCGGTGCTGCTGAGGGTGGACTGGGTGTTCAGGGTGGCGCCGGGACCGCGCACGATGGTCGCGAGGATGCCGCCGTCGGGTTGCGGCACGATCTGCAGGGTGCCGACCCGGGCATCCGTCTGCGCCTCGGCGCTGACGAACGCGGGTTGGGTGCGGTCGATGCCCTCGGCCACGACACTGGTGCCGAGGGGCAGGGCCGCGACCAGCGGCGCCACCACGATCACGAGCAGGGCGACCACGGTGACCGCCGGTGCGATGGCGAAGCGGCGCATGCCGCGCAGGGCGAAGACGACCGCGCCGACCAGTCCGAGCCAGTACAGGCTGAGCCCGGCGCCGGCCCAGATACCGACCGACTGGCCGCCGACCGAGGAGAGGGAGAGCTGGCTGGCGGCGACGGCCGTGCCCGCGCCGAGCAGGGCGGTCAGCAGCGCGAAGCTCGCGCCGCGGGCCCCAGGCAGGAAGAGGGCAAGGGCGCCGAGTGCGGCCAGCGGGACCAGGAGCACCGGCACGAGCACGAACGCGTCGACACCGGGCAGCCCGAGCGTCTCGAGCAGCGGGGTCCACCCGCCGAGCTCACCGGACGGGAAGCCGAGCAACAGCTGCCACACCGAGACGTCGGTGGCGGGCAGAGGCAGGCCCGGGTCCGCCAGCAGGGCCAGCCAGTTGCCGCGCAGTCCCTGATTCCAGATCAGAGGTGCCGCGAGGGCGAGCGCCGCCAGAGGGATGCCGATGAACCGCATACCGCTGCGCCCACTGAGCAGCATGGCGATCAGCCAGACCACCAGGAGCGCGGGCGCGAGCGACGGAGCCGCAGCCACGATGGCGGCGAACAGCAGGGCCGCGGAGCCGGACGCCGACCACGAGCGGGCGGCCATGAACCCGGCGAAGAACAGCCACGGCAGCAGCAGGTGCACGAGGATCGCAGCCGGACGCCCGGCAGCGAGGGCGCTGAGGAAGGTGGGCGACAGCATCCAGAGCACGGCGGCGATGGCGCGAATGGACGCGCGCTCGGAGAGGCGGGTTGCGGCAAGCCAGGCGCCGAGGGCGGCCAGCGGCAGGGCGAGGAAGTGGAGCAGGACGAGCGAGAAGGACGGCGCCCAGAAGGTGAGCGAGCCCAGCACCGCTAACACCGTGGCGAATGGGTCGGCGCCGCCGACAAAGCCCAGGCCGATGTCACGCCAGCCGTAGCCGATGCTCCCCCAGAGTTCGGCGGGGGTGTCCGCCAGTGGCAGCAGCCCGCCGCCGATGAGGGTGCGGGCGCCGATCAGCGGGCCCAGGACGATGAGGCCGGCCACCAGGGCGGCCAACACGGTCCACGCGCCGCCGCCGGAGATGAAGCGGATTTCGGGCACCTCGCCGTTCACACTGGTGAGGCTGGCCTCACGGCGGAGCGCTTGGCGGCGACGCACCTCGACGGTGGGCACACGCAGCGAGGCGATCGATGCCCAGCCCAGGGCGCGGGTGGCGCCGAAGCGGCGCCGGGCAGCACTTACCCGCAGACCGCTGAAAGCCGCGGCAAACGCGGCAGAGTACTCACCCAGAATCGCCCCGGGTTCCTTCTGCAGCAGCTGCCCGAACGAGCGCAGCACCGCGAGGGGAACCAGGGCCAGCCAGTGCAGAGGGATCATCCAGCGCGGGGAGTAGACAAGCCGGCGATGCAGCTGCGCGGCGCGCATGGCACGGAGGCGCTTGCGGCGCGCGCGGCCGCGGGAGGAGCCGCTGGTGCCGGCAACGCCGTCTCCGGCTGAGGCCACCTGAGCCGCGGCGACGCCGGAGACACGGTAGCCGGCCATCCGCACGCGCACACAGAAATCGAGGGAGTCGTCCGCGGACGGCAGGGCCGGGTCGAAGCCGCCGAGCTGCTGCCAGACAAGGTGGCGCACCAGCATGCCGCCGGCGCTCACACCGAGCACGTCCCCCATGCCGTCGTGCTGGCCCTGGTCGAGTTCGCTCTCCACCAGGGTGACGGTCGCACCGCCGGGCGTCAGGGACTGCCCGAATTCGTGAATGTAGTCGCCGGCGTCCCAGTCCATGACCTTGGGACCGGCCACGGCAACGGATGGCGCAATCTCCAGTTCGCCGAGCAGGGCCGCCAGCGCGCCGGGTTCCGGAGCACTGTCCTGGGCGAGGAGCCACAGCATTTCGCTGTCGGACTCGGCGGGGGCGATGACCCTCTCGGCCGTGGCGATGGCCTCGCCGAAGCTGAGTCCGGCATCCGCTGAGATGAAGTGAGTCGGTGCGTAGGCAGCCAGAAGCGCCGCCGTCGTGTCGGTCGATCCGCAGTCGACCGTGATCACAACGTCGGGTTGACGTGTCTGGCGACTCAGCGCCTCGAGAGTGCGTTCGAGGTGCTTGGCGCCGTTACGGGCAACGAGGATGGCGGTGACTCTGGCATGCATATGGAGATCAGCCTAGGTCGGATCGGGCCCGATGAGGAGCAATGGGAGGGGCGAGCCTGAAAAACACTGTCTCGCCTCCGGTGTCGCAGCCGGCGTCGGGTCCGGATCCGCATGCCGTGGGTCGTTTTACGGCCCGTCTGAGGCCTAGCTGGCCCGCTTGCGCAGTTTGCGCCGTTCCCGCTCGGACAGGCCGCCCCAGATTCCGAACCGCTCGTCGTTGGCGAGCGCGTATTGGAGGCACTGGGTTTTCACCTCGCACGAGGAGCAGATCTTCTTGGCATCGCGGGTCGACCCACCCTTTTCGGGGAAGAACGCCTCCGGATCGGTCTGCGCGCAGAGCGAGTCCGATTGCCACGACAGAAGATCGCCGTCGCCCGCTTCCTTGCGAACACCGGGAACTCCCAGACGGACCGGGTCAATGAACCAGTCCTCCGGTACCCCGGCACGAGACTCTGATAGCGCCATATCGTCATCCACCCCACTGCAAAATGTGCCCAAAATTACGCGTCAGGACTAATTACAGCCGTGTAATTCCTCGCCGTCAAGTCGCTGATACTAAACCCTCGATATTTGCTGGAGGGTTTCGACTCGCCCAAGAGCGAAAATCGGTGGGATTTGATTGGTCACAACGCTGAGACGGATGCCGCCTGCCGCGATTCCCAGGCGCTCTGCACCATTTGCTCCAGGCTGTGGCGCATGGCCCAGTCCAGATCGCGCGCCGCGAGTTCGCCGGAGGCGACGATCCGGTCGGGGTCCCCCGCACGGCGCGGACCGATCACGGGCGTGAAGTCGATGCCGGTGACGGCCGCCACGGTGGACATGATCTGCCCCACCGACACTCCGTCGCCGCTGCCGAGGTTGTAGACGGGAAGCACCGGCTCGCCGGCGTCCAGGTGGCGGGCCGCAGCCACGTGCGAGAGGGCCAGGTCTGCCACGTGGATGTAGTCCCGCACGCACGTTCCGTCGGCGGTGGCGTAGTCGTCGCCGTTGATGCTCGGGATGCGGCCCTCCATCAGCGCGTCGAAGACGAGGGGGAAGAGGTTGTGCGGGCTGGTATCGCGCAGGTCGAGCGCTCCGGACCCGACCACGTTGAAGTAGCGCAGCGCCGTGTAGCGCAGCCCGGCAGCGACGGCCTGATCGCGCAGCAACCATTCGCCGATCAGTTTGGACTCACCGTAGGGAGATTCGGGGTTCTTCGGGGTGTCCTCGGTGACCAGGTCGGTGTGCGGGGTGCCGTAGACGGCCGCGCTCGAGGAGAACACCATCCGTTCGACCTCGCACGCCTGCATGACCGACAGCAGGGTGGCCATGGCCGTGACATTCTGCTCGTAGGTGTGCAGCGGGCGCTGCACCGAGACCCCGGCATACTTGTAGCCCGCGACGTGCACGACGCCGGTCACGGCGTGCTCGGCGAAGGTGCGCATCAGCAGCTCTCGGTCGAGGAGGGTGCCGCGCACAAACGGCACGTCGGCAGGCACGAATTCAGCGTGCCCGCTGGAGAGGTCGTCGATGACGACCACCTCGATGCCCTCCTTCAGGAACGCACGAACGATGTGGGAACCGATGTATCCGGCACCTCCGGTGACAAGCCACGCCATCTGAACCTCGCAAGATCTGACGGCAATCGAGCACTGCCGCTCTGCAAGCCTAGCCTCGGTGGCGGAGGCTGCTGCTGGTCGATCAGCGCGGCAGCTCGTCGGGGCGGGTCGCCCGGGTGCCCGGCGCGGCTCGCCGCTGCCCGGCGCGAGTTCCCGGACGAATTCGACGGAGATTTTGCCTCACCACCCCCATAACTGGAGTTTTCAAGCCTAAATTCGCAAAATCTCCGTCGAATTCGTTCGGCCCGCAGGGTGGCGGACGCGGGGGGCGGGCAGGGTCGGGCAACGGATGGGGCCGTGATTGCGACGCGCGCGGGTGCGCCAGGCGGCTCGACCGCGAGCTGGGCGGGTGCGCGCCGCGGCGCAGGGGCGACAACTGATGCGGGGGCCGGGAACCGACCCGGGCCCTAACCGAGACGGCGGCGAGCCCGCATCATCCGCTCGTGGAACGGCGGAAACGCAGCCGACGGCTCGCGGAGGTAGTCGTACTCCAGCGCCGTGACCATCGCCCGCACACACAACCCCCACTGTTTGCGAAGGAGCGCGTAGCTGAACCTCAGGGTGCGCCCGTTCTGGCTTGCAACAAGCAGATCACGTTCCCGGTCGACCTCGAAGGCGATCGGATCGTCATGCCAGTCCTTCCCATCGATCTCGACGAAGGTCGACGGCCCGATCTGGCCATCGAGATGCCCGACCCCGCTGACGAACGGTTGCGGAACGAAGGGGATGCCCGCGGCCAGGGCGTTGAGCCGGAATTCCGTTTCCCCACCCGCGGCGGCGCGTCCGTCGACCTCGTCGCGCCAGGACTGAACCCGCAGCGGCGCGCGGGCGAAGATCCAGCCCAGGTCGTCGAGAATAATCCCGACGCCGTTTTCCTGGGCGCTGTGCAACGCGGCATCCAGACACACGATTGCGGTGACCCGGTCGTGGTTGTTCAGAATGTGCACCAGGGCCTCGTGCACGCTGGTACGCCACACGCAGTCGCCCCGTCCGCCGATCGCGTCGTCGCTCCACGTCACGCGACACCGCACACCGTCGAGCACATCCAGCCGTGCGCGCATGTCCGTCGGGCGCCGCAACCCGCGCGCGGCGCTGGGGACGCTGACGTGGAGCCTGCCGGTGGTTGGGGTCCAGATCCCGTAGGACTTCAGGCAGCTCAATCCGGCCAGCCGGCCTCCGATCCGGAACGCCTCGACGGCCGACGGCGGCGCCGACGGAACCGAGTACCAGCCCTTGCGCACTCGCACGACCGTTCCCCGGTTGACCTCGCCGCGGAGGTGCCCATCGCTCCAGCCTCGGGCGCGGAGTGCGGCGCGCTTGACGAAGAGTCCGTGGTCGAGGATGTCCCTGGTTAGTGAGCGCATGGCCCGCAGCCTTGCAGCGGAGTCGAACACGCGCCGCGGCATCCGTCACCTTGGGGATAACGCGCCGCCCCCACCGGGTGGGGGGGGCACCGTTTCCCGCCCGGACGCTCCCGATCAGACCGCCCCAGCACCTCCGCGCTGCTGCGCGGAAGGGCGACCGCGAACGAATTCGACGGAGATTTTGCTCCGAACAGCGCACAAACCTGCAAATAGCGGGTTCGAGCGCAAAATCTCCGTCGAATTGGTGGGGAGCCAGGGCTAGGGGGTCGTGGCCAGAAAAACCTCGCCGACGCCGGCAAACGTGAGCGTGCCTTCATCGGGCGTGATGTAGACGGACTCGCCGCGCTTGAGGGCGACGGATGCCCCCGCGCCGGCCACCAGAAATCCCCCGGCCGTGCAGATGGCGATCGCGGGCCCCGTCAGCGTGAACTGCCGCATCGGCACTCCCGTGCGAGAACCCGCACCCGCATCCGCGGCTTCCGCCGCGATGTGCACGAGCACGAAGTCGTCGACGTCGGGTCGGTACTCCGAGACGCCCGGAGACGACAGCACGGGCGGAAGGTACGGCACGGGCAGCGGTGTGAAATCGAGCACCTCGAGCAGTTCGTCGACGTCAATGTGCTTGGGGCTCAGCCCGCCGCGCAGCACGTTGTCCGAGGCGGCCATCAGCTCCACACCGAGGCCGGACAGGTACGCGTGGATGTTCCCGGCCGGCAGGTAGAGCACCTCGCCGCGCTTCAGCGACACCCGGTTCGTCAGCAGCGAGATCACGATGCCGGGGTCTCCCGGGTAGGCGCGGGCGAGGTCCCGCACGGTGGCGAGCTCGAGCGGGTAGTCGAGGATCGCGCCGCTCTCGGCCAGGTCGGCCGCGCTGACGGCGAGGGCAACCACCCGCTCGACCAGCCAGGCCACCTCGCCGGAATCGCCGCCGCGGCCGTCGCGCAACAGCCAGTCGACGCAGTCGCGCAGGGCGTCGTCGCCGAGCAGGTGCCGCTCGAGCGCATCGAGCGCGCCGGGCTGCGGGTCGTCCGAGGCCACGTCGAGGGCGCGCAGCTCGCCCAGGATGCCGCGGATCTCGGGCGGCTCGCGGAACCCGCAGAGGGCCTCGAAGGTGTCGCTCAGGGCGAAGATCACCTCGGGCTTATGGAACGGGTCGCGGTAGTTGCGGTCCGCCGCATCCTGCGGAATACCGGCCGCGTTCTCCAGGCCGAAGCCGATCCGTGCCCGCTCCGCGGTCGGGTGCGCCTGCAGCGAGAGCGGCCCCGCGGCGGCGAGGATCTTCAGGAGATACGGCAACCGCGGAGCAGCGGGCGCGGCGAGCGCGGCGCCGAGGGCCTCCTCCGGGGCTGCGTGGATCCAGTCCAGGAGGGTGTGGTGGCCGCCGACCTGCTCGGGGTCAATGATGACGCTCGGCGATCCCGGGTGTGCGCCCAGCCAGAGTTCGGCCTCGGCTGTGCCCGACGGATCGTAACCGAGCAGACCCGCGATGGCGGTGGTCGAACCCCAGGCATAGTGCCGCGGCGAATTGGTGATGCCCACAAACATGGCGCTCTCCTGCACTCTTCGGTTTAGACCAAACTACCAACCGCCTGCGGCGTGCCGGTTCCGCGACCGTAGGCTGCGAACATCCGCCGACCGCCGCACGCCGGCCGTCGCCACCCCCTGCAATGGAGCACCTGATGACCTTCGAGCTACTGTCCAGCGACTTCTACGGCTACGAGAATCTGCTGACCGATCAAGAGAAGACCGCGCTCGCCAATCTGCGCGCCTACCTCGAGTCGGACGTTCGGCCCATCGTGAACGGATGCTGGGAGCGCGCCGAGTTCCCGGCCGAGGTCATCCGGCCGCTGGCGGCGCTCGGGGCCTACTCCTTCAGCTGGCCCGAGACCCGGCCCTTCCCGAACTCCGCGGTGTTCCGCGGCTTCGTGGCCCTGGAGACGGCGCGCGTGGACGCATCCGTCGCCACGTTCGTCGGGGTGCAGAACGGCCTCGCCTGCGGAACCATCTCGGCGACCGGCTCGCCGGAGCAACGCGACGAGTGGCTGCCGCGCCTGGCGAGCGGGGAGCTCGTGGGGGCATTCGGGCTGACCGAGCCGCTCTCCGGCTCGGACGCGGCGCAGGGACTGCGCACGACGGCCACCCGCACCGGCGACACGTGGCTTCTGAACGGCGCCAAACGCTGGATCGGCAACGCCACCTTCTCCGACATCACCATCATCTGGGCGAAAGACACCGCCGACGGCATGGTCAAGGGTTTCATCGTGACCACCGACACCCCCGGCTACAGTGCCACCCGGATCGAGGGCAAGATCAGCCTGCGCTCGGTGCAGAACGCCGACATCGTGCTCGAGAACGTGGTCGTGCCCGAAAAGAACCGGCTGCAGAACGCGAACTCGTTCAAGGACACCGCGAAGGTTCTGCGCCTGACCCGCGCCGAGGTGGCCTGGGCAGCCGTGGGAACGTCGATCGGCGCCTACGAGGCGGCCGTCGCGTACGCGAAGGAGCGCACGCAGTTCGGCAAGGAGATCGGCGGCCATCAGCTGGTGCAGGACCTGCTGGTGAAGTCGCTCGGCAACATCACTGCCAGCCTGGGCATGGTCGTGCGGGTGTCGCAGATGCTCGACGAGGGCAGCCAGCGCGACGAGCACGCCGCCCTGGCAAAGCTCTTCACCACCGCCCGGATGCGCGAAACGGTCGCCTGGTGCCGCGAACTATTCGGCGGCAACGGCATCGTGCTCTCGTACGATGTGGCGCGCTTCTTCTCCGACGCCGAGGCCGTCTACTCCTATGAGGGCACCCGGGAGATGAACACCCTGATCGTGGGGCGCAGCATCACCGGCCAGGCGGCCTTCGTCTAGGCGAGCCAGCGACTGCGACGGATGCCTCGGCGCAGGTTGTGGAGCGCGGCGCACGTTCTACCGTGCGCCCACTTCCACAACCTGCGTCGGGCGGCTACGCCAGCGTCAGGAAGAGCTTCTCCAACTCCTCGACGGTGAGGGAGTTCTCCCCCTGCGGGTTGTCGAGGCACTCGCGCATCGCCGTGGAGACGATGACGAAACCGGCCTTGTCGAGGGCGCTGGACACGGCGGCGAGCTGGGTGACGACATCCTTGCAGCTGCCGCCGGCCTCGACGGCGGTGATGACCGCCGCGAGCTGGCCCTGGGCCCGGCGCAACCGGTTGAGGATCTTCTTCTGGTTCTGTTCCCCAGCGACGTCGGCAGCGGTAGCGGTAGCGGTAGCGGTAGCGGTGATTTCGGTCATGCCGGAATCCTTTCAGACTTGGCGGCGATGACGGGCATCAGGCCGAGAGCGGTTTCGCCGGCGATCCAGGTGCGGTAGCCGCCGTCGAGGTTCTGCACGTCCAACCCGTTCTGGCTCAGGATGCGTGCGGCCGTGTGCCCGCGCTGGCCCACCTGGCAGTGCACGATCACAGGTGCGTCGGGCAGCTCGGCCAGGCGGTCCCGCAGTTCGTCCACCGGAACGTTGATCGCGCCGGGAATGTTCCCGGCGGCGAACTCCGCCACCGAGCGCACATCCACGAGCACCGCGCCCGCGGCCCGGGCGGCGGCCAGCTCGTGCCACTGCAGCGCACGCGTCGTTCCCGCGGCAAGGTTGTCGGCGACATAGCCGAGCTGGTTGATCGGGTCCTTCGCCGACGCGTACTGCGGCGCGTATGCCAGCTCGAGGCGGGTGAGAGCGGATGCCGTCAGTCCGCCGGTCATCGCCGTCGCCAGGATGTCGATGCGCTTGTCGACGCCGCTGCCGCCGACGATCTGGGCGCCGAGGATGGCATCCGTCGCCGGGTCGATCAGGAGCTTTATCGACATGCCCTCGGCGCCGGGGTAGTAAGTGGCGTGCGACGCCGGGTGGGTGTGCACGACCCGGTGCGCGCGGCCGCGCTGCACGAGACGCTTCTCGCTCCAGCCGACCATGGCCACCGTCAGGCCGAAGATGCCGAGGATGGCGGTTCCGAGCACCGGGGAGGCCGACGCGGGCTCGCCGGCAATGCTGTCGGCGGCCGCCCGGCCGTGCCGGTTGGCGAGGCCGGCCATGGTGATCAGGATGCCGCTCTTGTCGACGGCGTCGATCTTCTCGACGCCGTCGCCGACCGCGTAGATCGACGGGTCGTTGGTCCTCTGACTGCCATCGACGGCGATGCCGCCGCTCGCGCCGATCGTGATGCCCGCTCGGGCGGCGAGCGAGGTGTCGGGGAGCACCCCGACGGAGTCGATGACGAGGTCGGCCGGAACGACGGATCCGTCGCTGAGCTTGACTCCCGCGTCGACGGCGGCGGCGACGGTCGTGTTCAGGCGTACGTCAACGCCCCGCAGCAGCAGCTCGTCGAAGATCGGCGCGGCCATCTCGGCGTCGAAGGGCCCGAAGACCTGGGAGCCGAACTCGACCAGGGTCACGTGCACACCGCGGCGAACGAGGTTTTCGACGGCCTCCAGGCCGATGAACCCGGCGCCGATGACGACGGCGGAGGCCTGACCCGTGATACCGGCCAGCAGAGCGGTGATGTGGTCGACGTCGTCGACCGTGCGCAGGGTGCGAGTGGCGAGGCCGGCCGGGGTGATCCCGGTTCGGGGCGTCGCCCCGGCAGCCAGGATGAGGCGGTCGTACGTCTCGGTGGTCTCGGCGCCGGTCTGTGTTTGGCGCACGGAGACCGTCTTCGCTTCCCGGTCGATCGCCGTGACCTCGTGGTCGACGCGCACGTCGAGGCGGAAGCGGGCCCCGAGGGATGCCGGGGTCTGGAGCAGGAGGTTGCTGCGGTCCGTGATCACGCCGCCCACGTAATAGGGAAGTCCGCAGTTTGCGAACGAGACATAGTGGCCGCGTTCAAATATGATGATGTCTGCCGTCTCGTCCAGCCGACGCAACCGCGTCGCCGCCGACATTCCGCCCGCAACTCCACCAACAATGATCGTTTTCATTCGAACCTCCGGGATAAGTATACCCCAGGGGGTATAGAAAATGATCGGTGACCGCCCCGGCACACTCTAGCCTTAGACACATGCCCGCCGTCCAGAGCCGATTCGTCGTTCGAACCTTCGCGACGCTCGTCTTTTTCTCCGTCCTGGCCGGCCAGTTCTGGCGCAGTGTGTTCGGCTGGTGGGGCTACGGCGCGATCGCGCTGATCGTCGTCGTGAGCAGCGTCGTCGCCCTCGTGAAGTTGAACCCGGACTGGATGTGGTCGCGGTTCCCGAAATCGCTCATCGCCTTCCTCGGTCTGGCCACCCTGTCGCTGGCCTGGTCGTTCTACCTCGGCGCCTCCCTGATCGGGGTCACCCTGCAGTGGGCAACCACGCTGGCCGCGCTGTTCCTCGCCCTGTGCCTGAGTTGGGCCGAGCTGCTGCGCACGCTCGCCGCCGCACTGCGCTGGATCCTCGCCCTGTCCCTCGCCTTCGAGCTCATCGTCGCCCTGTTCGTGCGGCAGGCCCTGCTCCCTTTCTGGGTCGACTACGGCACCCGCAACGTGCCGGAGTCGTACTACTGGACCCGCGGCATCCTGTTCCAGGGCGGCCCGATCGAGGGCATCGTCGCCAACCGCAACCTGCTCGGATTCGTGGCGCTGATCGCCGTGATCGTCTTCGCCGTGCAGCTGGCCGCCGGCACCGTGAGCCGCAACTGGGGCCTGGCGTGGCTGGGCCTCGCGGTGCTCATGCTGCTGCTGACCCGGTCCGCGACCGTGACGCTTGCCGCCGCCGCCGTCGCCCTGGCACTGCTTTTCGCCCTCTGGGCCCGCCGCCGGCCCCCCGAGGGGCGCCGGCCGGTGTACCTGGTGGCCGCGGCATCCGTGGTCGTCGGCGGTGTCGGCCTGGTGGCCCTCACGCCGCAGCTCCTCGCCCTGCTCGGCAAATCCGCCGACCTCACCGGCCGCCTCGACATCTGGCGCAGCGTGGCCGGGCTGGCCGCCGAGCGCCCGGTGTTCGGCTGGGGCTGGGTGAGCTACTGGGCCCCCTGGGTCGAACCCTTCGAGGGTCTCGCCGTGCGCCGCGGCGTCGTCTACCTTCAGGCGCACAACGCCTGGCTCGACGTCTGGCTTCAGCTGGGCGTCCTCGGGCTGATCGTCTTCGCCGCCGCCGTTTTCTCCACGCTGTGGCGCTGCTGGTTCCTCGCGGTCGACCGACCCAGGCGCGCCCTCGCCGACACGGAACCCTACGCGGCCTCCGCCCTGCTCCCGCTGCTGCTCCTGGTAGCCCTGATCGCCCAGAGCCTGGCCGAAAGCCGCATCCTGATCGAGTCCGGCTGGCTGTTGCTGGTCGTGCTCGCCGTGATCACGAAGCGACAGCAGGCAACCAATCAACGGATGCCGTAGGCGGTAGCGTGGGAACGTCATGACCTACCGCGCGTATCCCCCCGCCGTGCCGGACCAGTTCACACGGCTGTTCGCCTCCCCCAAGTTCGCCTCCTCGCTGGCGTTGGTCATCATCGGCTTCGCCTTTTCGACCACTGCCCTGCGCGCCGTGATCGGCCCGCCCGGCGTCGTCGGCATTCTCGTGGGCCTCGTCGTGCTGGCCGCGTTCTCGCTCACCGCCCGCTGGGCCGGCGTCGACTGGCACGGGCTCCTGCCGATCTCGATCATGGTCTTCGTGGGCTGGTGTGCCCTGTCGGTGCTGTGGTCCAGCTACCCGCTGCACACCCTCAGCGCCTCGCTTTACCAGCTCGCCTTCACCTTTTTGGCCATCTACATCGCCCTGGCCCGCGACACCATCCAGGTCGTGCGCGCCACTGGCGACGTGCTGCGGGTGTTGCTCGGAGTGTCCCTGGCTCTGGAAGTGCTCTCCGGCCTGCTGCTCGACACGCCCTTCGTCTTCCTCGGCATCCAGGGCAACATCGACTCTTTCGGGCCCGTGCAGGGCCTCTTCGGCTCTCGCAACGTGTTCGGGTTGGTCTCGCTGATCGCGGCGGTCACTTTCGCGGTCGAGCTGCGGTCCCGGTCGGTGCGGCGCGGGCTCGGCATCGGCTCCATCGCCCTGGCCGTGTTCGGCCTGCTACTCACCCGCTCCCCCGTCATCCTCGTGGTGGCCCTGTTCGTGGGCCTCGCCGCGCTGGCCTTGATCTGGCTGCGCGCCACGCCCGTCGCGAACCGGTGGCTGCTGCAGATCGGGCTGCTCGGCGGCACCGTCGTGGCCGGCATCATCGCGGTTGCGGCCCGCGCGCGCATCACCGACCAGCTGAACGCGGGCAGCGAGTTCGAGGCCCGCACCACACTCTGGAGCGAAATCTGGCGTCTGGCCATGCTGAACCCGCTCGAGGGCTGGGGCTGGGCCGGTCTCTGGCCCGTCGACGTCACGCCCTACGGCTGGCTCAGCTTCGTCACCGGGCGCCCGCAGGCCTCCGCGCTGAACGCGTTCCTCGACGTCTACTTCCAGGTCGGCCTGGTCGGCCTCCTCTCGTTCCTCGCGCTCGTGATGCTCGCCTTCTGGCGGTCGTGGCTGCTCGCCTCGGACAAGCGCTCGATGGTCTACGTCTGGTCGCCGCTGGTGCTGGTGACCCTGCTGGTCACCTCGGCGGCCGAAAGCACCGTGCTGGTCGACTTCGGCTGGCTGCTGCTGCTGATCTGCGCCGTGAAGGCCGCGCAGGGCAAGAGCTGGCGCAGCCTGCTGCAGCCCACGCCGCACCGGCAGCCGGAGTAAAGGTCGCCGGGAGCCGACCCGAGCAAGGGCCGAGCCCGCGCCGACAACGAAATCTAGGTCCGGCGGATGTCGACCGAGAGGATGCCGAGGAACATTCCCGACATCGCCGTCTGGAAGCCCAGCATCATGAACAGTGCCGCCGGCACCGCCAGGCGCATCGTGTCAACCGGGTCCTGAGGGCCGAAGCCCGATGCGCCCCACGTGGCCAACTGAACGATCGCGACACCCAGGCCGGCCATGAAGAGAGTGAGCCCGACGACCGCTCCGCTTTCCAGGCTCGCTCGCTCGGCGAACCGCTCGAACGCCTGGCTCCGCGGGAGATGGAACCCCTCGTGCCGGGCGTAGAGCTTGGTCAACAGGGCGAACAACACCGCCTGGTACCCGACGACCGTCAGCGCGGCCAGATACACCTGGCTGGATACGTCCAGTCCGACCCGGCCGATCTCCAGTGGCCCGAACACCAGGGCGACGGTAGCGAGCAGACCGACTGCGAACGCCACCGACCCCGGGATCAGGAATAACCAGCGGGGGTTGAACAACAGCAGGAACCGCAGGTGACGCCATCCGTCGTGCCAGCTCCGCAAATGCGGCGGACGGCTCCGGCCGTCTCTGGACAGGGTGGTCGGTACTTCGCTGACGCGTAACCCGTCGAGGGTGGATTTCACGACGATCTCACTGGCGAACTCCATGCCGGTGGTGATCAGCCCGAGGCCGAGGATCGATTCGCGGTTGAAGCCGCGCAGGCCGCAGTGGAAGTCGCGGATCTCGGAGCGGAACAACATCCGCCCGATCGTCGACAGAACCGGGTTTCCGAGGTATTTGTGCAGGGGCGGCATGGCCCCGGGTTCGATCCCGCCGCGGAACCGGTTCCCCATCACGAGTTCATCGCCGGCCCGGAGCCGTGCCACAAAGGGGTCCAGGGCGCTGAAGTCATAGCTGTCATCCGCGTCGCCCATGATGACATAGGTACCCCGCGCGCCGACGATCCCCCCCATCAGTGCGTTGCCGTAACCCTTCGCCGCAACGGGTACGACCCGGGCGCCGTGGTCGAGGGCAATCTGCTGGGATCCGTCGGTGCTGCCATTGTCGGCGATGACGACCTCGCCCACAATCCCCGCGCCGGAGAGGTAGGCCTGGGCCTTGTCGATGCAGATGGCAAGGGTCTCCGCCTCATTAAGGCAAGGCATGACGATCGAGAGTTCGATAGCGACGACTGCGGATTCGACAGCGGTGGAGTCGGTCATGATGTCCTTTTGCGAGGGAGAACTGTGGAGATGGTGTGAAACGGGTGAAGCGATTGCAGCCTAACGGAGCGTGACCGCCACCGACTGCGGCGACGGAGACCGGGACCGTCGGAACGAGGCGATAACCACGCAGCAGGTGGTCACCGAATATCCCGCGATCACGCCGGCCGCGGCGGCGCCCGACCCGCTCCAGGCGGGAGTGCCGACGAGCATGACGACGAGTCCTGTCACCAGCCCGGCGATGGAGGCGGCCGTCGCCACCATGGTTCGATCCGTCGTGAGCAGGAAGGCGGTGGCGACGAGGCCGATCGAGAACGCGAACACGCCGATCAGGAGGAGCGCCATGATCGGCCCCGCGGACCGGTAGCCGGCTCCGAAGACGATGCTCACGATGAGGGGGCTGGCCAGCGCGACGGCCCCGAACACGATCCCCAGACCGACGAACATCACCCCGAAGACGCCCAGATAATTTTTCCGTGCTGCCGCCGGGTCGACGGCCGCCCACTCTGAGAACCGCGGAATCAGAACCTGGGTCACCGCCTGGCTCAGCATCGACGCCGGTGTGGCGAGCGCCATCGCCGCCGCGAACAGCCCGGCCCGCGCCGGGGACTCGACGATGAAGACATAGACCATCGCAAACTGAATCAAGCCGTTCGAGGCCAGGAGCCCGAGCGAGTTCCAGGAGATGAGCTTCCAGATGCTGGCCGGTGCGGTGACGCTCTCCTGCTGCAGGCTTTCGTGCCCTCGGTGCGCGCCGCGCAGGGAATGCAAGCCGAACAGGGCGTACCCGATGGCGAGCGGCCAGAGCAGGGCCCACGGCAGTTGCGCGGCCAGGACCACGATCAGCAGAACCATGGTCAGTGCGGAGGAGATGACATCCCACACGGCTGCCGAGGTGATTCGCCCCAGACCGACCTCGATGCCACGCGCGAGAATGTAGCCGGAATACGCGACGATCAGGGCGGCGATCGCGGCCGCATCCGCCGGGTCCGCCCCCAGCACGAAGATGCTGACCGGGATGCCGATGGCGAGAATGACCAGGCAGGAAATCCAAAAAGAGCGTTGAATCAGGCGCAGGGCGTGCACCGGGGAGTATCCGAGCGCCCGGGCATGGGAAAGGAAATGGGAGGCCGCGTTGCCTGCCCCGGTCGGCCAGAGCAGGGAGAGGATGAGCGACAGCGCGATCCACGCTGACACCTCTGCAAGCTCGCTCGGCCCCATGAACCGACCGATGAGCACCGTGTACGCGAAACGGGACAGCCCCTGAGCCAGGACGCCTACTGTGGAGAGAGCCGCCTGGGACATGAGCGAGGATGGTTTCACTCGTGAATGCTATCCGGCCATCACGGTGATCCGCCCACTCCGACCCTCGTCGGCCACGAAGGAGATCCCGGTGACACTCGACATCATGATGCCGTTCTACGGTCGTGTCGACCATTTTCAGGCCGCGGTGCGCAGCGTGCTCGCGCAGGTCGACCCGGACTGGCGGCTTGTGGTGATCGACGACCACGACCCCGACGAAACGGCCGGCCGGTGGCTGCGGGGGCTGGCGGACCCCAGAATCATCTACCGTCGTAATCCGGTCAATCTGGGCATCAACGCGAACTTCCAGGCATCGATCGACCTGGCCGAGAACGAGTGGCTGACAATCTTCGGCTGCGACGACGTGATGCTCCCCGACTATGTCGGCCGGATCACCCAGCTGATCCAGGAGCATCCGACGGTGGCCTTCATCCACCCCGGCACACGCGTCATCGACGAGCACGGGCAGGTCACCACACCCCTTGTCGACCGGGTCAAGTCCCTGTACCGGCCCCGGCTCCACGGGTCACTCGAACTCGCCGGGGAGCCGCTCGCGGTGAGCATCACGCGGGGCAACTGGATGAACTTTCCGGCGATCGCCTGGAACCGCTCCGCGGTCACGGCGGTCGGCTTCCGGCCGGATTTCAGCATTGTGCAGGATCTCGGGCTGGCCCTCGACCTCGCCGTGCGTGGCGGGAGCCTGCTGCTCGACGACCAGGTCGTCTTCGAGTACCGTCGCCACGCGTCCAGCGTCTCGTCCTGGCGGGCGGCCGACGGCAGCCGCTTCGCCGAGGAACAGGGCTTCTTCCGCGGCCTCGCGGTCGAGTTCAACGGCCACGGCTGGCCCCGTGCGGCGCGAGCCGCACGCCTGCACTTGTCGTCGCGGGTGAACGCACTGACCCGAATCCCGGACGCCGTCCGGGCCCGCCGCAGCGACGGCATCCGGATTCTGGTGCGTCACGCCCTCGGACTCACCGTCGTCGCGACGCCCAGAGGCTAGGGCGCAGCGACCCGATAGATCGACAGACTGGACTTCGGCAGGTCAAAGGTACGAACTGGGGACAGGCAGGCCAGATCGAGGCGCTTGTCGTCGGCGAGCACGTAGCCCACCTCTGCCTGGGCGAAGGCGGAACAAGCATCGAAGGTCACGCTGATCTGATCGGCCGCGGGATTGGCAACGACCGGTTCGCCCGGCCCGGCCACCCAGCTCACCCCCGCCAGCCGGTTCCACTGCAGCGTGTACACACCGGCTGGATCGATCGCGCCCCACATTCCGGCAGAGGGCGCGCCCTGAAACCCGTTGAAGGCCCGCACCCCGGACTCGAGCAGCATGGCCGTGGTCAACCCGCCGCCGACGCCAACCCAGGTTTTCGGAGCCGCCTCGTCCAGGGCGGCGACAGCCTGGGACACGGCGGTTTCCCGCAGGTCGAAGACGCCGCGGTAGATCGGATTGGTCAGTCCGGAGCCGGCGACGGTCACGATCAGGAACGCGGTCGCGGCGAGGTGCGGACGGCGCCGAGCGACGAAGTAGATGGCCGCGGCGGAGAGCAGCGCCCAGAGCCACCACAGCTGCACCGGCTCCAGCATGCCCGGCAGCCGTCGCCACGCCAGGGCGCCGATGGCAAGCTGGGACAGCAGAAAGGCGGCCGCAGCGGCTCCGGCGAGCCACTTACCGGCCCGCGCCCGGTTCAGGTCCAGGTAGGCGATGACGTAGGCGACCAGGGCGATGGAGGCCAGCCCCATCCCGAGTCGGACCCGATTCGGCGTGGTCTTGTCGAGCAGGAGCAACCGAGCGATCGCATCCCAGCCGGGCAGGTAGAGATACGCCAGCAGCACCGCCACGGCAGTGGCGAGGCCGATCATCGCCCACGGAAGGGTTTTGTGCATCCTCGCCTCCCTGGCGACGATCCAGACCACGACAGGAATCAGGAAGACGCCCAGATAAAAAAAGGTCGCGGCCTCGGACGAATTGCCACCGAGGAAACCAGCCCGCTGCTCATTCAAGGCCTGGGTGAACGAGGAACCAACAGCGGAGGCGAAGCTCAACGGCCCGTTGCCGCCCGTCGGAGTTGACCGGTTCCCCGGATACGCGGTGCCCAGAAAAGCCTGAACGGTTGACAGCTTGGTGGCCAGCCACACCACCGCCACGACGGATGCCGCCGCACCGGCAACCACAACCGGCACGAGGCGGGCGAGCGTCGCCCGCCACCCCGTGCCCCGGCGCAGCTGCTCGATCATCAGGGCAATCCCGTAGAACAGCACCACGACGGCGGCCGGCACGATGAACGGGACGTAGATTCCCATCGCCATCACGACGGTCAGGTAGGCCACGAGGGCGGAGAAAGCCCAGCGGGACCGTCGGGACGGACTCTGGAACGCCCAGACCAGAGCCGTCATCGTGACCAGCGCCCAGACGGCCGGCCACAGTGTGGTCGAGAGGAACCACCACTGGAACAACGGGCTGAAGAAGAACCCGACCGCGAGCATCGCCGACACCCCGGGCCGACGCGGGATGACGGTGACCAGGAACGCGTACGCCGCGGCTGCGAGAGCAAGCCCGGGCAGCCACCACTTGAAGGCGATAGCATGGTCGACGTCCATCAGCATGAAGCCCCAGAGGTGAGGCCTGAAGGCGACAGACCAATCCACGCGCGGGAGGTCCTGCGGCAGGGTCGCGTCCATGCCGCCCGGGAAGGTCTCGTTGGTGAGCGGCAGGCCCTGTTCGACCTGGGCGATGGCCCAGACCGTCTGCACGTTCCACTCATCGGAGCGCGTGACCTGCGGCTGGCCGGCGATCAGGTCCGGGTCGGCGCCGTACGACACCTGGCTGAAGAACACGCCGGAGGACGAACCGTTGATGCCGAGCGCCACGAGCACGATGCCGAGAATCAGCAGCAGAGCGGGGAACGCCAGCAGGAGTCGCAGCCGCGGCAGGCCGTGGGGATCTGGTTCGACGGCGCGACTGTAGCCATCCCGCTCTGCCCTGAATCTGGAGCCCCAACCGCCGGCACGCATTCGAGAGTTGTTCACCACGAACCTTTCAGATCCCTGTGCGGGACGCCCCCACGTCGAAGTCCGACCCCTGCCACGTCTCGGACTTGTTTTCTCAGAGTAGAGGATCGCCGACCCTAGAGCGGCTGAACCAGGTCTCGCAGAACGTCCTGGGGGCCCAGACCGAACCGTGCGTACCCACCGGTGCGCCACTGGCGCAGAACGGGGAGCACGCGGCGGAGCCGGGCGCTCGGCAGGGCGCTACGGGCGCGCTCGTGCGCTGCCTTCGCCGCAATCAGGCGAAGGTACGCGTCGGACGGAACCGGAACCAGGCCCGGCGCACGGTCATCAAGCGCCTCGGCCCTGGCCAGCAGACGCGCGTTGCGCTGTGTGCGTGGCGCCTGCAGCCTGGACAGCCGGCCGGCCGCATCCAGGCTCGTGACGCCGATCTGGTTGCCGCCGTGTTGCCGGTAGTCGACCAGGGTGTCGCCCAGGAAATCCACGGTCCCCGTCGCCGCGGCAACCATCGCCAGCCATTCGTCGTGCACCCACGCCTCCGGGAATGGGCGGGCCCGGTCGACGAGGTCGCGGCGCAGCATCACGGTGGCGCCGGTGACAATGTTGCGCCGTAAGAGCACGTCGAATGCGCGCCCCTGATGCACGTCCCTCTTCTCGGTCTCGGTGATGCCGAGCGTCGTGAAGAGTGTCCTACCCAGGAAGTTCCCATCACCGCCGACGAGAAGGGCATCCGAGTGCAGCAGCTGCAACTTCGGCCGTCGCATGAACTCACCGATCATTATCTGGACGCGGCCGGGGGCCCAGACGTCATCCTGATCGCTCAGTGCCAGCAACTCGCCCGAGCACTCTGACAGGGCCTGCTCGAAGTTGGCTGCGACTCCGAGCGGCACCGCATTTCGGATCACCCGGAAGTCCACAGCAGCGTCACCACCGTCTGCCAGCCACTCAGCACGCACCCGCTCGAGTATGCCGAGGGTGCCATCCGTGGACGCGTCGTCCGAGACGATGATCTCGCTCGGCGGTGTGGTCTGGCTCAGGATGCTTCGGAGTTGTTGCGCGATGTAGGCGGCACCATTGAAGGTGCACAAGGCCACTGACACGGTGGGCTGCCGGGCGGTTTCCATCACTCCGTGCCGTGACGAAACCAGCCGGCCAGAGCACGCTCAATTCCGATCGCACCCACCAGGCTCTCCAGAGCATTGTCGAATGGCAGCGCATAGGTCGTCACCGCGGCGCTGATGGTCGGTGCCGGGATCTCAGCTCGTTCCATTCCGACGACATTCGCCCCATGGACTCTCGCTGGATTGCCGTAGGCCTTCGCGAAGGGCGGCACATTGCGCGTCACCACAGAGCCCATCCCCACCATGGCCCCTTCTGCGATATAGCAACGCTGATGGACACTCGATCCCAACCCGAGGTTTGCACCTTCCCCCACGCGAACGTGACCGGCGAGCAGAACGCTGGACGCCAGGGTGGCTCGGTCCCCGACAGTGCAGTCATGCGCGATGTAGCTCTGGTTCATCAAGAACACATCGCTGCCGACACGCGTGATGTCGTGCCACCCCTGGTGTATCTGCACGTACTCACGAATGACATTCCTGTCACCGATCACGATTCCCCTACCGGTGTCGAGCTCTGCCGCATCCATCGGATGCTGCCAGCTCCTAACCTCTGGCGGAGCACCGATGATCGCTCCGGTCCCAATCCAGTTACCGTCACCGATGGTCACAGGGCCGATGATCACGACAAGTGGCCCGATCAGATTGCCGGATCCGAGCGAGACCTCACCGATCAGCTGTGCGGTGGGATGGATGGAATTCATTGTGGCCTAACTCTGACAGAGCGTACGGGTGGAAGCGGTCCGCGAAGGGTCCGGTACTGTGGAAAGAACGCGACGTCGAGATTCGATTCACAAAATCTAACTTACGAGGCACAATGATTCCCATTACCACTGTCCAGTTTGGCGAAGAAGAACAAGCGCTCGTTATGGAGGTCTTGCGATCAGGCGCCGTGGCTCAGGGCCCAATGGTTGCCAAGCTCGAGAATCGATTCGCAGAACTCTTCGGGATCCCTCACGCCATCGCCGTGAACAACGGCACGACGGCCCTGGTCGCCTCACTTCAGATTCTGAATCTCAAACCCGGCGATGAAGTGATTACGACACCTTTTACGTTCGCGGCCACCCTGAACGCCATTCTCGAAGCCGGAGCCACGGCGACTTTCGCCGACATCCGTGCAGATGACTTCAACATCGATCCGACCTCACTCGCCGAGCGAATCACGGACAAAACCAAGGTCATCCTTCCCGTTCACCTCTACGGCCAGATGGCTGACATGGATCCGATCCAGGCGCTTGCCACCGATCGCAGTCTTCGAATCCTTGAAGACGCGGCTCAGTCCCACGGCGCCAGCTACAAGGGCCGCTATGCGGGAAGCTACGGCCTGGGCACCTTCTCCCTGTACGCGACGAAGAACATCACGACGGGCGAAGGCGGACTTATCACGACCGATGACGACGAACTCGCCGACCGGCTCCGCGTTTTGCGGAACCAGGGCATGCGGTCACGCTATGTCTACGAGATGGCCGGGCATAACTATCGCCTGACAGACCTCCAAGCGGCCCTCGGCCTTCCACAGTTGGAACGCTACGAGCAGACCGTCAGCACTCGCCGCCGGAATGCGGACAGACTGATCGAGGGGCTGGCGGACGTGCCCGGCATCGTCGTGCCACGCCAGCTTGAGGGCCGCGGCCATGTCTGGCACCAGTTCACCGTTCGGGTCACGCCGGAAGCCCGCCTGAATCGCGACGAGTTCGTCGCAGCGCTTGCCGCGCGCGGCGTCGGCAGCGGAATTTACTATCCCAAACTGGTGTTCGACTACGACGCCTATCGCACACACCCGCGAGTGATCACGTCCGACGTTCCCGTGGCCGAGAAGATCGTTTCCGAGGTCGTCTCGCTTCCTGTGAACACGACCCTGACGGATGCTGACCTCAGCGAAATCATCACGGCCGTTCGCGCCATTGCGGGGGCCTGAGTCATGTCGGCTCGCAAGCGTGTAGTCCTGGTCGGCGCCGGCAATATGGGCAGCCACCATGCCAGAGTGATCTCCCAGTCCGATCGCGCTGAGCTCGCCGTCTTGGTGGACCCGCGTGAAGAGATCGGCCGTCAGGTCGCCGATCGGTATGGGGCAACCTGGGCTCCTGAGCTCCCGGACCTGTCCGATCTGGATGCGGTCGTAGTTGCCGCTGCCACCGAGGCTCACTACGACCTTGCCATGCAGGTGTTAGCCCAGGACCGGCCGCTTTTGATCGAAAAACCGGTTGCTGACAGCCTTCTCCGCACCCGGGAGGTCCTGGACCGGGCTGAGCAGCGGGACCTTCCGCTCATGTGCGGTCTGCTGGAGCGTTACAACCCGGCAGTTCTGACGGCTCGGTCCCTCCTTGAGAACCCGGTGCACGTCATCGCCACGCGCCACTCCCCGTACGCGCCGCGCATCCGCACCGGCGTTGCCTGGGACCTGCTCGTGCATGACGTGGACCTCGCGATCAACATCATCGGCTCGGCACCCACAAGTGTCGATGCGACTCTCGGCTTTTTCCACCGGGACTCCGCTCCGCTCGCAGAGGACGTCGCTGAGACGACCCTCGGATTCTCGAACGGCGCCATCGCCCGCGTTTCTGCGAGCCGTGTGGGCCAGCGGAAGATCCGACAGCTCTCCGTGTATGAACTTGATCGGCTCATCGAAATCGACCTGCTTCGGCGCGACGTGACGATTTACCGTCACGTATCCGAGAATTCAGTGGACGACGGTCGCGGTTACCGCCAGCAGACGGTCATCGAGATTCCCGAATTGGTGACGTCGCAGGAACCGCTCACGACCCAGTTCACGAGATTCCTCGACACCATCGACGGTCTTGTCGACGCGGCTGCTGAACGCGCGACGATCGTGCCGTCCCACGCCGTGATCGACCAAGTTATTTCCCGGAAACTGCTGCTCTGAGGTGCTGGCCTCCGGAGACCCCCTCGGCGACGACGTAGCGAGACAATCGGCATTCGGTCGAATCGTGCGCCATTCCGCCGTGCGTTACCTTGTCGCCGGAGGCTTGGCATTCTTGGTCGACATCGGCATTCTTGCTCTGCTCAGGGAGGTGCTGGCCTGGCCGCTCTGGCTCGCGACCGGCGTCGCCTTCCTCCTCAGCTTCTTCTTCACCTACTCAATCCAACGGTACTTTTCGTTTGAATCGAGTGCAGCACACGGCGTCGCACTACTCAAGTACGCGGCGCTCGTCGGCTTCAACACCATCGCCGTTGTCTTCATCGTGACGTTGATCAATCCCTCACCACTCGGCTGGCTCGGGGGCAAGGTCATCGCCACTGGCCTGTCAACGGTGTGGAACTACTTCGCCTATCGTTATTGGGTGTTCGCCGACACCCGCCCCAGCAAGAAGGACTAGACGTGTACCAAGGAGCCTGTATCGCGGCCGTCGTGCCTGCGTACAAAGAGGAACGGATGATCGCGACGGTCATCGAAACCATGCCCGATTACGTTGATCACATCGTGATCGTCGATGATTGTAGTCCCGACGACACAAGCGGTGTCGTTGCGCGACTGGGCGATGACCGGGTGACGCTGATCCGCCATGAGGTCAACCAGGGGGTCGGCGGTGCCATCGTCACCGGGCACAAGGCCGCCATGGCTCTCGGGGCTGACGTCAATGTCATCATGGCCGGCGATGCCCAGATGGACCCGAATCACCTTCCGGATCTCCTGGACCGCGTCACCCGTGACGGTTACGGTTTCGCCAAGGCGAATCGCTTCTTCGCACCCGAGTCCTTCGAGGGGATGCCGAATTACCGGGTTTTCGGCAACATCGTTCTGTCTTTCATGACCAAGCTCGCCTCCGGCTATTGGAACCTGTTTGATCCGCAAAACGGCTATACGGCCGTTCGCACAGAGGTCCTGAAGCGTGTCCCCCTCGACCGGGTGTCACGTCGCTACAGTTTTGAGAACGATCTGCTCATCCACCTCAATATCCTTCAGGTGGGTGCCGTCGATGTTCCCATCCCTGCGGTCTACGCCGACGAGGTTTCTTCGATCCGACTCAGCAAGGTCGTACCGGAACTGCTGAATCTGCTTGTGCGGGGCTTCTGGCGTCGCATCTGGTATCGCTACGTTCTTTGGTCCTTCTCCCCCATCGCACTCCTGCTGGTGCTGGGGCTCGGGCTGTTCAGTATCGGGGCCGTAATCGCGATCTGGGTCTGCTTCCAGGTCGCCAGTTCCGTGATCGCGACGGCGGCGACGGTGATGTTGGCCGCTCTGCCTCTAATGATCGGTACCCAACTCCTAGTCAGCGCACTTCAACTGGATATCCAGGCAAGTCCGTCGGAGCCGACTTTCAGTCCTTTTCAAAAATAGCGGCCTCCCGGTCAGCTCGCCCGGGACAGCCATTCGGACAACTGCCGGACCTGCGGCGCCTCGGGTGCCAGCGCGAGCCCAGCCGTAACCACGGGCATGCACACCTCGGCGAGCCAGCGATTCAACGCGTCGGGGGGAATTCGCGTTTAGGTGGCCAGGATGGTCAGGTATGCGGCGGCACGATCGGCGTCGACCAATCCCACAGCCTCCGGCACCATGCCGACGATCGCGAATTCCTCCAGCGTCAGTGAGTGCTCCCCCGGTATTTCGGTGGTGCCTGTTAACGCCGACTGAAAACAGGGCCACTTCTGCCAGGCGAGTTCTAGGGCGAATTCCAGCGGTCGTCGCAACACTGATTGGTTAGCTGGATCGCAGTGCGTCGGCGAGGAGCTGGGCTGGTGTTGTCCAACCGAGTCGCTTCCGGGGCCTGTTGTTGATCTTGATCGCGACAG